>JALXAX010000186.1 GCA_026991755.1 Thiotrichaceae bacterium | reverse complement strand
CTATGTTCGAGAAATGGTGAAGAATGGAGGGGATAGCTTTTGCTTTCATAGTAAATCAAAAGCTTACATCTAATACTTAATTTAGATTATAATATCAAGCTATTTTAAGTGCGATTGCCCTACAATAGCCGTAGCTATTGGTTGCTTTTATAGCGAAAATCTGGCGGATTCTAGCCTCAGAAAAACGAATCATGAGTTGATCAAATTCCATAAGGAGTCTGGCACCCAACAGAGTGCCAGAATTTCAATTATATTTTTTTGTCTAATACCAAGTGCAAACGTGTACGGATATACATGTAATACATCAATGGGATCAATATCAATGTCAATAACGTTGACACCAAGATGCCGAATATCAACGATACCGCAAGCCCCCCAAAGATCGGATCATCAATAATAAAGAATGCACCTACCATTGCGGCTATTGCCGTAAGCACGATAGGTTTAGTTCTCACCGCACTCGCATTAATAATAACTTCTTTAAGCTCATGACCTTGGCGTAATTGCTCATTAATAAAGTCCACCAACAAAATGGAGTTTCTAACAATAATTCCCGCCAGAGCGATCATGCCTATCATTGAGGTTGCTGTGAACTGCATACCCAACATCGCATGACCTGGCATTACCCCGATAATGGTCAACGGTATGGGTGACATAATGATAAGTGGCACCATATAAGAACGAAACTGAGCCACTATTAAAAGGTACATCAACAGCATGCCAAAGGCATAAGCAATACCCATATCACGGAAGGTATCGTAGGTAATTTGCCATTCACCATCCCATTTTACGCTATAAAAATACGGGTCTTCAGGTGGGTTGATAAAGTATTGTTCGATAGTTTCACCATAGCGCTGTACGGGCTTTTCTTTGATGCTTGAGAATATATCGAACATACCATATAGCGGACTATCCGTTTCACCTGCCATATCACCCATGACATAAACTACAGGTAGTAAGTCTTTATGATGAATAGAGTGAGAAAGCTTAGTTTCTTCAACTTTAACCAACTCAGACATGGGGACTAGTGACTTGTTTCGACTGCGCACGCGTAACGCTAAAATGGATTCAATCTTGTCTTTTTGTGACACAGGAAATTCCAAACGAATCGGTACTGCGTACTTAATGTCTTTACGGTGTAGGTACGAGACATCTTCACCTCCTAATACCGTACTAATAGCCTCTGTGATAGTTGCTTGAGACACTCCCAACAAGGCCGCTTTTTGTCTATCCACTTTAACCACTAATTGCTTTTGCGGAGCTTCGATACTGTCATCAATATCAATAATATCGTCCGTTTCGTTAAAGATGGTTTTGATTTCACGTGCTATTTCTATCTGCCCGTCATAATCCAACCCATAAACCTCAGCTACCAATGGCGATAACACAGGAGGACCAGGTGGCACCTCAACTACTTTAATACTGGCATTATATTTTTTTGCCAAGTCTTTGGTATCTTCTCGAACAGCTAACGCAATATCGTGACTTTTTCTGTCTCTAACATGCTTATCAATCAAGTTAACTTGAATATCACCTAAGTTAGAGCCTTCACGTAAATAATACTGACGCACTAAACCATTAAAGTTAATCGGTGCTGCTGTACCTGCATAAATCTGATAATCACTGATTTCTTCAACCGACTTGAGACGATAACTCACCTCATTAAGTACACGCGATGTTTGCTCCAGCGTAGTGCCTTCAGGCATATCAACGATTATCTGAAACTCACCTTTATTATCAAAGGGTAACATCTTCAGTACAACTAGCTTTGCACCTGCCAAAGCTATCGATGCGAAGATAAACAGGGTGATAATACCTAGCAAGGTAAAGCGTCTACGAGTACCTTTTTTATCATCCAGGAAGGGGCCGATTATCTTGTCATAGAAAGCTCTTATTTTACCACCACCCTCTTCTGCATGATGCTTACTAAAGTCAACTTTACTCAGTACTTTATTGGTCATCCAAGGAGTAACTACATAAGCTACTGCTAACGAAATTAGCATTCCCATACTGGCATTAATGGGGATAGGACTCATATAAGGCCCCATTAGACCGCTTACAAATGCCATCGGCATCAGCGCTGCGATTACCGTAAAAGTTGCTAATATCGTCGGCCCACCCACTTCATCTACTGCTAGAGGAATGGCTTTAATTAGCGATTTATCCCCCATAACCATATGCCGATGGATATTTTCCACCACCACAATAGCATCATCGACCAGTATTCCGATTGAGAATATTAATGCGAAGAGTGAAACTCGATTTAACGTAAATCCATATGCCCATGAGGCAAATAGCGTGACGGCCAAGGTGATTACAACTGCTGTACCAACGATATACGCTTCGCGCCAGCCTAATGCTATCCAGATTAAAATGGATACCGCAATGGTTTCTATAATGAGTTTATGGATCAGCTTTTTAGATTTTGCATCCGCTGTCGCGCCATAGTTACGTGTTACTTTTGTTTTTACACCTGCTGGAATATAAGTATTTTTTAGTTGTTCAAAACGTTTAATAACATCATTTGCAAGCTGTACTGCATTTGTGCCTGGCTTTTTCGCTACCGCTATAGTTACAGCAGGGGTACTAATACCCTGCTCCAAGCCTATGTGGCTTGCACCTTTTGCAGTACCAAAAGTGACATAAGATTGTGGGCTATCTGCTTGTAAACGTACATCAGCAACATCACGCAAAAATACGGGCTTGTTGTTAAACACGCCTACCACCAAATCACCTATTTCATCTGCACTACTAAGTAGTCTACCTGCAACAATTTGTATTTCTTCATTATTATCAACCAGTGATACGGCATCTTTTGCGGAATTACTCACTTGTAACGCATAACGTAAATCTTGTAATGAAATACCATAACCCGCTAAACGCGCACTATCTAATAACACATGCACAACTCGCGAAGAGCCACCAACCGTATAGATATCACGGCTACCTTTTACACGTTTTAACTCAGCTTCTACGGCATGAGCAACTTGTGTTAGGTCTATTTCATGTCTTTTTTGAGAGCTATCGGGTAATTTAACGTCCCCACCATCCCATAAGGTAATAGTAATAATAGGCACATCATCAATACCCTTAGGTTTGATAAGGGGTAAACCCACGACTAATTTTTGTGGTAACCAATCTTGATTGGAAGCAACTTTGTTATACAAGCGTACCAATACGTCCGTTCGATCTTGCCCTACTTTATATTGCACAGTAAGGATCGACATACCTGGACGTGAAGTCGAATAGATATGCTTGATACCTTTAATCTCAGATAACACCTGTTCCGCAGGTGTACTCACCAAACGTTCTACTTCTTCAGCACTAGCACCAGGAAAGGGAATAAATACATTAGCAATGGTTACATTAATTTGAGGATCTTCTTCTCGTGGTGTAACCATCACCGCAAAAAAACCTAGTAACAAACCGACTAGTGCTAATAAAGGTGTAATCTCAGTGAGCAGGAATTTTTTAGCAATTCTTCCTGAAATACCCATTTTGGTATCACTCATGAGTATTCTCCAACTCTGCTTCGGCTTGCGCCATTGCAGATCGTTTTAGATAGAAGGTCGCGTGTACAGGATCTTGGGCAATCTTTTCATCATCATCCAAACCTGCAAGCACCATAATATGGCCATCACCTAGCTTTCGGCCTAGACGTACTTGACGTAGCAAAGGATTACCTTTCTCATCAACAACATACACGCCAGTCACTTCTCCACGATAAGCTACCGCAGTCTCAGGGATCACTAACTGAGTAGTTTTACCCACCACAAAAGCTACTTTGACAAAAGCACCCGGATAAATACCATTTAAGCCAGACTCTAACTCAGCTCTTACTTTAAAGGCATTCGTTAGCGGATCAGCATAAGGAAAGAAAACTAAGGACTTCACAGGAATGGCAGGCTCATCGCCCAAGATATAAACATTAGCTTGTTTGTATTTACGCACACCTTTGATTAAACCCTGTGGCACTTCGGTTGTAACACGTAATTCATTGAGGGAAATGCCTGTCATGATGGGCTTTCCTGCGGTTACTAACTCACCTAACTCCACATGACGCTCAGTAACAATACCACTGAAAGGAGCAATAACTTCGGTATAACCTAATTGCTCACCTGCTTGTGTTTTACGTGCAGCAGCAGCCGTCACGCCAGTTTTAGCCGCATCAAGCGCAGCCTTAGCGGCTCCCACTTGCGCATTAGCCGTTTTCATCGCAGACTTTGCTTTATCGTATTCCGCACGAGAAACAAGTTTACGATTATAAATAGATTCGATTCGCTTAAAGTTAGCATTAGCTTCTTCAGCACTGGCTAATGCCGCTTTATAAGTGGCTCTTGCCTGACCCACAGAAGCCTTTGCTTGACCAACAGAAGCTTGAGCTTGCGTTAAACCCGCACGTTGTGTACGTGATTTAATTCGCGCGATAGTCTTACCTTTCTCGACAAAATCCCCCACATCATAGTTAAGCTCTTCAATTGAACCGCTAGTTTGAGCCGACAAGGTACTTTTATTGACTGCCTCAATTTGACCATTCAACACTTGAATATTAGGCACTTCTTTTGTGTTTACGGTTATAAGCTCTAGCTTACTTTCTGCAATAGAAGTAAGAGGATAGGTGCTAACCATTAGTCCGAATATTAAAGATTTATAAAACGTTCTCATATATAATTATCCTTAGGTTTAGCTTTTGAGTGTCGACCTTGCTATATAGATAGTAATAAGCTGTATATCAAAACAAGCTACCACTGTTTGTTAGTACTCTATTTATAGTACTTCAAAGCTGCACTGCCTGACTTAGATCACAGATTTCCCAAGAAAGTCTAGTCTAAAGTGGAAAAAAAATGATAATAGCATAGAATATTAGAGTTTTCTAATATTCAATATAATAAGAAATTAGATCATTATGAAAACACTAATCCACACCTCTACCGCCTTACTATTACTTGCAATGGCCTCCAACCTATCTGCTCAAATTTATAAGTGGGTTGACTCTGAAGGGCAGCTTCATTACACACAAAGACCTGCTCCTGCAGGTAAAGAAGCTGAAGCTATTGAAGATAAAATTCGCTTTGCTGCCGCTCTAAAGAGTAAAAACAAGAAGCATTCGTCCTATTTGTCATCAGATAAAGATGATGAGGATAAACTCGCATCAAAAAGAGAAGAAATCGCTTCTAAGCAGAAGAAAGTTAGTGACAATTATAAAAAACAACTTATCACTTATTGCTCTTCACAAAGAAAGAACCTTAAGCAACTCAAAACCAGCTCACCCATTGCGTGGGAAGAAAATGGCAAAACAGAGTTACTTACCAGTAAACAAAAGAAAGATAAGATTAAAGAAATTTCTAAAAGTGTTACTGATAACTGCTCTGAAGTAAAAGAAAAAGCAGATACTGAAAAATAGATGCACAGCAATAGAGTCAGATTATAGATACTTATATCTGTAAATACCCAGTACAAATTCAGGGCTGTTCAATACTATTGATTATTGAACTAAAAACGTATTCAAAATATGCAGTTTGATCGGGTCGGGATAACAAAATTGCGTTTGTTATCCCTCCCACACCACCGAACAAACGGTTTTCCGTATCCGACGGTTGAACCCGAGGGCTGTTAAGCTCTCAATAAGTCGTCGTGTCCATCCTCCTATCTTACGGAGTTCCTGCTTTCAGTTCGGTTTCTATCGTTTGCCAATGTTACTCTAGATGTCTGAAGCTTGTTTCAATGTCTTTCCGTCGATTACTGCACAACCTTATATTGCGTTTAACCGCTTCTCCAGCTTCTGCCAGATTACCTTCAGTTAAGACATCCTCCAGACTGGCTTCCTCGCCAACAGAGAAATTGCATTTAAGCCGATGCTCTGTTGCTTCAGGTCACTACGCGCTTCTAATGAGCTTGTTAGTTGTGTGAACTCAATTCTTTCGCCCTTCGCTGACCACCAAGGATGGCGGAAATGCAGATCTTGCAGGAGCAAAAATCTGTCCACCTCCATTACAGAGACTTTTTCGCTACTATGGCTTCTACTGACTTCTCCTCTACTCTCATAGCGAAGATCTCCCCGAGTAAGGTGCTAAAACTTTCGGCCCGTGGCATCAGATTCTACTGGGTGCATCTTTCGGTCACGGTTGGATTTCGTATTTCCTAGCATGCTTATCGCCCACACTCAGTCTCTCTATCTGTTCGGAGTCTACTACCAGGTTGTGTACACCTATACGTTCTAAAGGGTGATGTAACCAGAAACCTTCGTGTCCTGCTTCAAAGCAGCTCACTACTTGACAATTTTCTGGCAGACCAAACTTCTGTTTGGCTTTGCTGATCGCTTCGCTTCATGCAGGAAGATTCTTTCCTTCAACAGTGCAATAGCTATAGTGCTTGCCATCACTGTGAAGGCTAACTTCCAGCTTTTATGGCTCAGGTCAAAAGCCACGTGCAATAAGCACCCGTTTGTATTAAGGTTTGTTTTGAGAATCACTTGGGTCATGTCTTGTTCCTTTATTTGTGTGAAAGAACTAAGATAGGACTTTTGTGATTCTCATAGTATCTACATGTTAGCTTCTGAAAATATTCTTATTTCAACTGGTTAACGGATTCATTCACTAGGTCTTACTCTTCAATCTAGGCAAAAGCCCGTTCTTCTTACTTGGATTCACTTTAATTAATTTATCCGCTCTATCTGAGCTAATGGCAACCGCGTTCTGTTTACGACCACGATATAAATAGCCCGCCAATGCACCACCTGATGTTGTCATTAAAACAATACCAATGGTTAAAAACTGCGTTAGTAATAACAACGCACCAAAACCAATAGCACCGGCAAAAGTCGCACCCACTTTAAAATTAGCTTTCGCATGCGTTACTCGTGCTTCTTTTGCTACTTCTTTTTGAGCTTGTTTCATAACCCGCGCTTTGGCTCGCTCCGCATTAATACGTATATGTTCGCGCTCTTTAGCAAATTTTTCATTAACTTGAGACAATTCATCTTTACGCAGGTGATGGGCAAGTGATGAGAACCAAAAGGCCACGGCAAAACCAATAAACAAGAGAGGAATAATTAAACGCAACAATCCTATGCCCTGTAAGTCAGGTGGAGCGAGTAAAACCAGTACAACCGTTACCGCCTGTACCAAGAGGATTCCAAAAAAATATTTAAGCATACTCGGGATAGTTAATTAATATTATAAGTCTCTGAGACCTTTGCACGAAAGGATGGCGAGAGAAAAATGAGCGTAATTTTCTCTATTTTTGCTAAAAAAAAGGGGAATAGCCGAGCTATTGGCCGAATTTTTAGCAGAAATAGAGGGAATTCAAGCCATTTTTATCCGTCATATCTTTCGTGCAAAGATCTCTCTCTATGTTGTCCATCACAAAAAGGTGGCTTCTTGGTGTGTTTGCAACCGCAAAGCCCCTTCTTAGTCTTTTCAGATACGGTGAATTCAACAGGAGTAAAATCTGTTCCTTTGTGAGAACCATCACAAAAAGGTTGATTTTCAGAACGACCACAACTGCACCAGTAATAAGTACCTTCCACTAAATCAACTACATATGGCCCTTTCTTTGCTACAACTGCACCTGTCATTTGGCTATTCCTGATTTCATATATGAAGGCTAATAATAGCAAACTTCTCTTACTCCCACTTAATTCCTTTTATAGATGTTGATAATCACACTCTACTCATCATAAAAATCAATCACACGCTTGACAGTTGACCGTGCGGTCAACTACTCTATAACACATGACTATCGCAATGAATACTAGAGACCGAATACTTGACGCGGCTAAATCCCGCTTCCATTCCCGTAGCTACGCGGATGTAGGAATTAAGGAAATTTGCGATACTGCGCTTATTCAGAAAGGCAGTTTCTACCACTTTTTTCCTTCTAAACGAGACCTTGCGTTAGCCGTAATTGATGAATTCGCCTCAGAGTGGGCGAATGGGTTTGTAGCAGAAGCTTTCGACCCTGCATTGCCGCCGATGGAACGTATTAGTTATATGATTGATGCCGCCTACTATTGGCAGAAATCGGTAAAAGAGAAACACGGCAAGATTCCTGGTTGTTTATTTGGCAACTTAGTGCTTGAAGTCAGTACTAAAGACGATATTTTACGAGCGCGTTTAAACGCTGTTTTTGAAGTCTCTAAATCACGTTTTAAAGAAGCATTAGAAGAAGCCGTAAAACTCAACGCTATTGAACCCTTAAATACAGATTTAACCGCCGAAGCTATGCTAGCTTATCTAGAAGGGATGATTTTATTCGCAAAAGCACAAAATGATCCTGAGGTTATTTATAAACTGGGTCCAGCTTTAGTGAATATTCGTATTGAATTAACCTAGGAGGCCGTCCGAGAACTAGAAGCGTAGAAAAAATCACAGGATTGCCATAAGCTGGACTTATTAGTTGTGGCGAGTAGTCATTCTATTTAACGATACCAATAACTTCAAATTATGATGATCATGGGGTTTGCAGTAGCTTCTTAGTTCTCAGACAGACTCCTAGGCTCAGAGAAGGCTCTAAGCGTTGTATGTATGTAGCTAGGTAAAGCTTTACTAGCTTTACCATTTATGATTTGACCGTACAGTCAATAAAATCATTAATATTACTAGAGAGATCTTTGCACGAAAGATATGACGGATTTAGCAAGCTTAATAATTGAGTTGACCGTTTTGGTAAAACGGCAATCTCACTAAAAAATAGCTTGAATTTCCTCTATTTATGCTAGAAATTAGGCTAATAGCTCGGCTACTACCCTCTTCTTTAACAAAAATAGAAAAAATTACGCTCATTTTTCTCTCGACATCCTTTCATCCAAAGGTCTCTAAGAAACAATTGTACACATTTACTTAAACACATGACCGAACGGTCAACTATTGGAGATTCATTATGAATACTAACATCACACAAACACTAGACGCACGTAATCTTAACTGCCCTCTACCTATTTTGCGCACAAAGAAAGCACTTAATTCCATGCAGTCAGGTGATCTACTAGCGATACAAGCTACTGATCCTGGATCAGTTAATGATCTTGAAGCTTTTTGTAAACAAACAGGAAATAAGCTGGTGTCATCCGAAGCAGCAGGAGACGAATTTTCATTTATTATCAAGAAATCTTAAATAACTTACTTTGCTAAACAGACAAACAACAGGAGTACATCATGAATGCAACAGCAGAGACATTAAATCACACCTCTGAAGCCAGTAACACTGACTTCTCTCTCTTTGATCAACAGTTTAATGAGCGTTTTGACGAGCGCTTTGAACATAAAATGAAAGAACGTGAAGCCAACCATACCCCCTCGATGACAATCATCTCTACAAAAGGCACATTGGATATGGCTTATCCTCCTTTTATTTTGGCTTCTACCGCAGCCGCACTGGGCTGGGATGTGGAGATATTCTTCACTTTCTATGGACTTAGTCTATTAAAGAAAGACCTTGATCTTTCCATTAGTCCACTAGGCAACCCCGCTATGCCCATGAAAATGCCAATGGGTCCCGAATGGCTACGCAAAACGGATATTAAAATCCCCAATCTGGTGATGGCGGGAGTCCCTGGTTTCGAAAATGTGGCAACCACACTAATGAAAAAGACCATGGAAAACAAAGGTATTGCAACCATAGATGAGTTACGCGAACTCTGTTTGGAAGCTGAGGTGAAATTAGTAGCCTGTCAAATGACGGTAGATCTATTCGAAATGTCAAAGGATGAATTTATTCCGGAAATTTCTGATTGGATTGGTGCAGCTAGCTTTTTACCAAAAGCACAGCAAGCGGATGTAAGCTTATTTATCTAGATTGAGCTGTCTCAAACTCGTAGAACTCCTAACGGCTAGTTTGAATTATTCATCACTCTGCCAGATAGCAACACTTACACTAATACGTTATCTGGCAGTCATGTGCTCGACTAATTATTAACGTGAAACTTTTTCACAAGCACCCCTTTCATAGCTATACACTTTAGCATCTGCACAAGCCATGCACCCGTTGCTATAAGTCACTTTCTTCGTTGACGGGCAGGGTGTTGTTATGCATCTCACACCTGTATCTTTAGTCGCACAAACAGGTCGAAACTCTCTGGTACACACAGCAGACCTTGGATCTTTGCACTCTGTTATTTTTGATGGCATCTCTACAGGCTTTTTAGCGATGAGGCTTGACGGCAAGGTTGAAGTGGCTGTATTGGATTCACAACCTGTTGCCATGAGTAATATCACTGAAAGAACAAGCTTGTTTTTAATCCTTGTGTTCACAATAACTCCCTTAAACCTAGAAACGCAGTTGACCACTGCAACGTAACACTAAGTTCATGTTAAATAATTAGTTATGCTAATGTACTTTGTATATGATAAAAGGATTTAAGAACTAAAACCAATCGCTTAACAAAGGTTCACCTTGAAAATTACATGATGTAGTTTTTTTAGGTAAAGTAACAATCTTTGATTGAACCACAGACTCTAAATTAGATGCTTCTTTTACAAAGCTCAGTTGCATATTGGCTTTTGCAATATCAATGAGATTATCTTCAACCATTGACTTTTTTCTTTTTTAAACCATGTTAAAACATTGAATAAATGCCAAAGTGAAACCTTACCCTCATGTATTGGAACAGGGAAAAATGCTTTGTTATTTAACATGAGTTGTCTCATATTTTGACGTGAAAAGTTCAATACCTCTGCTATATCTGACAACCCAATGATCGAGGACAAAGGTTTAGGTGATTGAAGGCTTTTTAGTGGTACGCTGACTTAGCATTGGTTTCTCAGGACATCACACAAAAAGAGATCCTGACTTCCAGTGTGCTACGCCTATTCATCCAACTCATGACGTCTTAAAACTGCAACTTCTTCCAGTGATAGTCCTGTCACTTTAATAATGGCTTTATCATCCATCATTGGTAACAACTGAATGGCTAGGCGGGTTTTTTCTTTAATAACCCCCCTTTCTTCGCCTTTTTCGATGCCTTTTTCTATGCCTGCTTCCAAGCCCCAGTTATAAGAGGCGAAGTTTTTTACGTCGATTTGGGTGAGCATGTCTTTTGCCTCGTCTATATACGTTTGTAGG
>JALXAX010000185.1 GCA_026991755.1 Thiotrichaceae bacterium | reverse complement strand
GATGGCTATTTCAATTGTACTTGCCATGCTGGCATCGTTACTGGTTGCGTTAGTGGTTGTCCCTGCGTTGGCAAGCTGGATGTTTAGAAGCCATGTTACCCACCGCGAAAGCCCGGTAATGAAAGTGTTGAACTTTGTCTATCGGCCTTTACTCAAAGCCGCCACTAAATTACGTTGGCTTGTGGTTGCTATAGCCGTGGCTATGTTTGCAGGCTCGTTGTGGTTAGCGACCACATTAGGTACGGAGTTTGTACCCGAACTTGAGGAAGGCACGATTAACGTTCGCGTCACACTTGCTCCTTCATCCAGCTTAAGTACTTCACTTAAAGTCGCGCAAAAACTGGAACAAGCAGTCATGACTTTCCCCGAAGTGCTCTATGCTTCATCCCGAATTGGACGTGCAGAAATTGGGGGTGACCCTGAACCCGTTTCCAATGTGGAGATTTTCATTGGGTTAAAACCTGCCTCTGAATGGACTAGTGCATCGAATCGTAAAGAACTGCAAGTATTGATGGAAGAGAAAATGTCTGTCTACCCTGGTTTACTGTTCTCCTTTTCACAGCCTATTGCTACTCGTGTGGATGAATTGTTGTCAGGAGTAAAAGCTCAATTAGCCGTAAAACTATTTGGTGCGGATTTAGAGACTCTGGCAAAAACGGGGAAGGAAATTGAAGCGCTACTGAAAAAAACCGAAGGCACACGCGGCGTAGAAATGGAGCAAATTGCGGGAGAAGCGCAGTTAGTCATCAAGCCAGATAGAGAGGCATTGGCGCGTTATGGCATCCCTGTTGGACAAGTCATGTCACTGGTTGCAGACTCTATTGGTGGTGTCGAAGCGGGTCAGGTTATTCGCGGTAATGAACGGTATGACATTAATATTCGTTTGGCAGAAAAGTACCGAAGTAACGTGGAGGCAATACGCGACCTAGTGCTTGAATCACCACAAGGTGCATGGGTAAAACTCCGTGAAGTCGCTAGTGTTGGTATTGAATCGGGGCCCCCACAAATACGTCGTGATGATGTACAACGGCGGGTGGTAATTCAGTCCAATGTTGAAGGGCGTGACATGGGTGGATTAGTCGCTGAATTACGTGAGCGGATAAATAAGGAAATTGACCTGCAACCGGGTTATACCGTGGTATTTGGTGGGCAATTCGAAAATCAGGAACGTGCCCAAAAGCGCTTGATGATTGTCGTACCGCTGTCGCTGGGTCTAATCTTCCTGCTGCTATATTTTGCATTTAGCTCCATTGGTCAAGCCTTATTAATTATGATCAATGTACCTTTGGCACTCATTGGTGGAATAGTCGCCTTGTCGATCTCCGGACAATACCTCTCCGTGCCAGGTTCCATAGGATTTATCGCCTTGTTTGGTGTTGCCGTATTAAATGGTGTGGTGATGGTGAATGCGATCAACCAAAAGCGCGAAGGCGGTGCGGATGTCAATACAGCCGTCTATGAAGGCGCATTATCTCGATTGCGCCCCGTATTAATGACCGCCTCCATTGCTGCGTTAGGGCTTATCCCAATGCTACTGGCAACGGGTGTGGGTTCTGAGGTGCAAAAGCCATTGGCAACCGTGGTTATCGGTGGGCTAGTATCGTCAACGATATTGACGTTGTTTGTGTTACCTGCGCTATATGAAGTGTTTTCAAAACGTAAGTATTTGACATAAATAACTTGATATAACAGGAGATAGAGGGAGGATAGATCAATGGTATCTATCCTCCTTTTTTGTGACAATGTTGTCTATAAACCTAACTTGTTGGAGCACTAGTACATCAACCCGTTTAAAGTCTCGGTTTATTGAAAGACAAGGTTGGCGGTGACGAAGGAACCCCAACAAACACTGCTGTGTTGGGCTTCGTGCCTCTGCACCAACCTAGCTGTTAACTTTTTGCAGATATAGTCATTTTAAACGGGGTTGATGTACTAGAATCCTATCACCAGAAAAGAGGACAATTCAATGAAATCACTATCCGTTAGGCTATCACTCCTATCTTTATTACTCATGCCTTTAATTGTTGCCTGCTCTCCAACACACGTCTCCCCTTCCAACCTTAGTATTCAAGATGCAGGCCTTGTCTTATTCAGCAAAATAACGATTCGTACCACTGCGAAAGGCCTTAAAGTAAGTGGAGCTGTTAGAAAACGATCACCTGGCAACAAACTTGTGAAAATCCCAGGCCATATTCACATCATTCTTACTGATACTAATGGCAAAACAATCAGAAGCATGAAGGCAAGAACCCACCGCCAATATGGAAATAGTAAACAGTGGCATTTTGATGGTACTCTGCAAGGAGTACAGACAACATCATCAACCATCCTAGTGAAATACCACATCCATGACATAAGACAGCACACGAATACTAAGCATTTATGAACGCTCTTAATTTCATCCCGTTTTTTGAAAACTTCTTGGCACTCTCTCTTGAAGCAGCGCCGTGGCTAGTGTTAGGTTTGGTCATTGGAGGGTTAATGAAAAATCTACTACCCACCTCTTGGCTTGAAAAACATTTAAAAGGGGAAGGTTTTATACCCGTGCTCAAAGCCGCTTTGCTAGGCGCACCACTTCCACTTTGTTCCTGTGGAGTATTACCGGCTGCTTTAGGCTTGCGTAATGCGGGTGCATCCAAATCAGCCACCACTTCCTTTCTTATTTCCACCCCTGAAACGGGTGTTGATTCTGTCATTATGACTTATGCCCTGCTGGGGCCTTTAATGGCAATCACACGACCTGTTGCGGCGATTGTATCGGCCATCACCGCTGGTTTATTAGTAGGTAAAACAGAACAATCAACTGATGGCAAAAAGTCACTTAACACAAGTAGTGAAAGCTGTTGCTCATCAGAAAAAGAGAACACGAAACAAGCCACATCATGTTGTAGTTCTGATCCCGCACCTGTGGCAGAAAGTAGCTCATGCTGTAGTACTGAAGCCACTGTAGAAACAGCTTCATGCTGTAGTTCTGATCCCGCACCTGTGGCAGAAAGCAGCTCATGTTGCAGTACAGAAGCCACTGTGGAAACAGCTTCATGTTGTAGCTCAGATTCCACCTCCCACGATAGCCATCAAACAACAGCACAGAACACCCTATTGTCTACCACTCTGTCTGGGATTCGCTATGCTTTTACCGACCTTCTGGAATCTATTATTCTATGGATGCTGATCGGCTTGGCGTTCTCTGCTGCCATCCAAACATGGATTCCCGCCGATTTCCTGGCACAATGGGGCAGTGGTTTGCCCGCCATGTTAGTGATGATAGCCATTAGTATTCCCATGTATGTCTGCGCTACCGCCTCTACTCCAATGGCAGCGGGTTTACTGCTCAGTGGTATATCACCTGGCACCGTTTTGGTGTTTTTACTCGCCGGTCCTGCTAGTAATATAGGATCATTAGGTGTGATCAAAAAAGAGTTGGGCAGTCGTTCGTTAATGGCCTACTTATCGGGCGTTGCCATAGTAGCGATTGTTATTGGGTTAATGTTGGATGCCTACGTTGAAAACAACGGAATTGATTTACAAACCCAAGTCAGTACGCATCAACAAATGCTATCTCTCTGGGTAGCATGGGCAGGGTTGATTATTATTGTGGCTTCTAGTTTACGGTTGCTCTTGAAGCATTATCGTAAAATATAATTGATTGAACCCTGAATCCGTGACTTCAATGCAGATTCAGGTGAACCAAAAAACGCAGCTGGATCACGAAAGCTCGGTTAATCCACATGCTTCATCATGTCATCAACGGTTGATGCTTTTATATAACTTGCAGGGTTATCCATTCCATTTTCCTCAGCAAGCACATCAAAATGCACCTCAGCACATTTGATTTTCCCACCTTCCGCATGGCGTAAATCATCTAGCCATAAACTGCTTTTGGTCTCTACCACAAAATACAGCTTTTCTGACCCATCATTATCAACAAGAACAGCCCAATCGGGGTTATATGACCCTAGCGGGGTGAAAATAGTAAACCATGCAGGCAGTTTGGCATACACCTTGACCGATTCATTCCTTTCCAGCGCTTCTGCAAACTTTTTCTCAACCCCTTGAGAGTCATAAACGATATGCGTATAAACGGACTTTTGTGCTTCTAACGTATTTTCCAGATAACCTTTTAGCTCTTTTTGTTCAAATAACTCCTGAGCATAAAAATGTTCATCACCTATACGAGTATATTTAATCCCATCCACCAACATCATGCGTTTGGTGCGATTAATCGCTTCCGCTGCCAGGTCGATAAACTCTTGCGGATTTCTCTTAAAATCCTCCAGCCGATTACTCTTTATCAAAATTTGTACCACACTGGCGCGGGTCAAATGGGTTTTGTCCTGTAGCTCCGTAATCAAATCAGGTAAATCAATATCATCTTCTTGTATCGTGGTGCGAGCGGATACGGTTTCGTTATCAGTTGTCACACCACCCCGACCAATTTCAATATCCGCTTTACGAAAATAAAGCCGTGTTTTAGTAATGGTATGCGACTCAGTGAAAGCCCTTGCCGCTTTCTCAATCAACGTATCATTATCAAACTCAACACGATAGGTGGTTTGATATTTAACGCGATCCCAAAGTGCTTTAAATTCCTCACTCTGCAAAATGGCTTCACGAGTACGAATAGTCTTGCGCTTATCTGCATCTTTAATATCCAGTTTACCCGCTAGTTTCTTGAGGATTGATACAATCTCCTCATGTTGCTCACTAAAAGCTTCAGGTAGCTCCAATATGCCGTCCCGAAGTGCCACACGCAACGTATCTTGTACCTTGCCTTTCGCATCCACATAGCCTTGTTCTTTAAGATAAGCCAATACCGTTTCTGATTGTTCAACCCCTAATGGAACAGGCTTTCCACCCTCTCCTTGCACCGAGATATTCGCAAATTGATGCCCTTCAACAATGCCAAAAGTAATCTGTAAATCGGCCTCTATATCTCGCTGAAGCGCATCTGCAAACTGCTCATAGGATTCATTCGCGATAACCGTGAGCGTATTAATACTGCGATCTTTAATACGAACACCCTGTTGATTGACACATAAACGCAAGCCGCGACCTATGGTTTGTCGCCGCCAGCGTTCGGTTTGCACAGCAGAAAAATTACAAATCTGGAACACATTGGGATTATCCCAGCCCTCTTTTAATGCCGAATGAGAAAAGATAAATTTAAGCTTGGTATCAAAGCTCAATAATTTCTCTTTGTCCTTCATAATCAGGTTGTAAGCACGCTCTAAATTATCATCATTACTTGCTAATAACTGACCTTTCGCACCTCTTTTCAGCGCTTGATAATGACCTTTTTTATCAATGGAGAAATAACCCTCATGCACTTCTGATGCATTCGTTTCAAGATCAATTTCTTTAAACAAGCTTTGGTAATCAGGTGAGTTAGCCAGCCTTTGATACTCCTCCTCAAACATCAACGCATACTTGCTTTTTTCAGCATTGCCCTCGTCATCATACTGACGATAATTCTCCACCCGATCTATAAAAAATAAACTCAAGACCTTAATTTTATTACCATTAGCCGCAAAGAATAACTCCTTATCCAGATGCTCCTTAATGGTGCGACGAATCATTAAACGTTTTAACTGATCCTGATCAACCCCCGCATGTTCTTCACCCGCCTGTAACAACTTATCAACCCCAGGGCCTTTTAGCTCAATAGACGCATTGCCTTTACCATCTTTGCCACTTTTGGCACAATTAATCGTACCTATTTGCATATTTTCATAGAGTGAACGATTAGCCAATTGCTCAAGATCATCCCCATCTTCAACCGTCAGTACGGCACGTTTCAGGTTCTTTCCGCGTTGAATATCCAGCTCAATTTTTGCCGTAATAGAGCCTCTACGATTATGTGTTGATAGGAGTTTGACATAAGGTTTGTTAGTCGCCCCTTCCACTTCAGCAGAAGCCACCTCAATTTGTTTTACTAACCCCCGTTCATAAGCATCAACCGCGTCCAAACGATAAACCATGTGATGTGTAGTGGTATGCGTAGCCGAATAGCGCAAGGTACATAAAGGGTTCATTGCACTCAGTGCTTCTTTGCCTTTACCGTTCAAACCGCCGTCCACACTTTGCGGTTCATCCACAATAATAATTGGGTTGGTTGCCTTCACCAGCTCAATGGGCTTTTCACCCCCTGTATTCTCATTTTCTTTATACAGATTATTGACCGACTTCTTATTAATCGCTCCCACCGTAGTCACCATAATCTGAATATTGGAACTGGTAGCAAAGTTACGCACCAAACCCGGCTTGGTGGAATCATAGAGAAAATAATCATAACCCTTCGCTTTGGGGTATAAGCCTTCAAAGTGTTCTCGGGTTATCTCTAGCGTTTTATACGTGCCTTCTTTAATGGCAACGGAGGGAACAACAATAATAAATTTGCTAAAACCATAGTCACGGTTCAACTCAAAAATAGTTCGCAAGTAAACGTAGGTTTTACCCGTTCCCGTCTCCATTTCAACGGTAAAATCACCACTGCGTAAGGCATCGCTGGGGCGTAAACCATTGCGTAACTGAATCGCTTTTAGATTATCAAGTAACTCATCATCCAGCAGGTTTAAGCGATTACCTACGCCTAAATCCGTTTCCACCAGACCTGAAAGCGCTTGCTGCTTACCGCTATCAGGTCTTGCTAATACAGAGAACTCAGATTGGGTAATTTCCTGTCCCTTGAATAAATCAACAACGGCTGCAATAGCTTTTTGTTGAAAATCTAAGTTATCTTCAAAATGTAGCTTCATAGTATCCTTATTTTTTCAGGAGTGGTGTTTAAAAGTCTATGTAGGTCGAATAAGCGATAGCGCCATCCGACCCGCAAAAGTATTACTTGTTTAGGCAGGTTCAATGACCTAACGCTTCTAACCGAGTAATCCACCCATCAAAACCCTCACATTGACTTCGTAGTTCATCAATACCAATTGCCAAGGCAATATTAGGCCCATGTAGTGTTTTCACATACGTTGATTCTTTTTCTAAACGCTTTGAAGGGGCTGTTTGAGGTGAATCATTGATAGCTTCAGGGTTTTGATTAAACGCATCGAGGATATGGGTAGCCCAATCGGATAAACCCTTTTTACCTATTTCATCCTCCATTATTTCTGGGGAAGAGAATAAAAGACTTTCAAATTCGTATACTTGAATATAAGAGATAACTCTTTCACGGCTATTTTCAGGCATAGCATCTAAAATACGTTTCTCTAAGCTTTCCTTCGTTTCACCTACCTCTTTTTTCTTGAAGCCATAAAAATCATAGAAGGTGGTTATGAAATCAAAGTTATTAAGCAACTTTTTAAGTTCACTCCTGATACGGTCAACGCTTATATTGCCATCAAGGGAAATAGGCGTAAGTATCATATTCTTATTGAGAAAATAAGGTGCAAGGCACACCTCAATAAATAGCTTTTCTGTAAGCCCTTCTACAGAGACTCCAACCCTTACCATGCTGGACGACCTCCAATGAGGTTTTTACGCCAAATTTCCCCCATACCATATTCCTCTAGCCACCCATCAAGCTGTTCTTTATCCAGACGTTTGAAGGTGGAAACACCCTTTTGGGCATCGACAACAATAAAGTCTTTTGGCTGGAAAAAATTTGCAAATTCAACCGACTGTGTTGAACAAATAACCTGTGTTGTTTTAGAGACCGCCTTAATAATATCGGCTAAAATATTCAAGGCTACTGGGTGCAAGCCTAGCTCAGGCTCATCAAGAATAATCGTATCCGGGCAACGTGATGGGGGTTGTAAAAACAACGTCGCTAAACACATAAATCGTGCCGTACCATCAGACAGCACATTGGCACTAAAAGGGGTATCATATTGTGTATGCGTCCAGCGTAGACGAATATTTCTATCACCCTCTTCACCGTTAGGTTCAAGATAGAAATCATGAAAGAAAGGGGCGACTACCTGAATGGCAGAAACAATTTGCTGATACGCCTTACGATTGCTTTCTGTTTTGCTATTTTTTAGTCCATAAAGAAAAGGAGCAATATTGGCTGCATCTTTTTCTAAATAATGTTGATTCGTTATTTTATTCGTTTTTTTAAATCGAGCCTGACTACTTGTGTCATGGAAATGATAAACACGGCACTTTTTAAGGTATTCTTTGGTATAGCGTTGCACACGTTCACTTGTAGCCAAAGAAGTAAAACCACTTTCACCCTTTTTGGGTTTAAGATAATAGATGCTTCGTGATGAATCAATCATGCAATACTCTTTAGAAAAGACCAGTGAATCATCATCAAGATTTGCTACAAACTCAACATGGTAGCTATTGATATCTACCATTAAGTCCAGTGTGATTTTATCAGTATTTCGTGTGCCAAAATGAAAGAATCGCTCAGCACCGCCTTCTGTTTCCACATAGGTTCCCAATTTCCCTTGTGATAAGTGACTCAAGAACGTAAACAAAGAAATTAGATTCGTTTTACCTGCACCATTAGCACCGATAAGAATATTTAGCGGCTCCATTGGCAAATCAAGTTTAGCAATGGATTTAAAGCCTTTAATTTTAATATGCTTTAGATTTTTTCTACCTTCGGACATAAGTGTTTAACCTGAATCGCAGTGAAGTTTTTATCATGATGTAGCGCTTACTATAAACTCCGCACATGATGAATACCATTTTGCTCAAGTATAGCCGCCATATTGGTTTTTGCCACATCATCTACAAACGCGCTATCACGAAAGAAAACATGGGTGTCGGTCGCGGGCTTGAGTGCCTTGTGCCATGCGATAATCGCTTGTGCCACTCCTTCAATATCATCATGAGCTAGTGATTCATCCAGACAGGCAAACAACACGCCATAGCCAATGGAGTAAATGGCTTTTTCATTGACCTCTTTGGCTTCGATAGGAACGGTTAAATCCACGCCCCGTTTTAACAGCAGTTCGTACAATACATCTTGTTCGGTGCGTCCTGAAACCAGGTGTTCTTGATGATCTAGCAGGGTTTGCTCCAAGTCGGTTTTATCAGGGTTCCATGCTTTGATATTGGAGCTGGCTAGTTTGAAGACTTTGAAGCCTAAGTCGCCTTGGTAGTCTGGGTTTTCTTGTTTGATTTTTTTGGCGGCTCGGCGGATGCGTTCTTTGCCTATATCTGCAATTGTTTTGTAGCCAATACTAAAAGCTTCTGATTTTTCAGAACAGGGTTCAGGAAGTTGAACCATAATAAAGTTAGTATTTGTAGGTTTCTTTTGGGAGTAATCAATAACTGCGTGTGCTGTAGCACATGACCCTGCAAAGAAATCTAAAACTACTTCATCCTCTTTAGTTCCAACTATCAGCATTTGCTTAATTAATTTAATGGGTTTTGGCGTAGTAAATATTTTTTTCCCGAGTAGTTTAGCTGTTTCCTTTTGCCCTTCATCATTATGACCAGCGTCTTTAAATGTCCACCATGTTGAAGGTACTACACCATCTTTCATTTCACTAATATAGCGCTTAAGTCTTGGGAGCTTATATGAGTAATCTATTCCCCAAAAGAGACGGCCTTCAGCTTCTAGCTTTTTATGCTTATCTTGTGAATATCTCCATACAGCTTTTGAGTCGGGCCACACTTCATCACCTGTTTTAGGGTGTATAATTGGATACCATAGTGTCGGCCTTTGTTCTTTAGTTTTACTACTAACATATTCACCTGATGCCCAGTCTCCACGAGGGTCATGATCAATATTTGTATATCGTTTTAATTGTTTTTCTGTACGTGGAAATAACCCCCTCTTAAACAAATCTGTCTTCCTGTATACCAAGATGTGATCATGCATAGGTGCAATACTTGGATCATCATTTGATACAGAATATTTTTTTTGCCACACAATGTTTGAAACGAAATTGTCAGCACCAAAGATTTCATTACATACATTTTTTAAGTTAGCAACTTCATTGTCATCAATAGAAATAAAGATAACTCCATCCTGCTTAAGCAAATTCCGAGCTAGCTTCAAACGCGGATACATCATATTCAACCAATTCGTATGCTTGCGCCCTGTTGTCTCCGTATTACTGGAAAACTTCATACCCTCATCATCAACCTGTCCCGTATATTTCAAATAGGTATCCAGATTGTCCTGATACTTATCAGGATAAATAAATTCCTTACCCGTGTTATACGGTGGGTCGATATAAATCATCTTCACCTTACCCGCATACGATTTCTGCAAGAGCTTTAAGACTTCAAGGTTATCGCCTTCAATAAACAGGTTTTGTGTCGTATCCCAATCCACACTTTCTTCAGGACAGGGTCGCAATGTCCCTGTTGAGGGTGTTAATGCTATTTGTCTTGCCTGTTTCTTGCCATGCCAGTTTAGCCCATATTTTTCTTCGCCGTCATCCAGCACACCCGCATCACCTAATAGTTGACGCAAGCTCTCAAAATTCACCCCATCTTCTGTAAACGCTTCAGGAAATAGCACTTTGAGTTGTTCGATATTATCCGCAACGATATCGGCACTCTGAGCCTCTGAACTGTTCGCAGTGATTTTATCCATTTTGTATCCTTGGGTTCTGTCTGTAGAGATGAGTATATTCACTCTACTTTATTGTATTGGTTTAGTTGACTATTAACGCTTATTTTAGTAATTCTACCGTTTGTTGTGGCTGATAGATATGGGCATTCAGTTCAATCTGTTTATTCATAGATAAAACAGAACAAAAAGGAAACCTCATCATGGGGGGTACAAGAACCGCAGTGGAAACCGTCTATAAACCTAAAATTTCTCACCCTTTATATTGACAAAAAATTAACCAGAAGTAACAATCAAAAACAGATTTTAAGTCACACCCCTGTCATCTATGCTAAAAAAGATTTTTTCCCTATTAGTTGCTATTTCTTTATTGCTAACTCCTTTAACGAGTAATGCACAGCCTAGTTGTGATGGAAAGCATAGTGCCGTTTCAGAAAACACAATTCGTACAAACACCTCTAACACATGCAACCATAGTGCCAAAGCTAAACACGATTGTTGCGACAAACAATGTGCAAATTGCTCTTGTAGTTGCGCTCATTTATCCGTTTCTATTATTTATGCTTTACTAAGCAGTCCCGCTTTTATCCACTCTCCTGTTGCTAATACTTATTACAAACTTGGCGCTATTAGTCGCCCTACTCTTCCAGAATTACCACCTCCTCTATCATAAAACCCATCCTTCCACTGGGTTAATTATCTACCTGATTGCTCGCTACCCCAGCCATAGTTACAGGCATCATCATAAAGAAATATAAATATTTATACAAAGCAGTAGGTTGCGGGTGAGGAACGAACCCCAACATGAGTGCTACATCATTTGTTGGGGTTCCTAACGTCAGCCCAACCTACGGATTTTATTATATATTTACAAGTATGACTGAGACAGCTATGTAATCAGGATTTCTATTGCTTCTCTATAGCCTCCTTTGGCTTGAAATATTAGTTCGTAGAATAATTAATCGCCCCGTCAACCTTTTCATCTTCCGCTCGAAGTAAGAGATAACTGCTTCTGGCAGAAAAAGGATCTTGGTGTGAAACCAAACATTGATAGAGAACTTGAGCGTTTTTTAGGTCAAATTCGCTCTAAAACATTAGCTTTTGCCGTCTTTAGGCTAAAAGACGAAGATACCGCATTAGACATTTTACAGGAAACCATGATGGGTTTTGTCAGATCAGCACATCGTTATGAGGAAGAAGCATGGACTAATTTGTTCTACAAAATTCTCACGCGTCGTATTACTGACTGGCAACGCAAACAGACATGGCGACGTAAATTACGCCATATATTGCCGTTTTCTCAGCTTGGTGAACCCGAAGAGGAATACGACAATTTTCATACCGATGCAGATAACACAGCGTCTAATTCAACCCACTCACAACTCAGTGCGGATGAGTTATCCAGCCAGTTTGAAGCCGCTTTACAGCAATTACCTCCCCGCCAACAGGAGGCTTATTTATTACGCCAATGGCAAGGGTTGAGCATTAAAGAGACCGCTGCGATTATGCAATGTGGTGAGGGTAGCGTGAAAACCCATTTTTCCCGTGCTATGCACTCACTAAAAGATCAATTGGGAGGGTGGATTAATGAAACATAATAAACTGCCGTTTACTCCCAATGAACATCTTGACCAACATGAGCAAGCACTGGCAAAAAAACATCAACAGCGTTTACGGGCAATGACACAAGAAGCGTTATACCCTCAACAACAGCCTTGGCACGCATCTTGGGTAAAGCCTGCCATGGTCACTGCTTTTAGTGTGCTGTTGGTTAGTACGGTTATTTTCTTAAAAGCACCTGTCTCTATCAACCCAAATACAGACTCCGCTATACCACCACAATCTATGCCGCTATCTATGCCATTACCTGAATGGGTAATGGATACCGACATTCCTCTTACTTTAATTGAGAACCTTGAATTTTATGATTGGCTTGCACAACAACCCGAAGAAAAACAAGCGAAGTTTCAGCAATCTCTTACCTTGGCTATTAATGAGTTTCATCAGTATCGCTTTAGCCAGCGACGCAGCTCCGAAGACCTTACCGAAAGGTTTGCTGGAGCAGTTGCCGACTTTAGAACAGTTCAAAGATAAGGAGTTTGAGAGCTTTATGCTGTATGTCGCGTATCAAAAGAAAAGCGCTGTCAGTAGCTCTGCCAGTAATAACAACGTTAGTACTCAAGCCTCAAAAAAGGCTGAAGAAACTAACTCCAAAAGTAAACAACAGGCACTGCCTAACACCAATAATCAGGAGGATATTCTTGATGAACACTAAATCCAAACGCATGATCAGCTTACTTTCTATCATGCTATTAAGCATAGGCTTAATGACGATGATGCCTATCGAAGCTGAGGAGTCTATCCAACAAAGCTACCCTATAAACTCTCGTGAAAACTGGAAAGCGTTATCTCCTGAAATGCAATTATTATTAGGTGAATACAAAGGGAACTGGGCGCAATTATCGGCTCCAAAAAAACAACGCTTGGTAATCAATGGACAACGCTGGTTAAGCTTCCCTGCTGATCGTCGAGATGTACTCTGGCAACGTTTCCAACGCTGGCAAAGCATGTCACCCAACCTTCGACAAAATATGCAACACACGTATCAGCGCTTTAAACAGCTATCGGTTAAAGATCGTCAACGCATCCTGAAAACTCACAACCGCTTTCAGAAAATGACGCCCGAAAGACAGCAACAAATGATGCAACGCTTTAGAGATTTCCAACAGCGTGGTGGACGCGTTATGCCTGGCGGGTCAATGCCTGATTCTATGCAAGGAATGCCTAGCTCAATGCCAGATATGGGAAACATAGAGATGCCAAGTGCTATGCCCAGTCCAATGAATAGGTAATACACACCCCATGCTAAATTCACGCTTTACTTTTTTAACCCTTTCGCAGGCTACTATCTTCCCCAGTAGTCTGCTTTTTTTATTTATGCCTGCTTTCGGTGAGACCACAACGACATTGTTTACCGGTATCACCTCAACTAACAATCTCGAAGTTCAGGCTCTTGATGTCAATCCCAATACGAATGACAACTTAAACCGAACAGGTTTCGAAACAGGAATATCGTTAAACAAACAATCACTGGATTACACAGGTGGTTATATAGTAGGCGCAAATGCTAGCTTTAATAAGGGAATATCAGGCGGTGATGATATTACTAACATTTCCCTATCTGCCAGTAAACTCTCCGCAATAACCCCCGATTGGCTGTTGCGTACCAATATCACAGCGAACCAACATAAGAATGAAGCACTACCCGATAATAGCTATAAAGGGTTAATGCTGGATGCAACTTTTGGCTATTTAGATAAGGGCGGCGGTGGCACGGATATATCCCTTACTTTAAACCATGAACTACACGACCAAACCAGTTCAACCACGTCTAACGTTCCTTATAACACTAATCGAAGTAGCGTAGCACTAAGCCATTATTTACCTCATAAGAAAGGTAAGGCTTATGTCAGTTTCGATGCTTCCTTTAAGAGCAATAATGCTACTGATGATAATCGTGACTATGATTCTCTTGGTTTGGGAGTTCATATTAACCAGCTAAGGCTTGCTTCCTTTAAAGGCAAGGTTGGTCTTAATTGGCAGCAAAATGATTATAATCAAAGCGTGCTATCTCCTTCAATGGGTACTACTAATACCCCTGCCAGCAATAATATGCCCCCTACTACGCCAATGACGCAAACCAGTGGAAACACGAATCAAACACAGCGAAAAGACAATGTGTACTCTGCATCGCTCCAACTTGGGAAATCGCTTAGCCCAAAACTGGGGCTACAGCTCTCTGCAAATGTAGGGCGTTATGATTCTACTAGTAGTGATTCGGAGGGGTTTTATAGCCTTGCACTGAGGTTGGCTTGGAGGTTATAGGTATGGTTTATAGAAAACAGATTAAACCTAAATTCCTCAGTTAATCTATTTCAATGAACCCACCTTATTAAAAGGTCAGGGCTGTTCATGGAATAGACAAAGTTCCCTCCACCTAGCAGGGGGAGGGTTAGGGAGGGGGTAGATAGTCTGATAAAAAAGATGACCTTAGAACATCTCCCCCCTCCCCAGCCCTCCCCCCAAAGGGGAGAGGGAGCTTATTTCATTTAGCATTGAACAGCCCTGATTAAAAGGTAACGTCCCCGGTAGTAATTAACTTCTAAAAACTATAAGAACACCCATCACTCAATCCGCACCAACACATACTCAGTAAAATAAAGCGGCATGACAATATGCTCTTTTTCATCAGCCGAAGACCCTTGAGTACCCGTTAGTTTAATGGTTTTATGCGGTTTGCATTTCGTAATGTAAGATTGCAACGATTTTGCTCTGGTTCGTTTGCCACTTTTAACCTCAATCGGTACGACTTGTCCTGAACTATTGGCAATAATAAATTCAATTTCTGCGCGTGCATTTCCCCATGAGAAACTGGGTTCAATACCTAATGCGGCAAGTTCTTGCTGGACAAAATTTTCCGCGATATATCCCTTATACTCATAGCCTTGCATTTTGATTTCTTCATATCCTGTACCCAACATATGGTTAAGCAACCCTACATCAAATAGAAATAGTTTTAGCTTATTGTCCTTTTTATAAGCGGCTAGAGGCGATCTTGCTTGCCCTTCAATAGGGTGATTTTGTAAGGTGAGACGACAGCGGTGTAGCCATGAAATGGCACTTTCAAAGTCGGCATAGCGTGACTTCTTATGGTAGACCCCTTTAAACTTGAAGCGCTTTACGGATGCATCTCGCACGGATGATAATTGTGCTGGAATGTGTGTAAAAACGGCTTCAATCAATTGGGCATCTAGCTTTCCTGCATATTTTCCAAAATCACGTTTATAGCCTTCTACTAAATCTGCATGAATACTCGTAACGGCCTTGCTTCGCTCTAAAATACTTTTATCTTTAGACTCAAACCATGTGGCTACGGCTTCGGGCATACCACCCGTAAAGTAATAATCAATCAACTGCTCAAATAACTTGAGATGAGCAGCGGGGGAATTGGCTTGTTGCTCATAGCTTTTTATGAGTATCGGCTGCTCAGTTGCCCATATGAATTCATGGAGGGTGAGTGGTCTAAGATTATATTGCTCAACTTTGCCGACAGGAAACGAGCCTAACAGCCCCATATTCGAGCCACTAGCGGCAACAAATAGACATGGTGCTTTTTCTGCAAAATATTTTAAAGAAGTGACTGCTCTTGGGCATTCGCCAATTTCATCAAGAATTAATAAATCCTTTTCTGGGTTGAAAATCTGCCCTGTTAACAACTCTAGATTTGATAGTATTTCTTCTGGTGTTAAGGAGGTATCAAAAGCGTTAGATAGTTGTGGGTTTTCCAGAAAATCTACATGTAGAACATGATCAAACTCAGCACCAAATAGCCTTTTCAATAGGTAGGTTTTACCCGTTTGTCTAGCGCCATCAATCAGTAGTGGCTTGCGTTTTTTCTGTCCTTTCCACGTTAGTAGTTTGTCTAATAGTTGTCGTCTCATTATCACACCTCTACAGTTTTAGCATTTAATATACATTATTACGCGCATAAAAATGTAGTTATTTACTTTTTTATGCGCATAAAAGTGTTTGATGAATGCCAGATTAGTATGTTGGCAAGTAATAATGAGAGTCGTAGAAAAGTTTAGGATTGATGTGTTCTAGCCAATGTAGTCTTTCCCTCTTGTCGTAGCTCTGAAACATAATTTTCCGTAGAGACGTTGCATGCAACGTCTCTACAGCAGGTAAGAAATTTAATAGGTGAACATCTATACATCGTTGTTGGGCTTCCTAACGCCAGCCCAACCTACTGTATTTCTTAGATATTTATAAGTGTGGATGATACAGCCAGATAATCAGGATTATTTATTATATTTTGGTCAACCTTTTACCATCCCACGCGAAATTAACCCTGTCGTCTGTAGAAACAGACCGCTAATTTAAAAACTAACAGGGTTATGCACATGAAAAGAACAAAAATATTTACTGCCGTCGCTTTAGCAATTGGCATTAGTACACTCGCAGGTTGTGGTGGAGGGTCTGACACAACTACTCCATCAACTTCAACCACGTCATTATTAGGAAGTGCTTTTAAAGGTCCTATTGATGGCGCTACCACACAAATTACCGATGAAGCGGGCAACCTTATTGCCTCTGGTACTAGCTCACTAGGTAAGTTTGAGCTTGATAATTTCACACTTCCTAGTGATACCACTAAAGCTATCTTTATCGAAACTCAAGGCGGTTCTTATACCGACGAGGCTACCAGCAATACGGTCAATCCATCCGACAAAGGTTTAATGACTGTTTTTACGGTTGCTGAATTACAAACGGTTATTGCCGATAGAAAAACAATCGCGCTAACGCCAGAAACAACACTAATGGCAAAACTGGTTAAGAACAAAATCACCGCAGGTACACCTACCGCCCAAGCTATTGCCGAAGCCAAAGCAACCCTACAGGATCAACTCATTGATGGTACAAACCCTGCAATGGGCGTTTCTGGCGATGTTTTATTTATGATAGGTGATTTGAGTACAGCCACCCCAGCGGATCAAGCAGAAGCACTAGCCCGCAACCGTGCGATTAGCTTTTCCTACGAAGCAGAGAGCTTAAACCTTACACCTTCTCAAGTATTCGAGCTGATTGATAAACGTGCTTTAGACCTTGAAGATGGCACGCTGGATGGAAAAGATGCAGGTATCTCTATTTCGATAACCGACAAAGATAATAACAATAGAAAACTGGATGAAATCAATCAAAAAGACAACTACGGTCTAGCACGTACCCGCTTGCTCAACAACACGCTAGCCCGTTTTGGTAGTGGTAATATTAGCGATGACGAAAGAGCTAGTCTGGCACTGTTAGGATTCAATACAGACTACTTTGATCAGCTCAATCAGGGCAACCAAGATGCGGCTAATAATACACAAGCTCAACTTGCCGCAACCAACCTTCCTAGCTTCAACCGCTTGCCCGTATTGAGCGATGAAGATGGCGATCCTAATAACAATGCCGCTACTTATACGCTAACGGCAACTCCAAATGTTGATGTGACGATTAATGTACCTGGTGATAGTTGGACTACGCCGATGTTACGTTATAACGGTTCTCAGCTCCCTCCCGTCATCAAAGCAAAGCGTGGTGACAGCATGACTTTGAATCTGATCAACAATCTTACTGATGAAACTACGATTCATTGGCATGGTTTTAAAATACCAGCTGATCAAGATGGTGGACCTGATTTCCCAGTGGCTGCGGGTAATAGTAAAACCTATAGCTTTAACATGGTGCAACCCGCTGCACCACTCTGGTTTCATCCGCATCCTGATATGAAAACAGGTGAGCAGGTTTATAACGGGCTGGCTGGCGTGTATCTATTAGAAGATGCAATTAGCCAACAGTTAGTGGCTGAAAACAAGTTACCTTCTGGAGATTACGACATTCCTGTACTCATTCAGGATCGACGCTTTAAAGATGAAGTTAACGGTGTTCGTGAGCTTGCTTATAAAGATAGAGAGATGGATAACGACGGCATGCTAGGTGACAAGATTCTTGTTAATGGCGCTGAGTTGCCTAAGCTTGAAGTGGGTACACGTCAGTATCGCTTTAGACTCTACAACACCTCAAATGCACGTAGCTATGACTTTGCATTAAGTGATGGTTCTAGCTTCAAAGTAGTTGGAACAGACGGGGGTTTATTACCTCAGCCTATAGACGTTGATCACATTATGCTAGGTGCAGCAGAACGCGCTGAGATTGTTATCGACTTTGCTCAATATGCGGTAAACGACAAAGTCATGCTAATCAGTAAAGCCTTTAATGGAAGCCCTATGATGGGAATGTCAGGTACGAATACAGGCAATGGCATGGGGAGTGGAAGCGGTATGGGTGGCGGAAGCAATATGAGCAATGGAGGTGGAATGAATGGCACATTAGTCAATGGTATGCGTATGGACATCATGCGTTTTGATATTACGACTCAAGCCACTGATAACGTGACGTTGTATAGCAACCTACCTAGCAATGCTGATATTAATACCGAACGCTTAGTAGCCTCTGATGCAACTAAAACTCGTAACTTCGTGATGACGATGGCAATGGGCAACGGCGGTGGCATGGGCAACGGCGGAAGCATGGGCAACGGCGGTGGCATGGGCAACGGCGGAAGCATGGGCAACGGCGGAAGCATGGGCAACGGCGGTGGCATGGGCAACGGCGGTGGCATGGGCAACGGCGGTGGCATGGGCAACGGCGGTGGCATGGGCAACGGCGGAAGCATGGGCAACGGCGGTGGCATGGGAGGCATGAGCTTTGTTATTAACGGCAAAGCCTTCGATATGAACCGTATTGATGAGATTATTAACTTAGCTGAAGGTAATACTGAAATTTGGTCTATTCAGAACCGTTCACCCATGGCGCATCCTTTCCATGCACACGCGATTCAATGGCAAATACTTAGTCGAAATGGTCAACCCGCTACAGGTATTGATCTCGGTTGGAAAGATACGGTACTAGTGCAACCAGGTGAAACAGTTGATTTTATCGGTCGCTTTGACCCAGCAGTCAACTATGGAGACTATATGTATCACTGCCATATCCTTGAGCATGAAGACGCTGGCATGATGGGCTTCTTCCGCATCCAGTAAGCTAAAACAAGAGTAAAAAAGAATGGCGGGTGGCGTAAACCACTCGTCATTAAAGTGATAAAGCTACTTGAACCTAAATTCCTCAGTTAACCGCTTCCAGCATTGAATAAACTACTGATAGTATTAAAGTAAGAAGCTTTATCAATCTTCACTTATAGAGTGAAAGCGCTACAGCCTATAGAGCAACCCTCTTCGGCTGACTAGCTATGTAAAAAACTCATTAAGGATCAACCATTAATTCCTTTTTTACTACGCCATTCAGCCGAATAGAATCACTCTATAGGCTGTTTAACTGAGGATTTTAGGTTGAAAATGCTTCTCACTTCCACTAACCTTTAGTTAACTTTCACCAGAAACAAACAATGATTCGCATTTTGATTTTATTGATAACGCTTAACGCCATATTCCCTGTAGCAGGGTTTGCGTCGATGTGTGCATCCAATATGTCAAATGCATCTATGAGTGAAATGAAAAACACATCGGACAACCTAAACCATCAGGTAACTCACGATACTCTACAGTCTCAGCATGAAACGGCTATTACTAGCTCTCAAATGCATTGTGATGACCCCAGCATGGCTTGTTATGAATCCGATATGGACATGACAGCAATGGACTGTGACTCAGGTTGCTGTGTTAGTTGTGTAGGCGCATCTGCTGCACTTACTACTCCCACTATTCAATTACTTTCGCCAACGGTTTCGACTAAACCTGTTTCTGGCTATATCAATTACTACACCCGTAGCATATCCCCCGAATTACAACCCCCTCTCGTTTAATCCTGCTCGAACTGGTCGTATCGCTTTAATCCAGATTTATTGATTAAAGTCAGCGCTGAAGTTACGTGTGGGTAATTAGAATGATATTTTTAGTCATGCTTTCCCTGTGTTAGCTGTATTTAATATCACTATTTCCAACCTTTTACTCGTTCTCTTCATCAGCTCCAACTTCCAGTTCCTATATCTAAAAAAATTCTAAATTTCAAAAAAGATAGGAAAAAAACTGATGAACACAATCACTAAAAACACTCCATCTGGCTTTAACCCCAGTGTTAATAAAAGCCGTCGTCGCTTTGTCCAAGGTTTAGCATCAGGGGGCGTATTGGCAGGTATGGGGCTTATTCCCAACTTAGCTTCTACTGCACCTTCTGTTGAAGTACCTATATTAGAAGGCCCGACCTTTGACTTAACCATTGATGAAGTCAGCGTTAACTTTACAGGTCGCCCGCATAGGGCAACGGCTATTAATGGCTCTATTCCCGCACCAACGTTAAGAATGCGCGAGGGCGACAATATCACTATTCGCGTTACCAATAATATGTCAGTCACATCATCAATCCATTGGCATGGCTTGATCTTACCAACCAATATGGACGGTGTACCTGGCCTGAGCTATGCAGGTATCAAGCCAGGAGAAACCTATGTCTACCAGTTCACAGCGGTACAAAACGGCACTTTCTGGTATCACAGCCATTCGGGGTATCAAGAGCAAACGGGCATGTACGGTTCTATTGTGATTGAGTCACGCAATGCCGAACCTGTGCAGTTTGATAGGGACTATGTGGTGTTGCTATCTGACTGGACGGATGAAGATCCGCATACCGTTTACGCCAAGCTCAAGAAGATGGGCGATTACTATAATCGACGTGAACGTACCTTATTCGACTTCACCAAAGAAGTTCGTAAGATGGGCTACGAAAAGGCCAAAGCCAACCGCCAGATGTGGAATCAGATGCGCATGAGTGATCGTGATATTTCTGATGTCACGGGTTACACCTATACCTTCTTAGCCAATGGTCAAACACCTAACCAAGGTTGGAAGGGTACTTTCCGCCCAGGTGAAAAGATTCGTTTGCGCTTTATTAATGGCTCAGCAATGACCTTTTTTGATGTACGTATTTCCGGTTTGAAAATGCAAGTCGTTGCCTCCGATGGTCAGTACATAAAACCTGTTCACGGTATTGATGAGTTCCGCATTGGTGTCGCAGAGACTTACGATGTAATCGTACAGCCACAACAAGGGGGAGCTTATCCTATCTTTGCTCAAGCAATTGATCGTTCGGGTTATGCCTTTGGATCTCTTAGCAGTAATGGTCAAAAAGCGACTGTTCCACCGATGGATCCTGCACCATTGCTCACTCATATGGATATGGGAATGAATATGGGTGGCATGGATATGGGATCAGGCGATATGGCTGGCATGGATCACAGTGGTCACAACATGGCAGGCATGGGCGAAGGTGGTTCAAAAGCTCGCGTAAAAATAAAAACAGGGCCCAACATCGACATGTTAGCAATGGATCCACAAGTTCGCTTGGATGATCCTGGTGTGGGTTTACGCAACAACGGACGTCGGGTACTGACTTACGCAGACATTAAAAACCTCTACCCCACCAAAGATAAACGTGATCCTAGTCGAGAAATTGAGCTGCATTTAACGGGCAATATGAGCCGTTATATGTGGTCGTTTAACGGGGTTCCTTATAAGGATTCACGTCCAATTGGGCTGCGTTATGGAGAGCGTGTTCGCTTTACCTTGATCAACGACACCATGATGAATCACCCGATTCACTTACATGGCATGTGGAGTGAGCTGGAAACGGGGGATGATAATTACCTACCTCGTAAACACACCATCATCGTACAACCTGGTGCCAAAATTAGTTATCTGGTCACCGCTGACGCAAAAGGACAATGGGCTTATCACTGTCACTTGCTCTATCACATGAAGGGCATGTTCCGTCGTGTCATCGTAGCGTAAGCACCCACTAACTAAGAAATATTTGGAGAAAAATCATGAATAAACAAGTTATTGCATTAACACTAAGCTTATTGATATCGCCTTTGGTGGTTGCTGATATGGATCATTCCAAACATACTATGCCCATGGACAAAGACATGGGTAAGCCTAGTATGAAAATGGATCATTCGAAAATGAGCCATAAACCTGCCATTCCCGTCAGTGATGGCTCTTTAGACCATGACGTGCCACTCCCCTACAAAGCAGACAAAATGGAAGATGACCCTGTTCTCACTAAAGTCATGATAGAACAGTTAGAAATCCACGATGCAGATGGCGATAACCCGGTAACGTGGGAAGGTGAAGCGTGGATCGGCAAAGACCTCAATAAGCTTTGGTTAAAAACCGAGGGTGAGCGTGTGAACGGTGAAAATGAAGAGCTTGAACTTCAAGCACTCTACAGTAGAGCTATTGCACCGTACTGGGATCTTCAGGTCGGTGTTCGTAAGGACTTTAAACCCGTAGGCCGTGAATGGGGAGTGTTAGGTGTTAAAGGTTTAGCACCCTATTTCTTTGAAGCAGATGCCGCTCTCTTTGTGGGTGATAACGGTCGTACCGCAGCACGCGTCCAGGGCGAGTATGAATTGTTGTTGACGCAAAAAACCATACTAACGCCTGAGTTTGAAGTAAATCTCTACGGAAAAAATGACCCCGAAATGCGTATAGGCTCAGGGCTTTCAGATGTAACCGTTGGGCTACGTTTAAGACACGAGTTTAAACGTGAGTTTGCCCCCTATATTGGCGTGGAATGGGCAAAAAAGTTTGGCAATACCGCTGACTTTACTCGTGCTGATGGTGGAGATGTTTCCGATACGCAGCTAGTTGCGGGTATCAAAGCCTGGTTTTAGTATTAATGGTTTCAAAAGTAATGACATACATCTGGAGACGGGGCTTCAGCCCCGTTAAGCCGAGACTGAAGTCTCGGTTCCATGAGTATGTGCCAAATACATATGAAATCATTAATACTTAGATATAAGTGCATCCCTTCCCTCGTTAAAAAGGAAGGGATGCAAGGTGCTACTTCAGTCGAGCAGTGGCAACACTAACCATTTAAATCAATCAAGAATGGAGAAATACCATGAAGAAGAAAACAAATCGCCCATTATACACAGGCCTAGCCATAGCTGCCGTTGCTGTAGCTATTATGATTTTCAGCTCAGCATTTACTAAAAAGACACCCGTAGACCCAAGTCTACCTGTCGTCACCGTCTACAAAAGTGCCACTTGTGGCTGTTGTAAAAAATGGGTAAAGCACATGGAAGACAACGGATTCCGTGTGGAAGCCCATAATGTCACCAACTTAGTAGACTACAAATACAAGGCGAAATTAGGCGCGGGCCTCGGCTCGTGTCATACCGCTTTTGTAGAGGGTTATGCAATCGAAGGGCATGTACCTGCTAAAGATGTTAAGCGATTGCTACAAGAAAAACCTGAAATCTCAGGACTAACCGTACCTGCTATGCCCAAAGGAACACCTGGCATGGAGATACCAGGACAACCCGCTGATCTTTATCAAGTAATTAGCTTCAAGGATGGCAAAAAAGTAGCGGTATTTAGCCAATATTAATGTTATTTCAAAATAACCATTGACCTGTGCCTAACACATAGGTTCTAAACTTAGTTCAACCTAAATTCCTCAGTTAACCGCTTCCAGTATTAAATAAACTACTGATAGTAATAAAGTAAGCAGCTTTACCTATCTTCATTTATAGAGTGAAGGTGCTACAGCCTATAGAGCAACCCTGCTGAAGCTTCTAAGTTTCGCTAAAGCTCAACTAAGTCTTCGACTGACTGGCTATGTAAAAAAACTCATTAAGGATCAACCATTAATTCCTTTTTTACTACGCTATTCAACCGAAGAGAATCACTCTATAGGCTGTCTAACTGAGGATTTTAGGTTCAAATAGAAACAAGATGTGTAAAAGCGTCTCACCAACATTGATATTAGAACATAAGGAAGTAACATGACACATTCAAGAAGACAGTTTATTAAATCATTTGGTATTAAGACACTTATCTAAACCAGATATAAATCATTTTAAAAAAGGAAATTAACATGTACCACTTTTCAACTAAGCTCGCAGGAGACATTGAGATTATTGAGCAAAAAGTCATTGAAGCACTTAAAGAAGAAGGCTTCGGTGTCCTTACTGAAATTGATATACAAGCCACATTAAAAAAGAAGTTAGATATTGACCATCGCCCCTACAAAATACTAGGTGCCTGTAACCCACCTCTTGCTCATAAAGCCCTAGAAGCAGAACCCGATATAGGCTTGTTGTTGCCCTGTAATGTGGTGGTAAGAGAAGTTGAAGATAACACCATTATTGTCTCATTTATGGATCCCAGTGCAGTCTTAACGCTAGTCGATCGTGACGATATAAAAACATTGGCTGGTGAAGTACGAGCTCGGCTCGAACGTGTAAGACAAGCACTTAATGGAGAAGACAACCCTTAGTTTTAACGAGACCTTTGCATGAAAGGATTCAAGCCGTTTTTTAGTGAGCTTGCCGTTTTATCAAAACGGTCAACTCAATTATTAAGCTTGCTAAATCCGTCATATCTTTCGAGCAAAGGTTCCTTAACATTATTTCAGGAGATTAGTCATGTACGACGGACACTGGTTTGGAGGAGGATTTATGTGGTTTTTTTGGATATTACTCATTGTTGTAATTGTATGGGCCGTTAACACAATCGCTAACAACTCAAGTAACACGACTGATACTCAGCAAACAGCTTTAGACATCCTCAAAAAGCGTTACGCTCAAGGCGACATTGATCGTGAGGAGTTTGAACAGATAAAGAAAAACTTAGCTCATAAGGAGCGTGCATAGACTATGATGACTGTATCTGAACTAGCCAAACAATCAGGAGCCACTCCTGATGCCGTGCGTTATTACACTCGCATGGGCTTACTCACTCCCACTCGCAACCCTGAAAACGGCTATCGTTTATATCAACCTAGTGAGGTGCATTGGTTACGTTTTATTCGGCAAGCGAAGAGCTTGGGCTATACGCTACATGAAATTCAAGAAATCATGCACGATCGACAAAATGGCAACTCTCCCTGCCCCAGAGTTCGCCATATTCTTGAACGCAAAATTGTAGAAAATCGCAAACACCTACAAGAACTGGTGAACTTGCAAAATCGAATGGAAAAAGCATTACTTCAATGGGCAGACATGCCTGATGGGGAGGCTGATGACCCTTCGGTTTGCCATCTTATTGAATCTATTATTTCCCCCTAATCAATAAAGCTATCAATATAAAACCCAACTAGTACAGTGAACGGTAATTACGACAAATAACTCTGGCGAGGATAAATCATTTGAGAACAGTCATAGCAGGGCTATGGGAGGAGTGATAACGCAGTTATCAAGGATTTAGACCGTCAGATTATTAGTCGTAATTACTGTTTACTGTACTAGTAGCAACTTAGGTTTGATGGATACAGAGCAATCCAAAGCGTTCAAGACAAGGGTTGGGTTGTAGGCAATGGTGGTTCCCTTGGCAAGACCCATAACGCCCAGTTGAGGGCAAACGGCTCGAAGCTACTGAACTTTGAATCACGTTTCACTTCCCGAACAAAATAAAGTTAAATCAACCGCCTAGCTAGTTTGTTCCTTCGAACTTCTTGTTGGGCATAGATGGTTGATTATTTGAATAATTTTATTAAAACTAAAAATAAATTAATACAAGCCTTAAGATAAGTTTCTAGGTGTTCACTTGAACTTCATTAATAAGACTTTCCAAAGGAATGGATAAGTTTATGTGTAGATTGCGAATCATACTAATTGATAAACCTCTACGGTGATTAAGTACTTCTGACACTCTACCTCTTCCTCCAATATATGGCTCTAAATCTTTTCTAGTTAAGTTCATTTGCTCCATTCTGAATTTTATAGCTGAAACTGGATCGGGTGGAGCGATTTGGTGATGTTTATTTTCGTAATCCTCAACTAGAATAAGCAAAATATCTAATTTATCACCATTATCAGTACCAATTTCTGCTCCCCATAGCATTTCTACTTCTGCAAGAGCTTTATCATAATCCTTTTCATTCTTAATGGGTTGAATATCCATCATATACCTCTGCATTAATAGCGTCATATTGTGCGTGTGTACCAACAAATTTAATAAAACATGCCTGTCTTATATAATCTATGGAAACTATAAGCCGATATTTGTTTCCAGCAATATTGAAGACAACACGGTTATTTTTCAGAATACTTGCTGAAGCAAATTGTGTCTTTATTTCTTGTGGTGTTTTCCATGAAGCTTTTAATGCTTCAGAATGCCATGCTTCAAGTTGTGCTTGTGCATCAGCATATTGGGGTAATGACTCCCAGAAATTTCTCAATGTTCTTTTTGCAATTACTCTCATGCATAAAGTCTACCCCGATACCATTATGGGATCAAATGTTTTCTTATGCCGTATTTAAAGTAGTCTCGTATTGCAGAATTTTCACTTTTTCCAGTATCTCTTCAAAAAGCAAATATTCAGAGCCTTTGATCGTACCCCAGTCTATTCCTTTATCTTGGAACTCAGGATCTGAACCAATCTCCATATATATTCTATAATTACTCAACTTGAACAAAACCTTGTTTGTTTTATCAAGCAACTGTAAATATTTGTTTATTTCTATATTTTTTATAGTTTTAGGTAAATTGTGTGCCAATTCATTTCTATGTTTCCTCAGTTCTTGAATAGCCGTTAAGTCCTCTGCATCAATAGCCTCCATGAAATCTCTAAGATATAGAAGGGATGCTTCAAATTGGTTTTTATGACGAGATAGTACATCTTGTTCGTAAGTTTTAAATGGCATCCCCTCGCCAAAAGTTATATCAATGTAAAAAAGTTTGATAGGACTTACTATCATGCTTTTGACCAACTCAAAAGCTACAAGTATAAACCCTGCATAAGCAAGATTTTGAGTTAGTTTTTCTTCAGTCATTTTCACTACATCTCTTATCAAAAATATCTTTAATAACAGCTAAATTAAAAGAAACAGGGAATATCGGTTTATTGCCTAACGCAGTATTGAGTGCTTTGGGTTGCTCCCTTCGGGCGAGCCAGGAAGCGGTTATCCGCGTTGTTGCGCCTTTTGTGAAGGGAACAACCATTCCCTGCTAGACACGCCTAGCGGCTAACCGCTTCCTGACTCGCTGTATTCATCAAACCTAACTTGTTGGAGTGCTAGTACCTATTAGATTTAAATCTTTTCTTGACCTATGTGCAACACACAGCATCTACACTCTTATGTAGCAGATACACAAAACTAAGGAGAGAAACATGAATCATCAGCATGAAGAGCATCTCAAAGATCCCGTCTGTGGAATGGATGTTACGAAAGACAGTGGTTTCCATCTCAGCCATCAAGGTCATACCTACTATTTCTGTAGTGAACATTGTCACGGTAAATTTCAGGCATCCCCCAGTACTTACTTATCTGATGATAAGAATACAGATGATCGCCGTAATGATCATAGTTGCTGTCATTCCCATGACAATTCAAGCGCACAACCCATAGCCGATGCTTCCGTTGATACTATGTACACCTGCCCCATGCACCCAGAAATACGTCAGCAAGGACAGGGGAGTTGCCCCAAGTGTGGTATGGCGCTAGAGCCTGAAACAATAACCGCTTTACCTACTAAAACCCAATACACGTGCCCAATGCATCCAGAAATTATTCAGGATGAGCCAGGTAGCTGCCCCAAGTGTGGTATGGCACTCGAACCGATGACTGTCACTCTAGAGGAGGAGAATGAAGAACTCACCGATATGTTACGTCGTTTTCGCTATAGCTTGATCCCTGCTTTTTTGGTGTTTGTACTAGCTATGGTTGCCGATTTAATGCCTCAATGGCTACCCGATGGGCTTTCCATGAAAACCATACAATGGATTGAATTTGTCCTCGCTACTCCCGTCGTATTATGGGGTGGCTGGCCGTTCTTTGTACGCGGCTGGCAATCGGTCGTTACATGGAATCTGAATATGTTTACGCTCATTGGCATGGGGGTGTCAGTGGCATGGGTCTATAGCGTCATCGCCCTCCTCTTTCCCTCCATTTTCCCTGCAGATATGCAGCACGATGGTGGTACGGTTGCCGTTTATTTTGAAGCAGCAGCCGTTATCACTGTGCTTGTACTACTGGGGCAAGTGCTAGAACTAAAGGCTCGTAGTAGTAGCAATGCCGCGATTAAATCTCTGTTAGAGTTAGCGCCTAATACCGCTAGACGTGTTGATGAAAACGGTGAAGAACAGGATGTGCCGTTAGAGCAAATTGTCAAAGGAGACACATTACGTGTTCGTCCTGGTGAGAAGATCCCTGTTGATGGCGTTGTGGTTAGCGGTGATAGCAATATAGACGAGTCTATGATCACAGGCGAACCTATCCCTGTCGCCAAACAAGAGGGTGATAAAGTCATTGGAGCAACCGTTAACGGTACAGGTAGTTTAATGATGAAAGCTGAAAATGTCGGTACGGATACATTGCTATCACAGATCGTTAAAATGGTATCAGAAGCACAACGTTCACGCGCGCCCATTCAGAAGTTAGCGGATATGGTGGCAGGTTACTTTGTACCTATCGTAGTATCGGTAGCGGTGATCACCTTTGTTCTTTGGTGGGTTTTCGGGCCTACTCCCGCCTTAGCTTATGCGGTTATCAATGCCGTAGCCGTGCTGATTATCGCCTGCCCTTGTGCGCTAGGATTAGCTACTCCTATGTCGATTATGGTCGGAACCGGTAAAGGTGCATCGGCTGGGGTACTTATTAAGAATGCTGAATCTCTCGAAATACTAGAGAAAGTCGATACTTTAGTGGTTGATAAAACAGGCACTCTCACGGAGGGCAAGCCAAAGTTATCAGGCATCATCAGCATCAATCAACAGCATGAAGATACACTATTACAAGCCGTTGCTAGCCTTGAGCAAGCCAGTGAACATCCTCTGGCTGAAGCTATTGTATTAGCGGCTAAAGAGAAAGGATTAACGCTAGCAGAGGTGAGCGATTTTGAGTCCCTCACGGGACGTGGTGTTATTGGTACGATTTCACTAGATAGCACTAATCAACGTATAGCTATCGGTAATCGAAAGCTCTGTGATGAGCTAGGTGTTGATTTCAATGCTGATGCTGATACCGCAAGTTTGCCCGAAAAGTCGGATCAGTTACGTCAAGAAGGCCAGACTGCTATGTATATCATCATTGATAATACGTTAGCAGGGGTTATTAGCGTGGCAGATCCTATAAAGCAAACCACACCCGCAGCGATTGAGGCTTTACATAAAGAAGGCTTGACCATCGTAATGCTCACAGGTGATAACCAAAAGACCGCAGAAGCCGTTGCCAAAAAACTAGGTATTGATCAAGTACAAGCCGATGTCTTACCCGACCAGAAAGCAGCAGCTGTTAAGCAATTACAAGCCGAAGGCCATATCGTCGCCATGGCAGGGGATGGCATTAACGATGCACCCGCTCTGGCTCAAGCTCAAGTTGGCATTGCCATGGGAACAGGTACAGATGTTGCTATGGAAAGCGCGGGGGTAACTTTGGTGAAAGGTGATTTGAAAGGTATTGTGCGAGCTAGGCGTTTGAGCCGAGGCGTAATGAAGAACATTCGCCAGAACTTGTTCTTTGCCTTTATTTATAACTCGCTAGGTGTGCCTATTGCAGCGGGTATTCTTTACCCATTCTTCGGCATACTGCTCTCACCTATGATTGCTGCGGCGGCGATGAGTTTTAGCTCGGTATCGGTCATCACCAATGCATTACGTCTTCGTCGTTTGAAGCTGTAACTAAACTTAAACTTTAAACGCAGCCTTTTCTTCCAAAATCGGAAGGGAAGGGAATAAGATAAATATGACTAATCGATACGACCTTTGCTTATCAAGGTGAGAACCATCTTAGCCTCCTTAGTTCACTCATACAGACAACCGGTATATTTATATAAATCAATGGTCTGTGAAAAATAAAACACCTCTCAGTTTACACTTTTGTGATACTTTCTTTACACCTTCGTTAAGATTCCATTCAGCTTTGGCTTAAAATTCAGGGGCAACATAAGTCTTTATAAACAAAAGAACATTCATACTTCCAATGGAGGAAACTCAACATGAAAATAATACAAAAAAGTACATTACTGCTCTCATTGACGACTCTTTTTATGCTTTCTGCTTCATATGCATCACACAACGATGGTAATAAGAAAGGTAAACAAGGTACTCGCACAATGAAGATCAGCATCACTAATATTAGTAATACTGTATTAACTCCCCCTATTGTTGCACTGTGTAACCAAAGGATGGATCCTATTGCTAGCGTTGGCTCACCCGCAAGCAGTGCATTAGAACCTTTAGCTGAAAGCGGCGATACCACTGCGCTATCTACAATATTTACCAATAATGGTTGTAGTCAGGCCGCATCAGCCACGCCTGTTCTACCTGGTGAAACGGTTACATTAGAAGTACAAGGAAATAGACGTAGCTTTCTACATACTGCGGCCATGATTTTACCGACGAATGATGGCTTTATTTACGCATCAGGAGTAAGAGTGAAACGTATCAAGTGGCGTGGGCAATTAGGGCTAAAATCCTACGATGCGGGTACAGAGTTTAATGATGAAGTATGTACCAATATCCCAGGGCCACAATGTGGGGGCGAAGGCTTTAATGCAGAAAGAGAGGCGAATAACTTTGTAAAACCACATCCTGGTTTGCAAGGTGTGGCTGATGTATCTGCCGCAACATATAACTGGGGTGAGCCTGTCGCTTATATCACTGTAAACTAGTACATCAACCAGCTCAAAATGACGGTCTCAGATATCCTGTCTGCCTTCATGGCTAGGCGCACTTTGCAGGGAATGGTTGTTCCCTTCACAAAAAGTGCAACAACGGCATGGGGGCAGGCAGGACAACCCTTTGGACGCTTTTGTGAGGCTCTGCCTCTGCGTTACAGTGTTTGACAAGGACGCTGCCGCCTGCGCACTGTGCCTTAATGCAAAGCTAGGATCGAAGATTGCAAAGCTGAAATAAATCCATGCAATGCTACTTCGGCTCTATGCCGATTGTTGAGACAGGTCATGATTATAATTTTCCTAAGCCTCATCATTCATCTATTTCGTTCAATTTAAAAACCAACGCTCAAATAAATATTACAACATAGTAATATTTTGATATATTCGCGCCATCTTGATCTTTGCCATTATTTCATAGTGGTCATACGCGCTACCTTCCTATCCAAGCCAGTGTGTTACAGGTCGATAAACACATTAGCAAGGTATACACATGAAACTTGAATCTATCTTTCCTTTTCTTGTTTGGTTCAAATTAATCACCAAAGAGTCTATCAAGGCTGATTTTTTGGCAGGATTAACAGGTGCTGTCATTGTTTTACCTCAAGGTGTCGCTTTCGCAACCATCGCAGGTCTGCCACCAGAATACGGGCTTTACACGGCAATGGTCACACCCGTTATCGCGGCCTTGTTTGGCTCCTCTTTTCATTTGGTTTCAGGGCCTACTACCGCTATTTCTATCGTCGTTTTTTCTGCGATTAGCCATCACGCAGAACCAGGTACTCCTGAGTTTTTAAGCCTGGCGCTAACACTTACTTTTTTAGCCGGTGTATACCAGTTCGCCTTTGGACTTGCTCGACTAGGTGCACTTGTTAATTTTGTTTCTCATACCGTTGTCATTGGCTTTACGGCTGGTGCAGCTATTCTAATTGCTACCAGCCAAATGAAACATATAACAGGGATTTTTATACCCAAAGGCGAATCTTTTTTACATACATGGTTTGACCTGATTCATGGTATGAGTAGCATTAATTTCTACCTTCTTCTCATTGCAATAGCGACCCTGATTGTTGCTATTGTCTCGAAAAAAATAATGCCAAAACTACCTAACCTATTAATCGGTATGGTTGTGGGTAGTGTTATTGCTCTTTTCCTCAAGGATGTTGCACCCGATATTAAGCTGGTTGGTGAAATCCCCGCACAATTACCGCCGCTTTCTATGCCTACCTTCTCATTAGCTACCATCAAAATGTTAGCGCCTGAAGCTTTTGCTGTCGCGCTACTCGGCTTAATAGAAGCCGTTTCCATCAGCCGTGCAGTTGCGAACAAATCCGCTCAACGCATTGATGCTAATCAGGAGTTTATTGGTCAAGGTATGTCTAATATGGTCGGTAGCTTTTTCTCTAGTTATGCGGGTTCTGGCTCATTTACGCGTTCTGGCATTAACTACGAAGCAGGTGCAAAAACTCCATTATCTGCTATTTTCGCAGCTATCTTTCTAATCATTATCGTACTACTTATCGCACCACTAACCGCATATTTACCTATAGCCGCTATGGGCGGAATCATCTTATTAGTCGCCTACAACCTAATTGACTTTCACCACATTAAACAGACTTTATCCTTCAGCAAAGCCGAGTCTGCTATTTTACTAACCACCTTTTTTGCAACACTGTTTCTTGAGTTGGAGTTTGCGATTTATTTAGGTGTTTTGCTATCACTGATCTTATTCTTGGCTAAAACATCAACACCAGAAATCCCCACTTTATCTATTGAGGATTCACCCAAAAGCACACACCGTAAGTTTGTAAACATTTATGAACGCCCTTTAAAACAATGTCCTCAGCTTAAAATTATTAGAATAGATATGTCGGTTTACTTCGGCTCCATCACCCACATCCAAAAGCGTATCGCCCGTATTGTCGAAGAGCATGGCATTCATCATATTCTAATCGAAGCAAGTGGTATCAATTTTATAGATTTAGCGGGTGCAGAAGCATTAGTTGCTGAAAACAACAGCCTATTAAAACAAGGAGGGGGATTGTATTTTGTTGGCTTAAAACCTTCTGTTTATGAGTTTGCCGCAAAATCATGCTTTATCAAGCAGATTGGAAACGATCACTTTTTTGACGCTAAATCACAGGCCATACAAAAGATTTACAAGCACTTTGATCAGTCCATTTGTGCAAATTGTAAATCGCGTATTTTTGAGGAGTGTGGGTAAAAGAGACCTTTATCCGTCATATCTTTCGTGCAAAGGCCTCATATACTAACAAAATAAGGTAACACCATTAAAACAGCACCTATAACTATGAGCAGAGCAGTTTGCGAAATAAAATAGGGAAAGACAAAAAGTCCAATGCCTGTAAGCAGTGGCACTATAGCTTTTTGTTTTTTGCCATATGAGAAGAATCCCCAGCCTATAGCACCAAAAATCACTCCCAATAGGAGTTGTGATTGACCATCCATTAGATTTCCCTTTGTTTTTTTACAGAGGATATATCAAGGCGCCATCAAAGATAGTTTTTTACGCTCAACTGCTGCTTCGCTGTTATTGCATATTCGTTCTTTACGGTTCAGAATGTGCGACTTTTAAAACTATGTTAAATAACTACCGAAATGAGTAACACACCTCGATTTAGACTTCCTGTTTGGCTAGTCACCCTTCTAATCTCTCTATTCATTACCGTTCTCGGAAACTTTTCTTTCTGGAAAGGTATGGACAAAGCAACTTCTTTTTCTGATAGCCCGCTGCTGTTTATTTCTTTCTTTGTGGTTATTTTAATGCTGACTAACTTCTTACTTAGTCTGATCAGTTTTAAGCCACTTTTTAAGATAGTTGCCTCTATTATTATTTTGGCTTCAGCATTTGCTGCTTATTTTATGGATAATTATGCAGTAATGATTGATTCGAGCATGATCCAAAATACGTTGGCTACCGATGTACATGAAGCGGGGGAGTTATTTAGCTTTCGTTTGGTGGTGACTGTTTTCTTATTAGGTGTTTTACCTGTCTTTGTATTATTTAAAACGCCTATTCGTTATCAGCCATTTTTTAAGGGGTTGTTATATAAGGTTGTGGCTATCACTCTTACGCTTATTGTTATGGTGGGGACGTTGTATATCAATTATCAGGAGATTTCATTCTTCGCTCGGGAGCATCGTGAACTGCGCCATTTGATCAACCCCACCAATTATATCTTTGGTTTAAAGTCTATTATCAAAGAGCATATTAACGCGGGTGAGATTATTGTTGAGCCAGTTGGGGAGGATGCTAAGAAAGTTCTGGATGAGTCTCAGCGTGATAAACCTGCTTTAGTTATTTTGGTATTAGGAGAGACCGCTCGCGCAATGAATTTTTCATTGAATGGTTATTCTCGTGATACCAATCCATTGTTGGCAAAAGAAGATATTATTAACTTTGGTGATGTATCTTCTTGCGGTACGGCTACAGCTGTTTCAGTACCATGTATGTTCTCAAAGTTTTCTCGAGATGATTATAGTAATACCAAGGGTAAAAAGTACGAGAATCTACTGGATGTTGTGAAATATGCAAATTACAGTATTTTGTGGCGTGATAATAATTCTGGCTGCCAGGGGACGTGTAAACGTATTCCCTTTGAGGATTTAGCTCGTAAAAAGGTTGAATCATTTTGTGAAGAAGGTAATTGTGTCGATGAGATTTTGCTAGCGGATTTACAAGCAGTGGTTGATCGGGATTTAGGCGAAGGTGCTAGCTCAGATCAGTTTATTGTTTTGCACCAGAAAGGCAATCATGGGCCAACGTATCATTTACGCTACCCTGATGCATTTGAAAAGTTTAAGCCTGCGTGTAAGACGAATCAGCTTCAAACATGTTCTACTGAGGAGGTGGTCAATGCTTATGACAATGCCATTCTTTATACGGATTATACCTTGGCAAAAACGATTGAGTTTTTGAAGGCTAAGTCTGCTGAATATGATACAGCGATGGTTTATATATCTGACCATGGAGAGTCGTTAGGGGAGAGTAATCTCTATCTACATGGGTTACCTTATATGGTTGCACCTGATCAGCAAAAGAAAGTGCCCTTTGTGATGTGGTTGTCTGATGGTTATGTTAACACTTATGGGATTGATAAGGCGTGTGTAGCCAGGAAGGCTTCTGATGATCTTTCCCACGATAACTTGTTTAGTTCTATGTTGGGGCTGCTTAATATTGATACGAAAGTGCGCGATGTGGAGCTGGATATTTTTGCTTCTTGTAAGTAAGTTGTACTTAGGTTGAGCACTGTGCTAGTACTCCAACAACTTAGGTTTGATGGAGTACTAGGAGCTTCTTAGTTTTCGAACAGCTTCATAGGTCTGACGCATTAAGTTGCATCAGGCCTAACACAAACAATTGGCTTATTTAGCTTTATCTAGAAATTTAAACCACTTTAATTTGGTAACAATTGAGCTTCCCTTTTCAATGTGGTCAATTTTTGCAGGCATGTAATCAAACTCTTTTACTAACCAGAAAGTAGTTTTCCTTGTCGTTCCTTTTCTGGCAACCATTAGCTTTTCCGCCATATATTCTTTGCCACGCACAGTGACTTTTTCTTGACCTAAACGCTTCAAATGATAGCTTTTTACTTTTCCTTTCTCCGTAACTGAATAATTTAGCGCTTTCTTTTTCAAGGCTAAATCACGAGCCAAAGCCAGCTCAAGCGTAGCTCTGTCCATAGTGCCATTTGGGACTTGAACATCATAAGCTTGATCCTTGTATTGACCTTTCACTTTATTTGGGGCTGTAAACTTGAATTGATCCTTACGATTCTTTCTTTTGCTGGTGTGATGAAATAAATAGCTCGTTGACTGAATGTAGTTGCCATCGACTTTACCCTCTGAATTCTCGACCATTTTATCACCGCTTAACCAAGAGGCGAGACCTGTAGCTTTGGTACTTTTGTGATAAGCATAAGTGTTGTTTTTATAAACGAGCGACATACGCATATCGCCTAAAGTTAAACCACTTTTTGAGACGGTGTAGCTAGCATTAAAAGCAGCAGGTAATGCAAAAGCTCCTATACTTATCGACATTAGCACTATAAATAATTGTATTTGCTTTATTATTCTCATAAGTCCTCACAGGTATAACTATTACCTAATTAATCGGGGTGTTATTTCAATCACATTTTCAAATCGTTATTAATCTGAAATTGCATCATTAACCACTCTGATAGTTAGAGTCTATAAAAAGTTCATTCAACGACCTCGTTAAGTCGATATTTATGATGAAAGGCTACAAGCAGAGAAACTACCCTATGCTTATTTGATAAAACTCAATCAATGTTTCTTGAACCTAAATTCCTCAGTTAACCGCTTCCAGCACTGATTAAGCTACTAATAGTATTAAAGTAAGAATCTTTATCTATCTTCACTTATAGAGTGAAGGCGCTACAGCCTATAGAGCAACCCTGCTGAAGCTTCTAAGTTTCGCTAAAACTCAACTAAGTCTTCTGCTGACTGGCTATGTATAAAAACTCATTAAGGGTCAACCATTAATTCCTTTTTTTACTACGCCATTCAGCCGAAGAGAATCACTCTATAGGCTGTTTAACTGAGGATTTTAGGTTGAATTTACTTGTATTTTATCATCTAACCCCGATAATAGAGCCATTCAAACATGATGGAGATACAGGTGAGCTCGAATATAACATACCTATCAGATGATAGTTTCGAAGAAGAAGTACTTAAAAATGATGTACCTGTGCTGGTAGATTATTGGGCAGAGTGGTGCGGCCCTTGTAAGATGATTGCACCTATCCTTGACGAAATCGCCAGTGAATATGGTGACAAAATCAAGGTAGCTAAACTGAATATTGATGAGAATTCAGGCACACCACCTAAATATGGAATCCGTGGTATTCCAACGCTTATGCTATTTAAAGATGGCAGTGTTGAGGCTACAAAAGTAGGTGCGGTATCTAAATCACAACTTAGTTCATTTATAGACCAACACCTATAAAGACTAGTGGGTGCTGTAGCATGCAAGGCTGTTCAATGCTAAATGAAATAAGCTCCCTCTCCCCTTTGGGGGGGAGGGCTGGGGAGGGGGGAGATGTTCTAAGGTCGTCTTTTTTATCAGACTATCTACCCCCTCCCTAACCCTCCCCCTGCTAGGTGGAGGGAACTTTGTCTATTCCATG
>JALXAX010000184.1 GCA_026991755.1 Thiotrichaceae bacterium | reverse complement strand
AAACTCTCTCTACCTTAGCACCTATGATGAATATTCAATCGGATATTGCAGGTGTTGATAACGCAGAAGAAATCCCAAGCGACCCGATGATACACGTGCATTTATTGCCTTATGGTGATGGTTTACGGCTGTCTTTGCGGGTGCAACCTTTCGGTAATAATAACGGCCCTATTTACCCACCAGGCCACGGACGCAAAAACTTGTTGATCGAAATTGATGGACAAAAGACCAAGCTTCGTCGGGATCTGGATGAAGAAATGTTACAAGCCCAAAATCTGCAAGATCACGTAGAAATGCTGGCAGACTGGCAAAACCTTGATGATGAAATTGTTCTCGAAGAAGCAGAAGAGGCGCTAGAAGCCCTAACAGGCTTGCATGAAATGGGCGATAGCATTTCCATCGAATGGCCCGAAGGCGAGTTTATGCGTGTCAACTCGACGCTAGGTGCTAATAACATGCGCCTTAGCATCAACGAAAAAGGCGAATGGTTTGAGCTTGAAGGCGAGGTCGAAATCAATGAAGACTTGATCCTCAGCCTTGGACAATTATTAGAACTGACTCAAAACAACAACAGCCGCTTTATCAAAATGAGTGATGGGCAATATGTCGCTCTGTCCCGTAATTTGAAGAAAAAGCTACAAGCCGTGAGTGCCTATGCCGAAAAAGGTGAGTCCGAAGAAAGTGTTCGCCTAAGTGGCTTAGCCAGCCTTGCACTTGAAGATTTCCTGGATGAAGTCAGCGAGTTAGAAGGCGATGGGAAGTGGAAAGAACATATCAATAACATCAAGGACATTCAGGATAAACACTATGAAGTTCCTTCCACACTACAAGCCGAGCTGCGTGATTACCAAATAGATGGCTTCCGCTGGTTAGCCCGTCTCGCAGATTGGGGCGTAGGTGCTTGTTTAGCGGATGACATGGGTTTAGGTAAAACCCTGCAATCTTTAGCGCTGATTTTAACACGCGCTAGCCAAGGCCCGACGCTGGTTATCGCCCCCGTTTCGGTGTGTAATAACTGGCACAGTGAAACTGAGAAGTTTGCACCAACGCTTACTCCTATCTTTTATCGCGGTAAAAATCGTCGTGATTTGTTGAAAGATTTAAAACCCTTTGATTTAGTTATTTGTAGCTACGGGCTTTTACCCCAAGATGCAGATGTTATTGGTGAAATAAACTGGACAACCGCCCTGCTCGATGAAGCTCAAGCCATTAAAAACATCGGCACTAAACGCACCAAAGCCGCTTGGAATATTACCGCTGATTTTAAAATGATCACCACAGGTACACCAATTGAGAACCATTTAGGCGAGCTATGGAGTTTATTCCGCTACCTCAACCCTGGTTTGCTCGGCACTCAAGATCACTTTACACGCATGTACATGGCGCCTATTGAACGCTTTAAAGATAAAGATGCGGCCTTTAACCTGCGGTCGCTCATCCAACCCTTTATGCTGCGTCGATTAAAAAGTGATGTACTTCAAGAGCTGCCACCACGTACTGAAATTACCCACTCTGTGCCTCTTAGTAAAGAAGAGCGTGCACTGTATGAGGCCGTGCGTCAAAAAGCGATTAAGAAGTTTTCAAGCAAAGCTGGACAGGAAGATAACAACAGCAACCCTATACAAATCTTGGCAGAAATCACCAAATTACGCTTAGCAAGCTGTCATCCGAAATTAATCATGGAGAACAGCCCATTACCAGGCAGTAAGTTACTAGCCTTTGGCGAGATCCTTGAGGAGCTTTTAGACAACCACCATAAAGCGCTAGTATTCAGCCAATTTGTTAAGCATCTCAGCATTTTACGCGAATATCTGGATGAACAAGGCATTAACTATCAGTACCTTGATGGCAGTACGCCACAAGCGAAACGAAAAATAGCCGTTGATGATTTCCAAAACGGCAAAGGTGATGTCTTCCTCATCAGCTTAAAAGCGGGTGGCTCTGGGCTTAACCTAACAGCGGCAGACTATGTTATTCATATGGACCCTTGGTGGAACCCTGCGGTGGAAGACCAAGCCTCTGACCGAGCGCATCGTATCGGGCAACAACGCCCTGTGACTATTTATCGCCTTGTCGCTGAGAATACGATTGAAGAGAAGATTATCAAGCTACATCAACGCAAGCGTGACTTGGCAGATAACTTACTTGAGGGCAGTGACATTAGCGGCAAAATGGATGCTAAAGAGATGTTACGCCTAATCAAGGAGGCGTGATCCTAAAATCCTCAGTTAGACAGCCTATAGAGTGATTCTCTTCGGCTGAATGGCGTAGTAAAAAAAGGAATTAATGGTTGATCCTTAATGAGTTTTTTTACATAGTCAGTCAGTCGAAGACTTAGTTGAGCTTTAGCGAAACTTAGAAGCTTCAGCAGGGTTGCTCTATAGGCTGTAGCGCCCTCACTCTATAAGTGAAGATAGATAATGCTTCTTACTTTAATACTATCAATAATTTATTTAATATTGGAAGCGGTTAACTGAGGAATTTAGGGTAATTACATCTTTAGGAACTGATCAAGTCATGAGCGGTTTTCTTGACGCTGAAATTGCTCTTTTTTTACTTAAAAACTGAACAATTTCATCTGTCAAGAAATCCCAGCCGACTTAATCAGTTCCCTAATAATTATAGATTTAATTAATCGCTTTTTTGTTTATTAACAAAACATTAATGCTTTTTTTATAAACATAGCTATAATGCGGAGTAATTATTAGCTAGCGGCTAAAGGGGCAGCAGCATGACACAACACGACTCACCGAGTTTTCATCACAAAAAAGACTCTAATTACAGCACCTCCATCATAGCTTCAGCTTTTACTGCTCTTGCTCTGATAGCCTTACCCGCTCATGCACTTAATAATGAGCCAGCTACCGTAAAATCGAATACCCCCGTTGTTTCAGTTTCAACACCTCAAGCTCAGCCTGTTAAACCTGCCCTTTCTAAAGCACTGAGTGAAACGGCTAGCAAAAATGCAGCGGCAGCGATTATAAAAGACTCTATCGTTAAGATTTATACAGTTGCCAATCAACCCAACTATCAAGAACCTTGGAATACCTCATCCGCTCAATTTAGTGGCTCAGGTAGTATTATCGTGGGTAATAAAATTCTCACTAATGCACACGTCATCGCAGATAGCACGTTTCTGGAAGTAAAACGTTATGGTCAAACCAAACGTTATACCGCAACTGTCGAGAGTGTATCCCACCATGCTGACCTTGCTTTAATCACAGTTAAAGACCCTGATTTCTTCAAAAACACCACTCCGTTAGAATTAGGCTCATTACCCACTACACAAGAAGAAGTAGTTGTTTACGGCTTCCCAACGGGTGGTGATACGCTAAGTGTTACTAAAGGCGTAGTCTCACGCATTGAGCATCAACAGTATGCGCACAGCAGCGAATATATGTTATCGGTACAAATTGATGCCGCTATCAATCCTGGCAACAGCGGCGGCCCTGTTATATCCAACGGCAAGATTGCAGGTGTTGTTATGCAAGGCTTACGGGGTGCAGACAACATTGGTTACATGGTTCCGACCCCTACGGTTCGCCATTTCTTCGATGATATTAAAGATGGCAAGTACGATGGTTTTCCTGATATCGGCATTATCGTGCAACAGATGGAAAACCCCGCCTCGCGTAAAAAATTCAAACTAAGTGAAGAGCAAACAGGCGTGCTTGCCTATAAAGTCTTATTCAATTCACCTGCTAAAGAGGCGATTAAATCGGGGGACATTATCACCGCTATTGATGGTCACGCGATTGCTAACGACGGTACGGTTGAATTCCGCCCTAAAGAATACACCTCTTTTGGCTACTACATTGATAATCATCAGGTCGGCGATACGCTTAAGTTGGATATTATTCGAAACTCTCAAGCCATGCATAAAGAGTTCACTCTAAGCACCACAAGCAAAGATTTCTGGCTCGTACAGCGTGAGCAATATGATGCCTTCCCTCGTTACTTTATCTTTGGTGGTTTTGTATTTACTCCAGTCACTAAAAACTACATCAATGCGGGCATGTCGTTCTTTGGTGGCGGTGGCGAATTAGGTGAATTGCTTAATCAATGGCCTTCTAAAGACAAAAAAGAAGCCGTAGTCGTCGCTCAAGTATTAGCCGCTGATACCAATAAGGGCTACCACGACTTGTATGATTGGGTGATAGAAAAAGTGAATGGTGAAAAGTTTGAAGACTTTGATCAGTTCTTTAAAATCATGGCGGAAACCCAAAACGAGTTTATTACTCTGGAAGATAAAGACGGCTACAAAGTCTTTATCGACAAATCGGCCTCTGAAAACGAAAGTAAGAAAATTCTAGAACGCTATCATATTGACTCTGCTCGCTCGAAAGATTTAGATAGTAACGAGACTGAAAAAACAAAAACAGTAGAAGATCAAAATACCTTACAAAAAACGCCCACTAAAAAGGTCAGTCGTCTGGATGATCATATAGACATTATTAACAATAATGTCTCATCAATTACTGCTATCACCGATGAAGAAACAACCACCTCAGAAGCCACTGTAGCTAATCAGAGGCTGGGGTATTTTAGGCAGTTTTAGAAGTTACTAGCTCGGGTTTAAAACTTATACAAAACTGCGACTGAAGTCGTTCTTCTACAAGAAAGAACGACTTCAGTCGCAGATAATAAAATATTCTCGATGATTGATATAGTCTCAAGTCGGTGCTCAGACTATAATCTTATACATGTCCCCACCCTACTTTTCTAAAAGAAAAATAAGCCTCGCAATCGCTCTGACTATCATCATTGGCTTTGTCTTTTTTTTACTTTCCTTACCTCACGTTCAATTTAATAAGCCCATTTCTAGTATCTTGTTGGATAAGAATGGCAAACTGCTAGGCGCACATATTGCCACTGATCAACAATGGCGCTTTCCTGCTATTGAGTCTGTTCCTGATAGGTTCGCTACCTGCTTGATTCAATTTGAAGATAAACGTTTTTACAAACACATAGGGGTTGATCCGCTAGCCATTGGACGAGCTATTAAACTCAACCTCACTAATAAGCGAGTCGTTAGTGGTGCAAGTACTTTGACCATGCAGGTAGTGCGCTTATCCCGCGAACAAACTGATCGCTCCCTGTTTGAAAAATTCAAAGAGATGTTGGTTGCTCTACGCTTAGAAACTCATTTAACGAAGGATGAAATTTTAAAACTATATACCACTCATGCCCCCTTTGGTGGCAATGTTGTAGGCCTTGAAACGGCCTCGTGGCGTTATTTTGGACGTAGCCCTGAGCAACTTTCGTGGGCAGAAAGTGCAACGTTGGCGGTACTACCTAACAGCCCTGCATTAATCCATCCTGGTCGGCATCGGCAAGCTCTTAAGAATAAGCGTGATGCGTTGTTAAAAAAGCTTCTCTCTTTACGACTAATCGACTCACTTAGTTACCATTTAGCCATCAGTGAACCACTACCAAACAACCCCAAACCCTTACCTCGTTTGGCTTCACACTTGTTAGACAGTCTAACGCTAAAAAGTGCCAACAATGAAAACAAACGCTTTAGCACTACTTTAGACAAAGCAATGCAAAGCACCGTTAAACAGATTGTGAGCGCTCATGCTAGCCAGTTAAAACTTCAGTCTATTTATAATATTGCCGCCTTAGTTATTGATAATAATAGCTTTGAGGTAAAAGCTTATATAGGTAACTCCAATTCAAAACAAACAGGGTCACATGGCTATGCGATAGATTTGCTTCATCGACCACGCAGTAGTGGCAGTACTTTAAAGCCATTTCTGTTTGCTAATATGATTCAAGCGGGTGAGATTCTACCTGAATCATTAGTGGCAGATGTGCCTGTACGCTATGCAGGCTTTCGTCCGCAAAATTATGATAGAAGTTATCGCGGTGCTGTTCGTGCCAAGGAGGCTTTAGCCCGCTCTTTGAATATCCCCGCTGCTAATATGCTCAGCCAGTATGGTGTCGGGCGGTTTCAGTCAAACCTTAAGAATATGGGCATGACGACCCTACACCGTAATGCTAAGAATTACGGCTTAACCCTCATCTTAGGGGGGGCTGAAGGTACACTTTGGGATATCACCAGCCTTTATGCCAACCTTGCTAAGTTAGCGAATCAAAATAATACAGACAGCATGAATTATTGGCTAAAACCCACTGTTTTTAAAGAAAAATCACCCTCTAAAGGCCAACGTGTAAACTTAACAACCGCTAGTGCATGGATGACGTTGCAAGCACTGCTAGAAGTTGCTCGACCTGGTACCGATGGTTATTGGCGCAAGTTTTCTAGTAGCCAGAAAATAGCATGGAAAACAGGCACTAGCTTTGGGCATCGGGATGCGTGGGCGCTAGGTGTCACGCCTCGTTATACGGTTGGGGTATGGGTGGGTAATGCTGACGGTACAGGTATTGCAGGGCTAACAGGGGTAAAAACGGCAGCACCTATTTTATTCGACATTTTCAACCAGGTTGCTACTGCTTCAACTGATGCTGATAACACTCCCGCTTCCGTCAAACAGCAATGGTTTACTAAACCCCATTGGCAGATGAAAACGATGAATATATGCAAAGACGACGGCTACCTTGCCGTTAATGGTTGTGAAAGTGTACCTTACGACATCCCTCAAAATAGCTTTTTCGATAAGGTTAGCCCTTATCATCAACTCATTCATTTGGATGCGACTAAACAGTGGCAAGTACATAGCCAGTGTGAGCCTGCTAGCAAAATGCAGCATATATCATGGTTTATTCTACCGCCCGATCAAGCTTTTTATTATCAACAAGGTAACGCGAATTATTCAAAAGTACCTGACTTTCGTGCGGACTGTCTTTCGCAAACAAGCCAACGCCTTGCGTCATCATCCAACCATAAGCTTTCTAATCCGATTTCACTTATTTACCCCAAATCAGCGACTCAAATTTACATTCCCACCAAGCTAGACGGTACAGCGAGTAAGACCGTTTTTCGCGCGATTCATCGCAACCCTGAAAGTCGCTTGTTTTGGCATATTGACCAACAGTATTTAGGCTCTACACAAACCTTTCACCAGAAAGCCGTGTGGGTTAAAGCGGGCAAGCATGTATTGACGATAGTGGATGAAAGAGGGAATCGAAAAGAGCAGACTTTTACGGTGTTGGATAAAGCTCAGTGATAGGCATATTAATGTTCAAAACTACAATGATCTGCCCACTAATCTTGCTAATTTAGCAGCACTCACATTCACCCCTTTCATTGCAGCTAGCAGTTGTAAGCGGTAATCTAAAACCATTTTCTCTATATTAATCACTTTCAAGTAAGACGAGTCACCTGTCTCAAACAAGTTTTTGGCAATATCTAGTGTTGTTTTAGAGGTGGGAATCACCTTAGATCGGTATAGATGATAGTTACGTTGCTGGGTTTGGTATTCGGCAATAGTCTGCTGAATATTATCATTAGTTTTGTTTTTAAGCGCTGCTAGCTTTAACTGTAACGCCTTATAGTTAAGCCTTGTTTCCGTCAAATAAGCATCATTATTTCCAAAGAAATTTCGTTTTTTGAAACTGGGTTTTGTTGAAAAGGTTGCTTTTGTGGCATTACTACCCGTTTGCAGCGTCATCTTGTTCTGGAAGCGACTATAGCCCGCGCTAAAGTCAGGGTAAAACTTCTTCTCTGAAAGCTGTATCACGTGCCCTACTTTCTTAATTTCAGATTCCAGTAGTGCTATTTCCACGCGATGCGTAGATGACTTATGCAATTGAGCCAAAACTGCATTTGATAGTGTTACAGGTTGTAAACGCGGTATTGACTTAAACTTAAACGAAGGTAACACATTTAATAGCGCATTTAATCGAGACTGTTGTGTAGCTAACTGGCTGGTAAGGGTTTGACGTTTATTTCGGCTTTTCTCTACAGCAATATCAACTTGTAGAATCTTATCCAGGTCGGTTGTGCTAGTTGAATAACTTTCTTTCAATTGTTTTTTAAGTGACTGTAATAACTTTATTTTCTTATTCACTACTGCTCGCTCTTGTTGAGCCAGTTGTAACTTGTAGTAAGCAATGCGTGTTTGTGTAATCGTATCTTGAACTGTCTGTAAAAGACGTAAGCGGGAAGACTCAACGGCTTGATCAACAATAGCGCCTTTTAAAGCCAACAACCCAGGAAAAGGAAAGCCACTTGTTACCGATTTACTGTGCTTTTTATTACCGACAGGAACTTTTAAATCTTTGGTGAAAGCCGCGTATTGCGACAACGTATCATCTAAAAAACTCACCTGATCATATTTTGCAAGGCTTGCTTTCGCTGCTTGTTGACGGCTTTTAATCTCCAGATTATTACTTAACACGGCTGAAAGTACAGATGCCAAGTCACTATTTTGTTGCAACCAGCTCTCAGTAAATGCGTTGTGACTCCTTGTGGGCGTAAAAAGATGATTGTGTCGGATAGTTCGATTAATCCGAACCGATGAAGACGAACTTCTGTCAGCTAGTTGTCGCTTAACTGCCTCCAGCTTTTTATTTGATAACGACTTTCTGGGTGTTTTTATCGACGCTGTTGAATGTGAGGCTTTACCACTTAACTGACCTTGAACATAAGTCGAGTTAGCATGGTTATCGTAATCATGCTTAAAGTGACTCATCTCTTTATTCTGACTACATCCCGATAAAGTAGATACTAGAAAAATAGCACTATATACAATCCTAAGTTTATCGATCCTCATAACGCCCTACCCGTCAGTTTCTCCATCTCAGCCCTGTTCTTCCAATAATCTGCAACTGCACGTTGATAGGCTAATTGAAAATTGAGCCACGTCGATTGGGTCTCTAAATAGTTTGTAATAACGCCTTTATTTTCTCGATACTGTAATTCGGCGACCTCTTTCGCACGCTGGGCTTGAGGGAGTAAGTTTTTGCTATACAACGTGGCCTGTCGGTATGCGTTATTGATTTTAAAATATACAGCCTTTATTTTGTTATTCATGGTATTGAGCAGTGCTTTTTTATCTTCAAGTGACTTCTGTCTTTGTAAATAAGCTTGGCGTTTTATTGCCTTATTTTTGGAGTGATTGAGAGGAATGTTAATACCCACACTCAATGCCAATCCATCTTCCCCACTTCTATCCAGGTTAGGTACAACTGCATCACCGATTTGTGCATAGCGTACGCCTACATTGAAATCAGGCAGACTGGTGTAACCTGCAAGGTTTCTTTTTAAGGTACTTTTCTCAATATTTAGATCAGCAATTTTCAATTCTTCATTGGATGCTGCATATTGATATAGCTGATTAATTGACTGCTTTAAAGGCATCGGTATATTGAGTGTAGGGCTAACCTCAAACGCGTGTTCTGGGTTACGATTTAGCAAGCTATTAATACGTGTTTTTTCGGTAGATACCAGCTCTTGTAACAACAACACATCATAAGACACTTGAGCAAATTGGCTTTGTGCTTTTGCCACGTCGTTAAGCGTACTACTACTTGCTGCATAGCCACTGGTAGCCACATGAGTAATTTTTTCTAATACAGACTTATTTTCCGCACTTAACTGTACTGCTTTGGTGAGATAAGCTAACTCATAATAGGACTGTTTTAACGACACAATCACATCACGACTTGCCTTATCGTAACGCATCTTACTAATCGCAATATCTTTTTTTACTATACTGCCTTTAACACCCCGCTTGCCAGGAAACGGTAATTGTTGGCTTAAAGCTAACACCCTATCCTGTGGACCAAGGCGTGTTTCAATAGGATCTATTGCTTCAGTAAAAACAAGTTTTGGATCGCTCAAAGCCGTTGCTTGGGGGAACTGTTCAATCATACTTTCCCATGCGAGCTTTTTTGATGCTAGCTGTGCATTATTATTAACTGCAATCTTGATTAATTGTTGAAGACTGACTTGGCTTAAGATTTTGATTTGATTATTTTGTGTACCGGAAGCGTGAGGATGAGAAGAAGGCGGTGCAGACAAGGCACTATTTGAAACGGTTAGATAAAGAACCAGCAAACTACTTAAAGTTATTAGCTGCGTTCTCATTCTTAAAGCAGAGAGTTTCATTAGAATAAAGCCTGATTATTGGATTGATTGAGCCTTTCGACTTAAGTTTTATTGTACGGATGATCGAACAATATGGATATAAGACCTTTGCATTAACCTGAATCCGTTACTTCACTACGGCACAGTGAAGTAACGGATTCAGGATAACGAGAGAAAAATGAGCGTAATTTTTTAGTGAGCTTGCCGTTTTATCAAAACGGTCAACTCCATTATTAAGCTTGCTATATACGTCATTTCTTTCATGCAAAGGTCTCATGTTATTAATTACTTAGGAATAAATACACGAGGCATCAGAGCAAGCCGATTCAAACGCCTTGCAAATTTTCTGTCATCAAAGGTTGCTAAGCTTTTACACTGATAATAACTGGCATGATGTAAAGCATCCGCAAAATCCAATCCATCTTTAAGACAGGATATAGCTCTCTCTGTAAGCTCTCTATTTTCTATTTCTACATTAGGCAAACTTAGTAAATGCTGAAAAACTTGTTGTGTATCTGTAGCTGTAAAACCATAGAAACCTCTCATCACCCACTCGAACTCAAGTATTACAGTTTTGCACACCATTAGTTTCTTACCAGATTCAATCAATTTTTTGGCAATAGCTTGTTGTTTCTGAGCCTCAACATCACCTTCATCATCAATATAGTAGCGAGCCAAAATATTGGTGTCTAAACCTATCATGGTTTTAACAGCTCTGCTGGATCATAATCTGCTGGTACAGCTCTATGTTTGCTCTTTAGCATTCCAAAGCCACTTTTTTTTACTTCTACAGGTGTGTTGGCAATAGTTATTTCAATATGATTATCAACTACTTTAAAGGATAGCTGACTGCCTTTTCTGATTCCCAATTGTTGACGCACAGCCTTAGGAATGGTGACTTGCCCCTTACTTGTAACTGATGTTTGCATCTTAAATCTCCATAAAAGTATTACTAGGTAAGAATATCAAATAACATTGATTGAAACAAACAAAGATACACAGTGAAGTAATTAATCCCCCCACCTGATTTACTCTGATCGGAGTGTTTTGCCACGGAAGGGATTTAGGTTTTTTATTCCGTGTTTTCTGCGGGTTCCGTGGCTAGACATTTTATTGAGTATTTGTTTCAGGTTATTTGCCAGGGCTGTTCAATGCTAGAAATCTGTTCATGGAATAGACAAAGTTCCCTCCACCTAGCAGGGGGAGGGTTAGGGAGGGGGTAGATAGTCTGATAAAAAAGACGACCTTAGA
>JALXAX010000183.1 GCA_026991755.1 Thiotrichaceae bacterium | reverse complement strand
AACTCATTAAGGATCAACCATTAATTCCTTTTTTTACTACGCCATTCAGCCGAAGAGAATCACTCTATAGGCTGTCTAACTGAGGATTTTAGGTTGAAGCTGGATAGGGAAGAAGGGGTATCTGATATTATTGCGAGTACACAAAGGGGTTAGGTTAGCCTATGTAGCGACTCCTGTTAATCCCCAGGCAATCGCACCGTCAACAACAACCCACCCAAATCAACCGAAGTTGAAAAACTAATCTCCCCTTCGTACTGATCAATAATCTCCTTAACAATAGACAGTCCAAGTCCATCTCCAGGAGTATTTTCATCCAAACGTACACCACGTTGCATTAAGATACTCTCAACTTTTTGATCAATACCTTTACCATCATCTTCAATGGTAAAGACAAAACCTGGTTGGTCTAAAACGCTTAGCTTGATAGATTGGTTCGCCCATTTACAAGCGTTATCTAATAGATTACCCAGTATTTCCAGCATATCTTCTCTGTCCGCTTGATAGTGTTTGTCAGCGGGAATTAAGTAGGTGATATTCAATTTCTTTTCCGTATAGACTTTACTCATCACCTCAATGAGCTGGGGTATTTCTTTATCCACCTCAAAGCGTTGGCCTGGCAAGCTTCCGCCCGATAATCTTGCACGTTTCAACTCTCTATTAATAGAGGTATGAATACTCGTGCTAATGTCAGAAATATCCTTATATAACTCTTTATTACCTCGTATTTCAGGCTCTTCCTGTAATTGATTCAGCACAGAAAGTGGTGTTTTTAAAGCATGTGCCAAGTTACCTGTAGCATTTCTTGAACGCTCCAATCGTTTCCCCATAACGCCGAGTAAATGATTCAGCTCATCAACCAATGGCTGGATTTCAGAGGGGACAGCTTGATCAATCTGCTGTCGCTCCCCTTTTTCGATAGATAAAAGTTCTTGTCGAGCTTTGTCTACAGGCTTAATCGCATGGTGAATAATAAAGCGCTGTAAAATAATCAGTAAGATGATGGCGACACTAGTTCCCAGAAAATAGGCTTTTTTGAGTTCGGCAATATCCTCTTCCAAATCAGTAATTTCCTCAGCTAGCGTGATGGTTAGCTTCTGACCATTTTTTTCAACTTGAGTAACCCAAGCAAGTAAAGGTAAACCGTTGGAATCCTTGATATGAAAGACATGATTATCTCGATACTTCCAGGAGAATGCTTTTTTAGCATTGGATAAGTTTAACCTCTCATTTTGCAAAGAGGGCGAGCGTAACTCGCCCTCTTTTTGCTGCACCTGAAAATAATGTCCCGACTGAGGTTTTTTATAAATGCCCGCAATAGGGCCAGAAGTTAAAGCAGGTGATTGGTTTTCTTTAATAATTAGCCGTGTGTATAGAGAATCCGTGTCGTGTTTTAAACGTGTGACTACACGCTCCTCAGCGAGATAGCGAGGAAAATGGCTCATCAACAAAACATGCGCGCCAAAGATGATAACTAGCAAAGCACCTAGCCAAACGCCTAAATGTGATTGTAATGAACGCATGAAAAGTTACTCAATTCGACCTGTAGCATGTAATGGTATGACCCAATAACGGTGTGATTACTTCATCAACATACACGTCTTGCAAATAAGTTGAAACAAAATTTGCTGATGTTGACCTGAAATCGGTTCGATGGGTGAGAGCGAATGAATAGATGATGCATGTCCATAGTGTTGTAGTTAGGAAGAGCACTGGGATTGGTGAGCCAAGCAACTATAGCTGTTAGTTGATACTTCTAATGAAGAGTTTATTTACAGTAGTACAGAAGATGTTAAATAAGAGGCTTTTTAGTTTTTATGAGACCTTTGCATGAAAGAATGGCGAGAGAAAAATGAGCGTAATTTTCTCTATTTTTGCTAAAAAAGAGGGTAATAGCCGAGCTATTGGCCGAATTTTTAGCAGAAATAGAGGGAATTCAAGCCATTTTTATTCGTCATTTCTTTCGTGCAAAGGTCTCTTTATCTAAATGTAGATAATAAGCTATAGTTTCCTATTATTACCTCCAAGAGACTCCAATATACCAATGACTAACTATGCCGATTATGCGACCACCGAGTATGCAGATGCGTTACCACGCGAACAGTTTATTGATTACTCTATCAAAGCGTTATGGCAAGGAATGCCCCGAATCGCAGGGCCTGCTTACACCGTTAAGCTAGCAAAGGGTGATAATTTGATGTTGCATGCGGCTATTTATGAAGCTCCTGCGGGTTCTATATTGGTAGTCGATGCGGGTGATGATTCCCATGCAGTAGCGGGTGGGAATGTGTGTGCTATCGCGCAAAGCCGAGGTATAGCAGGGATGATTATCGACGGTGTGATTAGGGATTTGGCTGAGATTAGAGAAGCTAAGTTTCCTGTGTACGCCCTCGGTTGTGTGGCTAAGCCCGGTATTAAAGAGTCTGTTTTGCCCCTTAACCAACCTATTGTTTGTGGTTCGGTTGCTGTAAACCCTAATGATATAGTGGTGGCGGATGAGGAGGGCATTGCGGTTATTCCTCATGCTCAACAAGCGGAGGCTTATGCTATTGCCAAAAAACGAACTGAGCTAGACCAGTCTACTTCGCTGGAAGACTGGGAAAAAGCACATCATGCCAAGGTGATGAAGCTATTGGCTGAGCATAAGGGCTAATGAATGTATTTTTTAGGTTTAATGATGTGAAAAGGGGACTGTGGAAGTATTCAAAAGTGCTATTTGTAGGGTGTGCTGAGGAACGAAGCGCACCATAAGCATATGGTAAACGGTGCGCCTCACCCTACATATAAATACTTTCACAATCTCTGAAGTCGCACTGTCAAAAAAGATCAGTCTGCTGCGGCTGTCTCTCCCAAAGCGTAATGGGTTCAATATCAGCTCTAAGCTTTGCTACTTTTTTAGAAAAGCGTTGTGCCAAATCAGGTACCGGCGCTTTATAAGGCGTATGAAAAAATACATAGGGTGTTTTGCCTTCATCTATCCATTGAATGGTTTTGTTAGCCCATTGATCCAAAGCCACTTCAGACAAGCCTAAATCCATCGGGCTCATAAAACGCAACATCGGATAATCACCCGTTGCCACCACATGCATGGGCAGGCGTGGCTTTTCAACCAGCGCTCTTTGGCTGTCTGCATCAGGTGCAGGGTTAGCAAAAAGTATGCGAGTATCAAACATCACACGGTTTACGTTATGTTTGAGTAAGAGTTGGTTAAAGCGTTTTTGTAGGTCATCCTTTGCAAAGAAGCCGATATTTCTGACTTCAATCCCATAGTTAAAATCTTCGGGTAGGTTTTCAAGAAAGCGTTGTAGCGCAGATAATTGATCAGGTGTAAAAGCACTACTCATTTGTAACCACAATACCCCCAGCTTGTCGCCCAGTGGGGATAGTCGATTAAAGTATTCACCCACTTCACTAGAACAATACTGAAGCATGGCTTCGTGGGTGATAGCTTTGGGGAATTTAAAGCAAAAGCGAAAGTCATCAGGCACAGATTCATCCCAAGCTTGTACGGTATTCGGGTTTGGCAGGGCGTAGAATGTCGTATTCCCTTCAACGGTCGAAAAATATTGTGAGTAGATTTTGAGTGGCTCTTTGGGGTTCTTGCCCTCGGCGTACCAGTCAGGGTGTCGCCATTCGGGTAGGCCAATGTAGTAGTGTGGTTTTAGCATCAATAATAGGTTTAAATGTTTCAAATCAGGATGTAAGCAGAACTATGGTATTCACATGAGCGAGTCAAAGAGTCAACTACCCAAGGCCATACTATTAGATATGGATGGCGTTTTATACCACGGTAATAAAGCGTTGCCTTATGCTGTCGATTTTATACATCAACTAGCGACTATTCCGCATGTGTATATTACCAATAACCCGATTTTATTACCCGAAGCCATAGCCGAAAAGCTAGAGCGTTTAGGCTTTCCAAAGCCTAGTAAAGAGCAAATTATAACTTCTGGTATCGCTACGGCTGAGTATTTATCAAGCCAGAAAAAGGACTTCTCTTTTTACGCGCTAGGCGCAGAAGGTTTGCACAATGCCTTGCTTCGCTATGGAACAGAAAGTGAAATAGATGCCGATTATGTCGTAGTGGGTGAAGGTGAGGGGATTGATTTTGATAAGCTGACTGTTGCGACTAACCTTATTGTAGCCAAAGGCGCTCAATTGATTTCGACCAATCCTGATGCCAGTGTTGATGCGGTTTGCGAAGACAAAAAAACAGGAAAACCTATCCGCTGTATCGTACCTGGAGGCGGAGCGTTAGTTGCCCCGTTGGTGGTTGCTACGGGTGTTAAGCCGATAACTATCGGTAAACCGTTTCCTTTATTGTATGAGATGGCACTAGCACGGCTAGGCTTAACAGCAGAAGATTGTTTAATGATTGGAGATCGACCTGATACCGACATTCTTGGTGCACAAAAACTAGGGATGCCAACGGCATTGGTGCGTACAGGAAGGTTTGAGGCTGGGGCTAAACTACCTAATGGTGTTAGGCCTGATTTTGATGTTGAGCATCTTCATGCATTATCGGTAGGGTTAGGTTTCAGCTAGAAGTGTTTTATTGTTCTGAACTGTGCAGTTGTTGCTATAAATTTCCCCATGATCTTTGTAAGAAATGTCCTATTCTCAAGTAGCATTTATAGATTTATTGAGACCTTTCGTGCAAAGGTCTATAATTACAAGGAGTTAACCATGTCTATCGAAGACCGCTTTACGGAAGATGAAATTTTCTTGCTAACCAATACCCCGACTTTAATTGGAACGGTGATGGCCTTTGCAGAAGGTAGTGGCTTAGGAACGATTAAAGAAATGTTTGCCAGCTCAAAGAGCTTTTTAAATGGTATTAAGGAATACCCAAATAACGAAATCATTACAGGTATCCTGCCGACGATAGGTGAGTTTAAAGAGGCGATGGGGAAGGCAAAGGAGATGCGTGAGAAAAGCATGGCAAGGTTGAAAGAAAAAGGTGTTAATTCAAGTGAAAAATTACGCGAACAATTGATTGCAGACAGTCAGGCAGTAGCCAAGTTATTAGATGAAAAAGCATCAGCAGAAGAAGCCAGCGAGTATAAGGAATGGTCAATGAGAATTGCTGAAAACGTAGCGAAAGCAGCTAAAGAAGGTGGTTTTCTTGGCTTTGGTGGTACACAAGTGAGCGATGGTGAAGTTGAGGCATTTGCACAAATTGCTGAGGCGCTGGGGACTAGTAGTCATTTGGCTTAGTTACTAGTCTTGATATTATTTCTATTTCTTATTTTAGGAGTTAGTAACAAGACTAGAATGCTAATGACCTGTTATTGTGAAAAACGACAGGGCGATGTGCTTCGTATCATATCTGCTCGAAAAGCAACAAAAAATGAAAGGAAGTTCTATAAAGGATAAAGGGTGATAACGATGAAAAAAGAGTACGATCTTTCAAAATTACAATCTCGTAAAAACCCGTATGCTTCAAAGCTAAAAAAGTCAGTTACCATGAGGCTTAGTGAAGATATTATTGGTTATTTTAAAGACATGGCAATTGAGTCGGGTGTTCCTTATCAAAGCTTAATTAATCTTTATCTTCGTGACTGTGTGTTGAATCATAGAAAAGTAAATATATCTTGGAATAAGTGATGTGTTGGCATTTGCCAAGGAAACTGATCAAGTCATGACTTGTGTAGTGTTTCCTACCCATTAACCTCATGCCAAAGCTTCTTCAACCGCTTAGCAGAAACAGGATGATTTGTCCCCAAATCCTGTGCAAACAAAGAAATCCTAAATTCCTCAATCTGCCAGCGATATGCCCTTAAAAGCTCGCGTTTCTGAGGCTTCTTTTTAATCTCACTTTTATACTGATCCCACAACGGTTGTACTTCCAAACGCAAGCTACGGTCTCGTTGTTCGCTAGCCGCCAGCTTGTCCAGTCTGCGTAAAATACCTTTTAGATAACGCGGTATTTGGCGTAACTCATCAGTGCTGGTTTCGCTCAAAAAGCCTTTATAAATAATATGTTCCATCTGGTCTTTTATATCCGCCAGCGCTTCTAGCCAATTAGGTTTAATACTACCTTTGAGCTGTTTATGAATCTCGTGATGCTGCTTAAGAATAGGGTCAAGCAGGTGGCATAACTCCGCACAATTCTCGGCGATAGTGTTCTTCTGTGATGCCAACGTTTCGGTGAAAGCTTGCTGACTACGAATAGCCTCATCCTGCAAATACACATTTCGAAAAGCAGCTTGCACGATACCGTGTTTTAGCTCTTCACACGTACCCGTTGAGGTATAGCGCAAACACAAATTCTGGATGTTGTTAAGCTTACGTTTTTGAGCGTTATACTGTTTGCTATCCACTAAAATAAATAATCGTAATAAACCCTTGGTATGACTTTGCTTTGCTTTTTCAGGCGTATCAAACAGCTTAATGGCTACACTGGTTTTGTTATCAACTAAAGCAGGGTAGGCACGAATACTGATACCGTTAGAGTTAATGACTAAATCTTCAGGCAAGTCTCCAAAACTCCATTCGGTTAACCCTTCTTGCTCAATATTATTATTAGATTGCTTCGCCAACGTCTGAAAGCTTTGCTTAGCCTTATGGCTTACATTGTCTTTTAAACTATTAAGGTTACGCCCAGTTTTGAGTGTTTTACCTTTCTCGTCAATGACTTGAAAACGCATTAATAAATGATCATCCAGCTCAACCGCATCGTATAGGTCCTGTGGAATAGTTGCACCAGTCATACGCCTTAGGTGGTAGTTGATAGTCTCTAACAAAGGCTGTTTGGCTATATCCTCAGCAGTAATATTTTCTGCAATGGCTTGGGCATATTGTGGAGCAGGTACAAATTGCTTGCGTGTCTGTTTGGGCAAGCCTTTTATGATGGCGATAATTTTCTCTTCAATCATCCCTGCGACTAGATAATCAAACGGTTCTGGGCGTAGTTGGTTGAGTAAAATATGCGGGATTTGTACCGTTACACCATCGTCCATACGCCCAGGGTCAAAGTGATAACTCAACGGGAATACGGCGTCATTAATGGTGATTTGATCAGGGTACTGATCATCATCAACATGGTCTGTGTCACGCTGCAATAAATAGGCTTTGGTTAAAAAGAGTGCTTCTGCATCCTTGCGTTCTTGCTGCTTTCGCCATTTCTCAAACGAATGACCGCTGTAAATATGTTCAGGGATAATCTGCTCATAAAAGTCGTACAGGGTTTCTTCATCAACCAAAATATCACGGCGGCGTGATTTAGCTTCGAGGTTTTCAATGTCCTCAATTAAGTTACGGTTGTGGCTAAAAAACTCGGCTTTGCAGTCGTATTCGCCATATACCAGAGCATGGCGGATAAAAATCTGCCGACTTAGCACAGGGTCTATCTTGCCAAAGTTGACGTTTCGCTTTGGGTTTACCGTCAAGCCATACAACGTCAACCGCTCGTGTGCGCCCACTTGAGCTGGGCGCTTTTGCCAATGCGGTTCGGAATAGTGATGTTTGATGAGATGCTTGGCTGCGCGTTCAATCCATTCGGGTTGTAGCTTGCCGACAATGCGTGCAAACAAGCGCGAGGTTTCGACCATCTCCGCAGCCATCACCCACTTAGGCGATTTCTTTTTCAGCGCAGAACCCGGGAAGATCATAAACTTGCGGTTATGTGTGCCTTGGTAATAATTATCTTCATCCTTGGTGCCAACATGGCTAAGTAATCCGCTTAAGAGGCATTGATGAATAGTGTCGATACTGGCATCTTTACTGTTGATTTTCACGCCTTTTGGCAAGCTTTGCTTAATCTGAAAGTGAATATCTTGCCACTCGCGCAAACGCATGTAAGCAAGGTATTCTTTACGGCATAGCTTGCGTAGCTTGTTTTGCGAGAGTTCGGCTTTCTTTTGATGAAAGTAATCCCATAAGTTGATATAGCCTAAAAAGTCCGACTCTTTGTCTTTAAAGCGGCTGTGTTTTTCATCAGCGGCTTGCTGTTTTTCCATCGGGCGCTCACGCGGATCCTGGATGGATAAAGCGCTGACGATAATTAGGATTTCTTTAAGCGCACCCAAACGTTCGGCTTCGATTAGCATTCTTGCTAATTGTGGGTCGATAGGAATGCGTGCTAGCTGGCGACCGACAGGTGTGAGCTGTTGGTTTTTCTTAACGGCTTGTAGTTCAAATAGCAGTTTGAAACCATCACGAATCAGGCGGGAATCAGGTGGCTCAACAAAGGGAAAATCTTCGATAGAACCCAAGCGCAACGGAATCATTTGTAAGATAACCGAGGCGAGATTAGTTCGCAGAATTTCAGGATCAGTAAACTCAGATCGGCTCAGATAATCCTCTTCCGAATACAGGCGAATAGCGATACCGTCACTGGTTCGTCCACAACGACCTGAACGTTGATTGGCGGAGGCTTGGGAGATTTTCTCAATTGGTAAGCGCTGAATACGAGAGCGCCACGAATAGCGAGAAATGCGTGCTAGCCCTGTATCAATCACGTATTTAATGCCTGGTACGGTGAGCGAGGTCTCCGCCACATTGGTTGCTAAAACAATATGTTGTTTGTTATGCGGCTTAAAAATAAGGTTTTGATCTTTATTAGACAAGCGCGAAAATAATGGCAACACTTCCGTAGCAGGGTAGTTTTGTTTGCGAAGAATCTCGGCTGTATCACGGATTTCTCGCTCTCCTGACAGAAAGATAAGAATGTCATCATGCGATTCTGCTCTTAGTTCATCCACCGCATCGACAATGGACTCATACATATCTGCTTGCTGAGTGCCTTCTTTCGCATCGTCTGCAATCAACGGGTTATAGCGTATTTCAACAGGATAAGTACGCCCTGACACTTCAATAATCGGCGCATTGGAAAAGTGTTTTGAGAACTTTTCAGGATCAATCGTTGCTGAGGTGATGATCAGTTTAAGATCACGACGTTTAGGTAGTAACCAGCGCAAATAGCCGAGTAGAAAATCAATGTTCAAGCTACGCTCGTGTGCCTCATCAATAATTAGCGTGTCGTATTGATTAAGAAAACGATCTTGCTGAATTTCGGCAAGCAAAATGCCGTCAGTCATCAGTTTGATATAGGTTTGTGGCTGAGTACGATCCTGAAAACGGATTTTGTAGCCTACATAAACATCTGATTTTAGCTCGTCACCAATTCTAGCTGCCACCGTTCGAGCCGCTAGCCTACGCGGTTGCGTGTGACCGATAAAGCCGTCAACCCCACGCCCTAGCTCCAAGCATATTTTAGGAATTTGTGTGGTTTTACCTGAGCCTGTTTCGCCACACAAAATAACCACCTGATGATCACGAATCGCTTCGAGTATTTCTTTTCTACGGGCAGAAACGGGTAGAGATTCGGGGTAATCGGGGGAGGGGAGGTTGGCTTTGCGTTGCTCTCTGATAGCGATAGATTTTTCAATATCCGCCAGTAGAGTTTTAGCTTTGGACTCAGAGACGTTTTTTTTGAGCTGCTGAAGCCGACGCTTAAAGCGAAATCTGTCGGTTGCACGACAGTGGCTTAGTTTTTGTTGTAGCTGGTTTAAGGAATGGCTCAAAGTTTACTCGTTTTGTTTAATATTATCAGAATCCGTGACTTTGATTGCCACAAGTAGCCCGTATGAAGCACAGCGCAATACGGGAAGCACAAGCAAGGGAAAACAATGATACCTGTATTCCGCAAAGCTCCATACAGGCTACCTCGCTATACACCCTCAAATTTTATCGAAGTATCTTATCGTTATTGTCGATGTGTATTGAGCCGAATTATATTGATATTCCCTAATATGTCACTATAGTTAAAGAGTTGAAATTATTTTAATTGAGGAAATTTATGTCTTATCTTGATATGAACTCTGGTCAGGTGGTTGCAAACGCATCCGAATCTGAGCGAGCGGGATTTATAAAAAGAACTTACATGCACCTTGCAGGTGCAATCGCAGTGTTCGCTATTGTTGAAACGTTGCTTTTCAAAAGTGGTGTAGCACAACAATTTGCAGTGATGTTATCAGGTAGTAAATGGTCATGGTTGATCGTTTTGGGTGTATTCGCATTTGTTTCACACTTTGCCAACCAGTGGGCGCACTCATCTATCTCACGCGAAAAGCAATATTTAGGTCTGGGTGTTTTCATTGTGGCTGAAGCGATTATTTTTATGCCGTTGATCTTTATGGCAATGCGAATGGCACCTGATGGTCAGCTATTGCAAAACGCGGGCATAGTAACTGTTGCTTTGGTTGCAGGTTTGACGTTCACAGCATTCACTAGCAAGATCAACTTTTCGTTCTTGGGTCGTGCTTTAGCTATCGGTGGTTTTATCGCCTTTGGTGTAATTATCGCTGCGATGGTATTTGGCTTCTCACTAGGGACTTGGTTCTCTGGCGCGATGATTCTGTTTGCTGCGGCATCTGTTCTTTACAGTACGTCAAACATTATTCATGAATATAATTCTGAGCAACACGTGGCAGCAGCGTTATCTTTATTCTCAAGTGTTGGTTTATTGTTCTGGTATATCCTACAGTTTATGATGAGCATGGCGGGTGACGATTAATAAACGCTAGCGTTTAAGCTAAAGAAATCAGGTTGATACTTGTCAGCCTCAAACACCCGTCTAGTAACTTAGGCGGGTGTTTTTCATCCCTAAAGTAGTATTCACTACTATTGTTTAGTTCCTTAGTCACATTACTTTGGCATCTTGTGATTCACATCTTATAAATTGTTTGAACTATTCTATAATGCTCAGTCAAACATTAGACTGCTTTACAATACGAATATATAGGGATAGTGTGAAGACTATTAATTTACTTTTTCATCCTGCTCTCATTTAAATGGATTTAACCTAGGGGTATAAAACGTGGATAAGTTAGGCTTTGATGAAGCCAGACATCTCATTGTCAGAACTGGATTTGGTCCAGAATGGGCAAGCATTCAAAAAATCATTGGCAAACCTATGCCACAAGCTGTTAATGCAATTTTAAAACAGCGAAACTCAACACCACCCAGACCGCCCGCCATGACACCATGGAGCAAGCTTGCTGGCTTACGCAGTAATATGCGTAGCAAGAAAATGATCATGCGTATTGCTAGCACAGAAGGGCCTGCGTTGCAGAAGTGGTGGGTTCAGCATCTGTTAACAACTCCCGCTCCTTTTGTGGAGCGGATGACACTGTTCTGGCACAACGTATTTCCGTCAACTATTTCTAAAACACTTTCGTCGAGCCTTTTGTACCAACAAAACCTGCTGTTGAGAAAAAATGCCTTAGGTAACTTCAAAGTGCTACTGCATGAGATTGCAAAAGACCCCGCCATGTTGGTGTATCTGGATGGTAATCAAAACATGAAAGGCGCACCCAACGAAAACTTTGCGCGTGAAGTGTTAGAAATGTTTACGGTGGGCAGAGGTCGATATAATGAGAATGATATCCATGAGGCAGCAAAAGCCTTTACAGGCTGGAGTATTGATGATCGTACAGGACGTTTTGTCAATCATGCAGACCTGCACGATACTAGCGTAAAAACTATTTTAGGGCAGAAAGGCAACTTTAATGGTGATCAGACGCTTGATATTATGCTCAAACACAAGCGCACCCCTGAACGAATAGCTGAAAGAATGTGGAAAGAGTTTATAAATACCTCTCGCCCCAACCCCACCATCGTTAAGCAATGGGCGCAGAAATTGGTCAGCGCAAATTACGATATAACCACACTGCTAAGAACCGTCTTAACCAGCAATGAATTTTGGGCAGAATCTAACCGAGGGGCGCTTATTAAATCACCAATAGACCTTGCGGTGGGTACATTAAGAGCGTTACCAATGAAATTACCTAAGGATAACCTCGTTCATCAGCTCAACCTAATGGGACAAGCTTTGTTTGACCAGCCCACCGTAAAAGGCTGGGTGACGGGTGATGCCTGGTTAAGCACCCAATCACTCTTATTGCGTGATGGCCTATTAAGAAACCTAAACCGAGGCAGTATGCGAAGTGAAAAAAGTGGCATAGATCGGCTGCTGCCTCCAGACCTGTCAAAAGAGCAAATGGCGAAATGGCTACTGCCTATCCCGCCCGCACATGCTTTCCCTGAAAAAGCAGGAAACAAGCGCCTGATTCACGCGTTGACGCTAGACCCAGCGTATCAAATTTATTAAGACTGTGAATCTATCAGTCAGGAATGTCGAAACATGAATAGAAGAGACTTTTTACACTATGCAGGATTAGTCGGTATGGGCAGTATGTTCCCCAGCCTTACTAATGCCGCTGATTTGAGTAAAACAGGTCGAACCGTTGTATTAATTCATCTAAAAGGGGGTAATGATGGTTTTAATACGCTAGTCCCCTATGGTGATGATAATTATTATAAATTGCGTAAGAATATTAGTATAAAAGAGCGCTTTGTGCTCAAGCTGGAAGGTGCAAATCAAGAAGGTTTTGGGATGCACCCACAGCTCGAAAAACTCAAACCATTGTGGCAAAAAGGGCAGATGGCATGGGTGCAAGGAGTGGGCTATCCGCATAGCTCGCTGTCTCATTTCCAATCACTCGATATCTGGGAAAGTGCATCTATCAACGACTATAGCAATGGCTGGTTAGCGCAAGTAGTGCCTGAGCTTAAGCAAGGGCTACATGGCGTTATCATCAATAAAGGAGGCGTAGAAGGTGGTGGTATCTTAGCGGGTAGCAAACTGAATGCAGTGACTATGCAAAACCCTGCCTCGTTTATTCGTGCCGCTAAGAATATCAAAGATATAGAGATAAACCACCGTAACCCTGCCATAGAGCATGTCACCAAAATTAGGCATCAGTTACATACAGTAGGTGAGCAAATTGCTGAAAAAGTGGGTACAAGCCCTAGACCTATCCCAGGTTTTACAGGTGATTTAGGGCATGGTCTACAAGCCGTGGCGCAGATGATGCTAAGCGGAGTAGATGCCCCTGTATACAAAGTGACACAAGGAGGGTTTGACTCCCACGCCAGCCAAATTCAACTACAAAATAACGCATTATTTCAGTTAGCAAGCGGTATTAGCTCTTTTGCAAAAGTGATGCGAAGCAAAGGCTTGTGGGACAAGGTATTAGTCGTAACCTACTCAGAATTTGGTAGAAGAGCGGCAGAAAACAGAGGCATGGGTACAGACCACGGAACAGCATCAACACACATGGTCTTTGGTGGCAAAGTAAAGCGTGGTATCTACGGCAAACACCCTAATATGGGGCAGCTAGATGGTAATGGAAATGTCGCACACACTACCGATTTTAGGCAAATGTATGGCACGATTGCACAAAACTGGTGGCGACGACCTAATCCGTGGGGGCAGTATGGCACACTGCCGTTTTTGAGTTAGCAAATCCCCCTCAATCCCCCTTTACAAAGGGGGAGGTGACAACCCCAGCCTGTGAGCTTGTTTTTTTTAGCGCCCCATTTTCGCGTAATCACTGTCTATACGCATCCACAAAAACCCGCTATTATCTAAAGACTCAACAAAACGTAACTGCTCAGATTGCCCACTACTTTGTTCAAGAGCAAGGCGAAAGCGCGCAGTTTATAAGTATAAATGAGCACTTTCAACGTAGCTATTGGGCAAAGTAGTGGGTAAGCTGAGTAGTTACAACAAAACCAATTAAAACGGGCGCTTCATCACACCATGACCGATATCTTCATCAGCTATAGCCGCAAGGATAAACCTTGGGTTAAAACACTAGCCGCTACCTTAGTAGCTGAAGGCTATGATGTCTGGTGGGATCCTGAAATATTACCAGGGCAAGACTACGAAACCGTTATCAAAGAAGCCTTGGAAAGTACCAAATGCGTATTAACCGTCTGGTCAAAAGACGCTATCCAGTCCACATGGGTTAAAGCCGAAAGCAATAAAGGGCTAGCGCGTAACGTATACGTGCCTGTGCTGTATCACGATGTCGAACCTCCTATGCAGTTTGGGCATATCCAGTCAGCTGATCTACAAAAATGGAAAGGCAAAACAGATGACCCGCGTTATCAGCGATTACTACGTGCGATTGCTATACACGCCCCGTTGGAAGGAGATACGTTACCTCCGCCTCCACCACCAAAAAGATCCAAACCTTGGAGTTGGGTGATAGGGATATTGGCAGTTATAGGCGTAGCTAGTGCAGGTTATGTTGCCTTACAACCTACTGAAGAAAATGGAGGAACAACACTTCACATAACAGATAACTCACAATCACAAGAGATAGCTAAAGCTGAGGCAGAAGCGAAACGCCTAGCTCAAGAGAAGAAAGATGAGGAAGAAAAAGCCAGAAAGCTAGCCGAAGAAAAGAAGCAACAAGCTGCGGCAGAGGCAGAAGCGAAGCGTTTAGCCCAAGAGAAGAAAGATGAAGAAGAAAAAGCCAAAAAGCTAGCTGAAGAAAAGAAACAACAAGCAGACGCACAAGCCAAAAAGGAAAGACTAGCCAAAGAGAAAAAGGAAAAAGCAGCAAAGCTAGCACAAGAAAAGCTAGAAGCAACAAGGCTTAAAGCAGAAAAACTAGCTAAAGAAAAGAAAGAAAAAGAGGCTAAAGCAAAAAAACTAGCCAAAGAAAGAAAACAAGCTGAAGCAAAAAAGAAAGCCGCACTAGCAAAACAAAAAGCTGCGCAATTAGCCAAGCAAACCCGTATCGGTCATTACATCGATAATGGCGATGGCACAGTCACTGATACTAAAACAGGGCTCATGTGGAAAAAATGTGCAGAAGGATTGAGTGGCTCTAATTGTGGGCAGGGTGAAGCCAAAGATTACACTTGGTCGGAAGCAATTAAAAAGGGTAAAGATGCCATTTTTGCTGGGTATTCTGATTGGCGTCTACCTACTTTAAAGGAACTTCGTAGTTTGGTTTATTGTAGTAATGGTATTCCTCAGAAAGAAGCCTGGGATCAAACTTGTTCGGGTAAAGATGATAGAGGAGGGGATTATAAAAGCCCAACGATTGACCAAAAAGCTTTTCCTAATACAGGTAGTGATTGGTATTGGTCATCAACTGAAAGAGCGTCTTACGCATGGTATGTCGGCTTCAGTGATGGTTACGACAGTGGGAATAATCGCAGAAGTACTGCACGTGTGCGTTTAGTCCATTCATTATTGGACGTGCGATTTTAGTCGCGCCAGTGCGCCACTACCGTGCCGTTTATGCGCGGCTAAAGCCGCACGTCCTCAAGACTTCTTATTCTATACTCTAACAGTATGATCATTGATGGAATGTATGCTACTTGTATATGCAGCCTCCCCCCTTAATAAAGGGGGATTGAGGGGGATTTAAGAGTTATGAGACCTATTGACATGATAGCAAAGCAAAGTATGTCTTGTAGGTTGGCGCTGAGGGACGAAGCCCAACATGGCTTTGATTGTTGGGCTTCGCAAGCTCAGCGCCAACCTACGATTTATCCTTCGCAACACCCTTCAAAAAGAAGGGAGCTACACAATGGTCTCAAAGAATATGGATTAACAAAAGGTTTATGGATAAATGACTATTTCACAGCAACAATTACAACAGAAAATACTCCCAGCTATTACAGCATCAGCCAAGCACTACCAAAAATTCCAACCCATCCATGCGCGTAAGGCGAGTGAAGAAGAGGTGGTTACTACGGTTGTCGATGGAAAAAAAGAAACGGTTAATACTGCTAACAAGGGGGATTACATTGTGGCGAATCTCACTTCTTCTAAAGAGCACTATGTAGTGTCTAAAGATAAATTTCCTACCTTGTACAGCTTTTCAAAAGCTGTAGATACTAACGAGGACGATAATGATAAGAGTCACTGGGATGAGTATTTACCCAAAGGCCAAGTACAAGCCGTTGAGGTGGATGAAATGGTGTTGTCGCTATTAGCGGTAGAAAACACACCTTTCGAGCTAGAAGCGGCTTGGGGGGAGACTCAGCGAGTAGAACGGGGGGATTATTTAGTGTCGCCCTTGCCTCAGTTGAATGAGGTCTATCGTATCGCTAAATCTTCCTTTTTAGGTACTTATCAGCTAGCCAAGAAAGGGTAACGAGGATAATAGATGCCAACATCCCAAAACGATCCCTATAGTAAATTCCGTGAGAATGTCCTCAGCAAAGGCAAAAAGCGTATTCTGGCACTAGATGGCGGTGGCATTCGCGGGTTATTCACGGTGCAGTTGTTAAAGCGTTTAGAGACCATCATCCGAGAAAAGACGAATAACCCTCATGCTCTGCTACGGGATTATTTCCAACTAGTGGGTGGCACATCAACAGGGGCTATTATCGCCAGTGCTATTGCCATCGGTAAAACGGCGGATGAGCTGGATGATCTTTACCGTGAGCTAAGTAAAATCATCTTTAAAAACAGCTGGTTTCGTTATGGGATTATTCGTGCCAAGTTTGCAACCAAGCCGATTAATGAGTGCTTAGAGAAACATTTCGAAAACCGCTTGATGAAAGACATTACCCGCGAAGGGATAGCCTTGGGTATTGTTACTAAACGCCTAGATACGGGTAGCGTGTGGGTGGTTGATAATAATCCCGATGGGCAGTTTTTTGCTGAAGGTAATGGCGATAATGGCAGTTATGTTCTCAAACAAATCATTCGTGCGAGTACGGCAGCGCCTAGCTTTTTTTCGCCTGAAATTATTAAAATATCAGAAGGTGTGTGGGGTAAGTTTATAGACGGTGGAGTCAGCCCACACAATAACCCTGCTTTGCAATTACTGATGCTGGCTACCATGAAAGGCTACCACTATCAATGGGATACAGGAGAAGATGAACTCTTTATACTGTCTATGGGTACAGGCAGCTGGGAGCAAAGAGAGCACATAAAGCAAGGTGGTTTTTCTTTAGTACCGAGTGCTATTGGTGGGGCTAAGTCGCTGATGTCATTGATGGATGATACGACAGAGCTGAATCAGGCAATGATGCAATGGTTCGGCAAACCGATTGGGCCTTCAAATGAAATTGACCTAGCGATGGGTACGTTAGAAAACGAAATGCTAACGGATAATCCACTGTTTTCTTACACCCGTTATGATGCGATTTTAGAAGCAGACTGGTTAGCAAAAGAGCTGGGCATTACCGACTATTCTGAAAAGCAAATTAAGCGAATGCGTAAAATGGATGTGCTAGATACGATGGATATGTTGAGTGAAGTGGGCAAGGCTTATGCAGAGCAAGTGATGTCTGCTGAGCATATACGCTAGTCTTCCAGCTGTTGACGCACTTTATATTCCGTCGCAGAACAGCCAAAAAAGTTCTTAAAGCGATGGCAAAAATGGCTAGGGCTGTTAAAGCCAAGGTCGTAGCTTATCGCAGTAATGGCTTCACCGTTTCGGATGCGTTCGGCAGCGCGTTTTAAACGGAGTTGCTGTTGTAACTCCACAGGCGAACAGCCTATTTTCTCCTTAAATTCCACATACAAACGGCTTCGGCTCATGCCTGCATGACGGCAAAGATGGTCTATATTGAGTGGTTTGGATAACGTGCTATTGATCCAGTCTAGTGCGGCTATCAGACTATTGGCTTCAGGGTCTTTACTGCAATAAGTGAGCAGGAAATCTCGCGTTTTATGGCGCAGCATACGAATGATCAATTCGGATACATTCAGATCAATCAAGGTGTCTCTATCGGGATGGTTTTCTGTGAATAGGGTGGTGAGTCGGTTGAGCAAGCGTTGTGTTTCGCTGGAGTGATGAGTGTGTAAGATCGGTTTACCAAATTGCCATTCATTGGCGACTTCTAGCATGGGTATGGAATCACTCAGTCGTTCGCTAATGGCACTGACTTTTTCTTTAGAAATCTCGACCGTTAAGCAAGTAGTTGGAGTGTCCATTTTAGCTTCTGGGAAGTCTATTTCAACCACTTCACCTGGTGCCATAATGAAGCACTCATGGGGTAAAAACACCTGCCCTTTCTCTTGATTAGGCATGTGCATGACTTTGCGCCCCGTCATCATGCCACAAAACAATAACTCTCCTGAATTGAGCTGTACGCGTTTCGCTGCTTCATAGGTATCGTAAATACTTACCTCGGAGTTAGGGCCAGCAAAGCTTACCCGGTTCTCAATCAGCTGTTTAGGAGGGCGTAAATGTTTACCCCGTTGTCGATCTAGGTGTTTGGTTTCAGTGGGTTTCATGCGCCTAATCTCCTAACTTTGGACTCACACTTAACTATTCAGGACTGTTATACAAGTCTAGCCACTACAAAAAGCTTACTTTATAAGTCTGATGAAAACTTTGACTAGGAGGCTGTCTGAGAACTAGAAGCGTAGCGAAAATCACAGGAGTATCATAAGCTGGGTTTATTGAATGAGGCGAATAGTTGTTCTGCATTCGCTTTTAAGTCATTTGCAAGCAAAGCACTAAATATTTAACGATTTCAATAAAGTCAGATTATGATGCTCCTAGGATTTGCAGTAGCTTCTTAGTTCTCGGACAGCCTCCTAGGCTAATGATGAGGTCTGAAAAGTATAGCACCGTAGTGGCAAATGATATTAGACATCTTCCTAGATAAGAACTACAAGCTTCCCCCTGTGTGAAGGGGATTGAGGGGGGCTTTAATTTAGGGAAGGTGCCTATTAGATAAGTTAGCTTGGTTTTCTAGGTTTAGTTCATGTGAATCAATCATTTAACGGCGAGAATAAGGAGAAAAAGATGTCAGACATTTTTAAAGAACAGTATGAGAATTTCATTGGGGGACAATGGATTGCGCCTGTGGATGGTCAATACTTTGATAATATTTCGCCAGTGAATGGTGAGGTGATCAATCGTATTCCACGGTCTAATGGTAAAGATATTGATTTGGCGGTAGAGGCCGCTAAAAAAGCATCTGCCGACTGGGGTAAAACATCCGTAGCGGAACGCAGTAATACGCTGCTGAAAATTGCAGACGCTATTGAGCAAAACTTGGAAGTACTTGCCACTGCAGAAACGTGGGACAACGGTAAAGCAATCCGCGAAACCATGGCTGCGGATATACCGCTGGCGGTTGATCATTTTCGGTATTTTGCAGGTGTCATTCGTGGCGAGTCGGGTGATATATCTGATTTAGATGCAAACACCGTATCCATGGAAGTACACGAGCCTTTGGGTGTAGTAGGGCAAATTATTCCTTGGAACTTCCCTATTCTAATGGCGGCCTGGAAGCTTGCACCCGCGCTAGCGGCAGGCAACTGTGTGGTACTAAAGCCTGCTGAACAAACACCTGTTTCTATTTTGTTAGTGATGGAATTACTGGAAGATATATTACCAGCAGGCGTGTTAAATATTGTGAACGGGTTTGGTCTTGAAGCAGGTAAACCGTTAGCGACCCATTTTGATATTCGTAAGGTGGCCTTCACGGGTGAAACCACAACGGGGCGTTTGATTATGCAATATGCCTCAGAAAATATTATCCCTGTAACGCTAGAGCTAGGTGGAAAATCACCTAACGTCTTCTTTGAAAGCATTATGCAGGAAGACGATGCGTTCTTTGATAAAGCTATTGAAGGACTGGTGCTATTTGCTTTCAACCAAGGTGAAGTGTGTACCTGTCCATCCCGTGCCTTGATTCAGGAAAGTATCTACGATGCCTTTATGGAACGCTGTTTACAAAGAATTGAAGCCATCACCATGGGCGATACCTTGAGTGGGGATACGATGATGGGCGCGCAAGCCTCCAATGATCAATATGAGAAAATTCTTAACTATATTCAGATTGGTAAGGAAGAAGGAGCAGAGGTGCTTTGCGGTGGTGAAGCGTATAACAATGAGACCTATCCCAATGGTTATTATATTCAGCCTACCGTCCTTAAAGGCAACAACAGCATGCGTGTTTTCCAAGAGGAAATCTTTGGCCCTGTCTTGTGCGTAACTACTTTTAAAGATGAAGAAGAAGCGCTACAAATCGCCAATGACACCATGTATGGCCTGGGTGCAGGCGTATGGACGCGAGATGTGCATCAGATGCAAACCATGAGTCGAGGTATTCAAGCGGGACGTATTTGGGCGAACTGCTATCACCTTTATCCTGCTCATGCTTCCTTCGGTGGACAGAAGAAATCAGGAATTGGCCGAGAGACACATAAGATGATGCTTAATCATTATCGAATGACTAAGAATATCCTTATTTCTTATGATAAGAATGCACTTGGGTTCTTTTAGGCCGTAATTTGTTCGGTAATAAATAAAAGCGAGAGAGGCGCCTTCCTTATGTGGTTTATAGCCATGTAAGGGAGGTTTTTATTCTATGTTTGGATAACCATAATGACTCAAAAACCATTCAGCGAACGTGTAACAGTCACTGAAAAAGCAATGGCAGTGATTGATCAGCTACGCGAAGAACATGGCGATTTAATGTTCCACCAAAGTGGTGGTTGCTGTGATGGCTCTGCGCCTATGTGTTTTGCGGTGGGTGATTTTATGGTCGGTTCGCGTGATGTCATGCTGGGTGTTATTCACGATTGTGAGTTCTATATGGCTGGCGATCAGTTTGAATTTTGGAAAAACACCCACTTAACGATTGATGTCACAGAAGGTCGCGGCGCAAGTTTTTCTTTAGAAATTCCGCTGGGATTACGTTTTATGACCGTATCACGATTATTTACCGATGAGGAATTAGAGAACTTACGACCTGTTACCCTAAAATCCTCAGTTAAACAGCCTATAGAGTGATTCTCTTCGGTTGAATGGCGTAGTAAAAAAAGGAATTAATGGTTGATCCTTAATGAGTTTTTTTACATAGCCAGTCAGTCGAAGAGGGTTGCTCTATAGGCTGTAGCGCCTTCACTCTATAAGTGAAGATAGATAAAGCTTCTTACTTTAATACTATCAGTAGCTTAATCAGTGCTGGAAGCGGTTAACTGAGGAATTTAGGGTTCTCTAATACCGATCCTTCACCAATAACACAATGACCATTATAAAAAGAAAAAAAGAGATTCCTTTCCAAAAAACAACAGGATTCCTTTCCATTAAAGGTGGGCGTGTTTTATTCAAAAAGGTGCTATTGGGGTGGCGCAAATCATAAATAAATTCTGATAACTCCGCATAACGTTTCAGCGGGTTAGGGTGAACAGTCTTACGTATCGCCTCATCAACCCAAGCGGGGATTTCATGATCATCTTGCAATACCGAACGATAGTTGAGTTTGTGTTGCATGGCTTTGGTGCGTGCTTTGATTACATCCGTACCATAAGGTAATTTGCCCGATAGCATTTGATAGGCGATTACGCCCAGGGAAAATAAGTCCGAGCGGGTAGTGCCACTTTCTCCCAAATAATATTCAGGAGCCGTATATTGAGCCGTTCCCAAGATATGCTCTTGTTCATCTAGCTGAACAGTTTCCATCACACCCGCCACATAGGTTGAACCAAAATCAATGATTTTCACCGTACCTGTTTGATCAATCATAATGTTATTGGGGCGCAAGTCTTGATGCAGCATTTCTTGGCGGTGAAAGGCTCTTAGCCCCACTACGATTTGCTCGACAATGCCACGTACCGTTTCAATGCTGGGTTTTGGGTTGTCGATCATCCATTGTGCCAGCGTTTGCCCCTCAATATATTCGGTGACGGTATAGAGATAATTACGTTTTCTGGTTTGTTCACATGCCTTTAGTACGTGGGCGTTATTGATGCGCCGAGCTATCCATTCTTCCAACAAGAAACGCTCTAGATACTGGGTGTTATTTTGTAATTCGGTAGAAGGTGTTTTGAGGATTACCTTCTTGTTTGACGCTTGATCAACGGCTAAATACACGTGGCTACGGCTGCTGATATAAACCTCACGGATAATGTTATAGCCGTCAAACTCCATGCGTGGCCTTAACTCAGGCGGGAAGGGTAGCGTAGTTAACTGTTGATGTAGCTCGTTGGCTTCTTGTGCGGGTAGTTCGTCTACCCTAACGATTTGCAGGGTGAGGTTATCGGTACTACCTTGTTGATAAGCCTTATCTAAAATGATTTTAGCTGCTTGGTCTAAATCATCAGAGTGGTTGTTGATGGTGTCGATAATGAAAGCTTCAGGGGCAAATTCATAAATGCCATCGGTTGCTAACATAAAGACATCACCTTCTTCTAAAGGCAGGGTTTGGTAGTCAATTTCAAGCTGTTCATTAATACCTAACGCACGGCTTAGGTAGTTCTTTTCCTGAGAAATCCATAGTCGGTGATCTTCGGTAAGTTGCTCAAGGTGATTGTCCAGTAAGCGATAAACACGTGAGTCTCCCGCGTGGAAAATATGAGCCGTATTTGATTTAAGCACCAACGTGCTAAAGGTACAGACATAGCCTTTGTCTTTATTGAATCGGTATTGGCTATTTTTGGTTTGTGCGTATAGCCATGAATTAGTGGCAAATAACACCCGCTGTACCGCTGTTTTGACGGACCACGATTCGGAGGTGCAATAGTAATCGCTTAAAAAACCACTAACGGCCGTTTCACTCGCTATCTGGCTGACTTCACTACTACTAATCCCATCAGCGATAGCAATGGCAATACCCTTTGAGCTGAGTAAAGGTTCAGTAGGGATGTAGACACCATGGAAGTCTTGGTTAATGGCTTTGCGGCCTTTATCAGAGTGTTGTCCAATGGTGATTTTTAAAGAGTGTGGCATATATAAAGAGCCTCCTGCTTAGAACAGTAGAGGCTCTTATGTTTTAGGTCAATGAGGTTGTAGAGGGTTATAGTTTTCTCTCTACACTGGTTTTAACATGAGTGTAGTAAAGCGGTAAGCCTACTAGTGCAAATCCACCTACCATATTCCCAAGGGCTGTAGGTATTTCATTCCAGATAAAATAGTCAGTTATAGTGAAGTTGCCACCCATAATCATTGAGAAAGGGAACAAAAACATATTGACGATTGAATGCTCAAAACCCATGAAGAAGAACAGCATAATCGGCATCCACATAGCCATCATTTTGCCTGTTGCTGATGTTGAAATCATTGCACCCACTACGCCCATGGATACCATCCAGTTGCACAACATGCCACGAATGAAGATAGTAACCCAGCCAGAAAAGCCGTGCTCTTTGTAGCCTAATGTTCTGGATTCACCGATATGTCCCACCTTTTCTGCGATAACACCGCCATCCGTTGAATAGCCATAAGTCAGTATAAAAGACATCATAAAGGCAACGGTTAAAGCACCTGCGAAGTTACCCAGAAAGACAAGTCCCCAGTTGCGCAATACCTGATTGAAGGTAACGCCAGGTCGCTTATCCAACAGTGCTAGCGGCACGAGGGTAAAAACACCTGTCAGTAAGTCGAACTTCATTAGATAAAGCATAATGAAACCAACGGGGAAAAGTATCGCTCCTGTCAAAGGTGAACCTGTTTTGACGGCAACGGTAATCGCAAAAATAGCCGCTAGTGATAAAATGGCACCCGCCATAAAGGCACGAATTAACGTATCTTTGGTGGACATGTAGACTTTAGATTCACCTGCATCGACCATTTTTGTAACAAATTCTGTCGGTTCCAAATAGGACATCGTGCTTTTCTCCGTTAGAAATGAATAGAAGGTTAATAACGGTTTTCAATAAGCAAATATCGTGCCAATAATTAATATGAAGTGGTGGTGCGTAAGACATTGATTATATGTATAAGATTATTGCCTTAGTTATATTCTAATGATGGGCATCCTAGTTATACGGTGATTGCGCACTATGATATGCAGAAAATGCCCTATTGTAGAACACGAGTAACTAGCTTCAGCATTTCTGAGCCTTAACGTTGAGCTTGGTTATGCTTCTTAGAGTCGGTTGAAAAATCCTATATACTTCAAGACTTGTTTTATTGCTGTGGCTTATTGCCGTAGCACTTTTGTCGCTGTAGCTAAGCTTTAAGGATTCCCCATGATTTTCTCATCACTAGATTTAACCCCCGACCTGCAAAAGGCGATAGGTCGGTGTGGCTACCGTGAGATGACTCCGATTCAGGAGCAGGCGATTATCCCTGCACGTCGTGGTAAAGACTTGTTGGCAATAGCGCAAACGGGAACGGGAAAAACAGCCGCTTTTGCGATTCCTGTTTTACAACAATTGATGAATAACCCTCGTGATGAAACCGATGGATCAGGGCCACGCGCACTAATCCTAACACCTACGCGAGAGCTGGCAGAGCAACTGGCTAGTACGATTGGTGAGTATGCACAGTTTTTGCCGTTGTCGATTGCAGCTGTTTATGGTGGCGCTAAAATGGGGGGGCAAGAGCAGAAGCTAAAGCAGGGTGTTGATGTGCTGATCGCTACACCCGGGCGTTTACTAGAGCACCTTACCTTGTGCAACGTAGACCTTGCACCTGTTGAATGTGTGGTGATGGATGAGGCTGATCGCATGCTCGATATGGGCTTTATTACCGATGTTCAAACCCTGCTTGAAGGTGTCACCAAAAAGCATCAGACCTTATTGTTTTCGGCGACCTCGTCGGGTGCAGTTAATGACTTGGCTAAGAAGTTATTGAGAAATCATCAAGAAATTCGCGTCTCAAAAGATCAGGTGACGGCTGAAACAGTGGAGCATGTGCTGTATGCCGTCAACGAAGACCAAAAAGTTGATTTGTTCCTGGAGTTGCTAGAAGAAAATAACTGGTTTCAAGTACTGGTATTTACTAGTACCAAGAAGCAAGCGGATCAACTGAAAGCTAAGCTGAAGGGCTACCCCGTTGCGACTTGTCATGGGGATATGCGACAAAACGCACGCCGCCGTGCATTAAAAGAGTTTAAATCAGGCAAAGTGCAGGTGCTGATAGCCACAGAAGTCGCTGCGCGAGGCCTGGATATTGAAGGCTTGGATTATGTTGTCAACTTCAACTTGCCCTTTTTGGCAGAAGACTACGTGCATCGCATAGGCAGAACAGGACGTGCAGGCAGCCAAGGCCACGCAATTTCTTTTGTCAGCCGTGAGGAAGAGCGTACTTTAGGCAGCATCCAGCGCTTGATTGGTCAGAAGATTACGCGGGTAAAACGTGAAGGTTTTCAGTCATCACACCGTGATACGTTAATTCGGCAAGTAGCCGAGCAAAAGCGACCTGCTCGTAAGAACAAGGCAACGCAAACTAAGATTAAATCTAAAAAACGCAGTTGAGTTGCAGTAGGGTTATAAAAAGACATTCAAGTAATGATGCCTGGCTTCCCCCTTTTTAAAGGGGGATTGAGGGGGATTTAACAAGGTGAGTAATATAATGATACTTCGATATTAATTTCATACTTTCTAAATTTCCCCACCCAACTGGGCGTTAGCTGTCCAAATGTGAACAAACTTAATTTACTTTTATTTGGTAGATATTTGAACATTTCAAGAATAAATGGTACTAATTGCATGCAATAATCATATTTTATGAAGGTTTTTTAAACATATTTAGGGGTGTAAAATGAAAGTTTGGATAGTAAATACTAATACCTGAATCCGTGACTTCACTACGGCATAGGGAATAAGATATTGATTCATCACGGGTTTAAAAAATACCCGCTTAACGAAGGGTGAAGCTAAGATTTTTTAAAATCCCGTGCTAAACCAATCTATTATCCCCTATTATCCGCATTGAAGTCACGGATTCAGGTAATACTAAAGAGGAAAACGGAAATCCTAATGGATACAAATATATGCTTCGGCAAAATAAAGCTGCTGCATTTTGGGGCAAGCTACATAAAGTTGACCCCATAAAGGAGGGAGACTTAGTACTTTTATATCATAACAAAAATAGAGTTATAGCTATTGGTTGTGCAATTGAGTCACATGATAACCCCGATTATATAAATGATATAGAGCATTGGGTTGATGTAAACTGGATTTGGAAAGCATCATCCTAAATTCCTCAGTTAACCGCTTCCAGTATTAAATAAACTACTGATAGTAATAAAGTAAGCAGCTTTATCTATCTTCACTTATAGAGTGAAGGCGCTACAGCCTATAGAGTAACCCTCTTCGACTGACTGACTATGTAAAAAAACTCATTAAGGATCAACCATTAATTCCTTTTTTTACTACGCCATTCAGCCGAAGAAAATCACTCTATAGGCTGTCTAACTGAGGATTTTAGGATCATTCAATAGTAAAGATGAACCAATTAACTTTATAGACAGACATAATATAGGTCTTGGAGATTTAGTAATGAACAATACAGCTATAAATGTCACTAGCAGTATTGATTATGAAAAACTATTAACAGAAATAACTAAGAACCAAACTTTTAGATTATAACATCATACTCAAACAACCACCCGTGAGTAACAGGTGGTTGTTTGAGTAGCTCAAGAAAGTATTGTGTTGAAATTATACACAGGGTCGCAATAAGAGAGTATTCATAGTGGTTTCTGTTAAAATGCTCCTAATTATTAAAGGACAATACAATGACTATCGCTGAAATATCACAAATGACTATGGCTGAACGTCTACAGACTATGGAAGCTATATGGGACTCACTAACTAGTGATCCTTCTGAAGTAGAATCTCCAGAATGGCATAAAGTAGAACTTGCTGACAGAAGAAAAAAAATAGAAAGTGGTAAGGCAGAGTTCATATCAATCAAAGAACTAAAGTCAAAACATAGATAATGAATATTAAACATATTCAAATACTCACAGAAGCAGAGATGGATCTCGAAGATGGAAGATATTTCTATAAGAATCAAGAACAAGGCATCGGTGAATATTTTTGGGATTCCCTTGTATCTGATATAGAGTCTTTGATTATTTATGCAGGTGTCCACATTAAGGAATATGGATACTTCCGAATGACTGCAAAGAGGTTTCCGTATTCAATTTATTACGAAGTTAAGGAGCAAACAGCATATGTAGTTGCTGTGCTGCCAATGAGGAAAAGGTCAAGCTGGATTAAAAAAAGAATGAGTAAAAACGGTTAATGTTCATGCTAAAAAATGTCAATTAATCTAATGTACCTGGTTGATATAACTTTGTTTTGTTCGGTAAGTATGTCGTGGCTCTAAGTTCAGTAGCTTCGAGCCGTTTGCCCCTTTGCAAAAGAGGGGGACTCTTCTGGAATAGGTTTAACCAAATTCTTCAGGTTCAACATAAAGAGCATCAACAATAGGGCAATTATCAATAGAGAATCCTTCCCCTTTACACTGACTAACCATGTCATTTAAGGCTTTTTTCAGGTGTTCCAAGTCGTCGATCTTTTTTTGCACTTCTCTGGCTTGTATCATTGCCATTGCTTTAATTTCACCGCAATAATGATCAGGCTCATCTATAAATTTTAAAAGTTCTACTATCTGTTCTATAGAAAAGTCGAGTTCTCGACAGCGGCGAATAAAATTCAATCTTTTACTATCGGTCATCGCATAAAGCCTGTGTCCTCCCTCTGTTCTGGGTGGGCTGGGAATCAGGCCTATTTTTTCATAATAATGAATGGTTTCTATCTTGCAGTTAGCTTTTTTGGCTAATGTACCTATGGTGAAATGGGTATGTGTATCTTTCATACTATTTAGCGCTTGAACCTATAGTTACTTTAGGTTCTATACTAGCAAAATAACAGGTAGTTATTCGAGGAGATATATGGAAAACGTAAAATCAGATAAATCTTATTTAAAGTGGCTAACACTCTTTGTCACAAGTAGTACTTTATTATGTTGTGCCTTGCCTATTTTATTAGTATCGCTTGGCTTTGGGGCAGTGGTTGCAAGTTTAAATTATAACGTGCCAGGCCTTGCCTTTCTTGCTGAGCATAAGCTGTGGACGTTAAGTTTATCAGCACTCTTATTACTATTTTTAGCTTGGGTGATATGGCGACCTAATCAAAGTTGCCCTGCTGACCCTCAGTTAGCAGAGCATTGCCAAACGAGCAAAAGATGGAATAAGTATATTTTTTGGATCAGTGTTGTTATTTGGTGTATAGGTTTCTTCTTTAGTACGTTATTACTTCCTCTTAGAAACCTATTAAATTTATAAGGAGACTTTGCCATGCAACAGTCTTAAGGTGAAAAAAATGAAAAAAATATTATTAATGTTGGTCGCTACTGTTCTTCTTATCCAGACAAGCTATGCAAGAACCATTGAAATTGATGTTCACGGTATGACGTGTGCCTTTTGTGTTGATAGTTTGGAGCGGAAGTTTTCAAAAATGGAATCAGTTTCTAAGGTAGAGGTTAGTTTAAAGCTAAAAAAAGTCCGCTTAGAAATGGATGAAGACTTGCCAAAGGTTGATGTGATTAAACAAGCTATTCTTGATGCAGGTTTTACGCCTGTGAAAGTAACCGTCGTTACTAGTGAAAAAAGTAATGATGCCGATAAAAAAAGCGATGATGGCGACAACAAACAGAGTGACAACGAAAATGAGAAGAAGTAAGCCTCTCTGGTTAGTTATTCTATGGTTATCGGGGTGTTTTCCTGCGCTATCTTATGCAATGGGCTTGAAAACCTTTGTTGCCCTGCCTGTTGAAAAAGGGGGGGCGGTTGGTAGGTTTTCTTTAAATAGTAATGAGGACTCAGATTCTTTTGTGAGTAGTGGTGCTTATGGGCTAGATGCTAAGAAGGCCTTATTGTTTAGCTTACCTTATCGTTTATCCTCATCAGGGGGTCAACGTGTGGGTGATATTTCAGCTTTATATCGTCAGGTAACGTATCAAAAAGACAGAGCTTCGGGTACGGATCGATTAGGGTTATTGGTTGGAGCGGTTATTCCAACACAGAGCCAAAGAGGTTCTGCAGTTCAGACGGGTTTTGTATTTACACACTATAAGCATCGAAACGAAATAGATATTGATGCGTTGTATCAAATGGGCTTGGGGTCACGTTCTGATAGTGGACGATATGATATTTCATGGCAGTATCGTTTGTTACCTAAAGAGCGTCCTGATTGGGGTATCGTCAAGGAATTAAATAGTGTTATTGAGTTAAATGGAAGGTGGCAAGAGAATAATGAGATAACCCATCAAGTTACCGTGGGTTTGCAGCAGACTTATAAGAAATGGGTTGTTGAAGGTGGTGTGACTAAAGACATTAATAATGAAAATAAAGTAAGTTATATCGTCAGTACGAGGTTTCATTTCTGATTAAATTTTCAAGCTGACGGTATATATTGAGACCTATGTACGAACGGAGTAAATAATGAGTAAGAAAGTCATTTTAGAGTCAACTATTACTTGTCCAGAGTGTAAGCATCAAGCAACAGAAACCATGCCAACGGATGCTTGTCAGTGGTTCTATGAATGCACACACTGTAAAACACTTTTAAAACCTTTGAAGGGTGACTGTTGTGTGTTTTGTTCCTATGGTTCTGTGGCGTGCCCTCCTATACAGGAGGGTACAAGTTGTTGTTCCTAAAACAACTCTTCCTCAAGTTCTCGATATACAAAATCAATATTCTTCTTATGGTTTAGGCCATACATATTGAGTGATTTCCATTTCGTAAACTCAATAGTATCGACGGCATCCTGTAATTCCATATCGTTATTAATGGCATCAGTCACATCCTTTCTAACCTGCTTAATATAGGCTTGCGTATCAGTCACCATCGAGAAGGGCGAAGTTTGTACGCTACCATGTCCTGGTACCATCAACTTCACACCTGCAAAGGTGGTTAATAACCAGTTTTGTGCATCAATCGCTTGTTGTGAGCTACCATCCGCCATAAAGGTAACGCGGTTATGAAAAGCCAAATCCGAAACCCAGACGATGTTGTCTTCCACTTGATGGATTACTAAGTCACCATACGAGTGATGTGAGCCTGAGTTATAAATATCAAAAGTTTTACCGCCAGTGCTGATAGTGGTTTTCGAATATAAATCACCACCAATAAGGAGATCAGGTGTAACAGGTTTAAAGCCTTGCATATCGGACTCAATAAAGGTTTTTCGATAAGAAACGGAATGCTCAATCCGATCCGATTCAATATATTTCATCGTACCCTCATGGCCTATCACCTGTACCCCGCCAAGCTCTCTAAAAGCGATTGCTCCGTAGGCATGATCAGGGTGATTGTGAGTAACGATGAGATACTTAATTGGTTTATCGGTAATCTTCTTCACCGTCGCGATCATGCGCTTACCCAGCTTAGGGGTGCCAAGTGAGTCAATCACCACTACGCTATCGTCCGTGACTATAAAACCCGCATTACCGTTATAACCACGGTTATTCTCGTCAACTTCTGCGATGTTACCGTAGAAAAAATAAGTATCGGGGGCTATTTGGTAAGTATGCAAAGGCTCATCAGCGGAAATGGATTCTTTGATGGCAATACTAGGGATTTCTTCAGTATCAATAGCCTTAGCAGGATAGTGGATAATATCGGGCTTGGTGCCAAAAGCATGGTCTACTTCTTCACGGGTGAAGGTTTCAATGCCGTCTTCTGTTTCATTAGCTTGAGCTGTTGTTATATCTGCGGGTGTGGCAGAGTCGACTTGAGTAGTTGCGTTTTTCTTGGCTGTATTCCTAGCTGTATATTGTTGATAACCCAAAGCAAGAGAGGCGACCAGTATAAGGAATAGCAGTAGTGGGATGATCTTATTCATGGTCGTATCCTCGGTTTAGTTTTTTAATAGAGAGATATTTTAGATCATATCTTTCAGTGCAAAGGTCTCTTTTATCTTAGTATACTACTGGCTATGGATATAAGTGAATACAGACGTGAATACATGCGCGACGGCCTAAGCCGTGAGATGATTGATGCTGACCCCTTTAAGCAGTTTGAAAGCTGGTTTAAACAAGCGTGTGAGGTGGATATTGTAGATGCCAATGCGATGAGTTTAGCTACCGTTTCAGCGCAGGGAAAACCTAGTATTCGCACGGTTTTATTAAAGACTTTTGATGAGCGTGGCTTTGTTTTCTTCACTAATTTATCTAGTCAAAAGTCGCTTGAAATTAAAGCGAACCCTAACGTGGCTGTGTTATTTCCTTGGACAGAGTTAGAGCGACAAATAGAAATTACAGGCGTGGCTGAGAGGATCTCTACAGTAGAGTCGCTCAAGTACATAGCAACACGACCCAGAGGTAGCCAGCTAGGTGCATGGGTTTCACGACAAAGCGCTGAAATATCATCACGTAAAGTCTTAATGGGACGTTTGGAAAAGCTCAAAGAGCGTTTTGCTAAAGGTGAAATCCCCGCGCCTGATTTTTGGGGTGGTTATCGTATTATCCCTGAGAAAATAGAATTTTGGCAGGGAAGGGAAAACAGGCTGCATGATCGCTTTGAGTATTTTAAAGAGAATGGGGCGGGTGGACAGTGGGATGTTAGAAGGCTTGCTCCTTAGTTTATCTTGTCTTACCAGCGGCGCGCGCCTTGCCTAGTCTAACGGAACAAAATTAAGCACCGCATCCATCTGTTCATCCGTAAACAACTTCTCAATAATAGGAAACAGCTCTCTTTCTTCGACACGGGTGTGATTTTTCAATACCGTTGCAAAATCCATCAAGTCCTCTTTGGCGGTTTCGGGCTTAATACGCTGTACTAGTATTCTCAAAAAACCATGTTCCTTTAACAAGCTTGTTGCCATCGGCACATGCTCTCGGTATTGCTGGAAGATATGTACGAAAATGGTTTGCTCTTCGTGCTGAAAATGCTCTTCTAGCTCATCTTTGTAATAAGCTTTGATGGTTTCAATGGCTTCTGCTAACGCTTCTTCAGAACCGCTTTCTGCAATTTTTGAAATCTTTAATGCCATTGATAGTGAGCCGTGATGCTCGCGGGATAGCTTTTGTAACTGTTCTGCTCTTTTCATTGTTAGTATCTGGTTGGTTTAACCTAGAATCCTCAGTTGAACGGCTTATAGAGTAATTCTTTTAGGCTGAGTGGCGTAGTAAAAAAAGGATTTAATGGTTGATCCTTAATGAGTTTTTTTACATAGCCAATCAGCCTAAAAGGGTTGCTCTATAAGCTGTAGCGCCTTCACTCTTAGAATGAAATTTAAAATAACTACTTATTAGCAACTTATCAATTACTTAATGATGGTTGGAAGCGGTCAACTGAGGAATCTAGGTTTAATAGGGTTTGGTACGGGCTAGTGTTTAGCTAAAGCCGTTGACCAAAAGTTAGTTTATTGCCATCAGGATCGGTTACTGAAAACTCTTTCATGCCCCATGTTTGGGTTACAGGTGGTATGACTAGAGCTGGATTTTCATTTGATTTTCTATGTTAAGCCCGTTATCAACAAACTGTTGGTATAACGTATCTATGTTGTTTACATGAATATAAATAACATTTCCAAAAATACCGTCGCCACTATGTGATGATAGATGAATACCCGCGCCGTCCCTTGTTAAAAATGAGTACATTGACATAAATGAGCTGGGGTCGGGGTCAGGTGCTTGCACCATCTCAAAATCTAATAGTTCTGTGTAGAATTTAATAGAAGTTGGGATGTCGCTGCACTTTATGAAGGGTTCTATAGGCATAAGTTCTCACTGATAGTTGTGGGTTTACCTTTTACGTCTTTTCTTCTTTCTATTGAGCTTAGCCTCTTCTCGGATTCTTTTCTTTTCACGTTTGACTTCAACGGCTTGTTTTTCAACCTCCATCATAGGGGGCGTTTCGAGGGTAATGTTTTCTAGCTCGCCTGAGCGCAACTCAGCAATAAGAATTTTAGAAATTTTCTCAACATCCAGATTTGCCCCCGCCCGTAAACAACCCCGCTTTTTGCCGATAATCTCCATAAACTCCGCTTCAGTTTCAGGAAGCTCATCTAGTCCATAGCGTTTTTTAAGTCTATCAGGGTAATTGTCTAGTAAGTATTCAGCGGTGTAATAAGCAATATCATCATAGTCAATTGCAGTGTCTTTTATCGCACCTGTAGCAGCAAGGCGATAGCCACTGTGTTCGTTTTCGATATTAGGCCAAAGTACGCCTGGGGTGTCTAACAGAACAACACCATTATTAAGATCAATGCGTTGCTGGCTTTTAGTGACAGCGGGTTCGTTGCCTGTTTTGGCAATCATACGACCCGCCAAAATATTGATCAGGGTTGATTTCCCTACGTTAGGAATACCCATAATCATGGCATGTATACCACGGTCTGTATGGGCTTTATGCGGGACAAGCTTGCGACATAGTGCGGGAATCTGTTTGATTCTATCGGTCTCATGCATGGTGACAGATAACGTTTTTACCGACTCCTGCTGCTCAAAATAATCTTGCCATTGTTGGGTTTTATCAGGGTCAGCAAGGTCGCTTTTATTGAGTACTTTTATACAGGGCTTATCGCCACGAAGCTCTGCTACCATAGGGTTTTCACTGCTATAAGGAATGCGAGCGTCAAGGATTTCGATAATGACATCAATCTTGGGTAAGACCTTTTTGAATTCCTTGTTGGCCTTGTACATATGGCCGGGGTACCACTGGATTTGCATGGGGTGTACTCTGTTATGGAGTGGAGGTTAGGAGATAGAGGAAAATACCTTCTGTAGGTTGGTGCTGAGGAACGAAGCCCAACACAACCATGTTTGTTGGGGTTCCTTCGTCACCGCCAACCTACAACCTTGCCTTTCAATATAGCGACATTGTTAACTAGTCGTTGTACTAGTACAGCCTCCTAGGAGGCTGTCTGAGAACTAAGAAGCTACTACAAATCCCATGAGCATCATAATCTGAGCTTATTGAAATCGTTAAATAGAACAACTATTCGCCTCATTCAATAAACCCAGCTTATAATACTCCTGTGATTTTCGCTACGCTTCTAGTTCTTGGACAACCTCCTAGGTCTAACTATCGGTAGTTTTCCAGCTCTTTTACCATATCATCAGGTAGCTCTAATGCTTCTGCTAATGCATTCATATAGGCTTTTTCCTGGTTATTTTCGGCATCGGTTACTAAGATAGAAACTAGATAAATTTCAGCAGCAATTTTTTTATTATCTGCCATTTTAGCGACAGATTTTGCGCTAAGCGGTGTAACTAAGCCCGATTTAAGCACATCTTCAATATCGTTACCCAAGTTGAGCTTTTGGATTTGCTGATTGATGCTCGTGGTCTCGTCATCGCTCATTTTGCCGTCTGATTTAGCCGCAGCAATCATCGCTTTTACTAATATTTGGCTACGTGCTTCAGCTTCTTCGCCATCGAGTTTATCGACAGTTAGCGCTTTGGGTGTTTCTTCTTCTTTTTCTTCAAACTTAGCGAGTATCGCTGCTTCTTGCTCATCTTTTTGAGCTTTGGCTTCAATCGCAGCTTGAGCTTGTTCTGCTTGCCACTTTTCCCACGTTTTGTAGGCAATGCCACCGACCGCGGCAAGGCTGCCAATTTTAAGTGCTGAGCCTGTTAGCTTTCTGCCTGCGCTAGTGCCTAGTAATAATGCCAATGCACCTGCTGCGATGGCGCCTTTTTTCATGCCATCCAATGTTGCATCTCGGTTATCGCCATCGGCATTGATATTGAGTTGCTCTTCTGCTATTTTTTGTCCTTTTTCAGCGTACTCTTTACCTGTTTTGATGAGGTCATCTAAGAATGATTGCATATCCATAATGGCGATTCCTTTTTAGTGTGTTGAGTCTATTTGTGCTTTCGGTAATGCTTGTTATGACTACCGCGAGCCTTGTCTTTACACGGATTCAGGTTCTATTGAAGAGCCTGTTTTACTAGCGGTATCGTGATTTTACGTTGACTAGCTAAACTGGCAATATCCAGCTTATCCAGAATATCCATAAGCGTAGTAAAATCTCGTGGGTATCGCTTATATATATACTCAATCACCGCATTATCAAGCTCAATTCCACGATGAGCTGCGCGGAATTTTAATGCGTTGGTTTTATCATCATCATTGAGTTCTTTGAGTTGATGGCTAGCACCCCACAATAAGCGTGACAGTAAATCCGCTAGTTTGCAGTCCAAGTGGCGTGGGTTTTCGCTGGAGCTAAACATTAAAACCTGCTGACTTTCTCTACTTTGGTTAATGAGATTAAACAACGCCAGCTCCCAGGTATCATTACCGATGACGCTATCTACATCATCAATACAGATCATATGATAGCTGGATGAGCCATCGAAAATGGCTGTGCCATGTCGTTTAAGGTTTGCTAATGGCATATAAGCTGCACTGACGCCTTCGTTATAAGCCGCGTAACAGGTGGCTTGGAGCAGATGGGATTTACCCGTGTCTTTACTGCCCCAGATGATAGTTTGCTTATGTTCATTTTGCGTTAGGGAAGAGTGTAAATCATCCACTATTAAAGCGTTTTCAGCGCTAGCGTAGAACGTGTTAAAGCGCTGTCCATCATGCAAAGCGAGGTTGAGCAGTGGTTGTTGAAAGGGTTGGTTAGAGGGCTGTTGAGTAGACATGTTAGATTCTATAAATATGACTTTCTTTATAGGAGCTATGCAGATGGCGCATGATAACGGCAAGTATTGCAGCAATCGGTAGCGCTAATAAAACACCAAAGAAGCCGAACAGTTGCCCGCCAGCTAATACCGCAAAAATAACGGTTACGGGGTGTAAGCCAATACGCTCCCCTACTAGTAGTGGTGTAAGGATCATGCCTTCAATGATTTGCGCGATAGCAAATACTAATAATACCAACATGACATCCATGTAGTCCTGTGTTTGGAACATCACTGCAAGCACGGCAACAGCTGCGCCGATAATTAACCCTAGATAAGGTACGAAACTTAAGAAGCCTGCCAGTAAGCCAATCAGCAAAGCAAACTCGACGCCCACTAGCCATAAGCCAAAGGTGTAGATGGTTGCTAAACAGAGCATAACTAGTAGCTGCCCTCTTAAAAAAGCACCTAACACCTCGTCCGATTCCTTTGCGAGCTGGTTGATGGTTGGCTCTGCGGAGCGTGGCAAAAGGTCGTGGATGTAAGCGACAAAATGATCCCAGTCACGCAGCATATAAAAGGCGATGACAGGGGTGAGTACAATATTGGCAATCCATGCGACCACGAACATACCTGAGTGCGAGATAGCGCTAATTAATGAACGAATAATACCTCCTGCCTGATTCCAATGAGAACCAATCATTGCTTTGATGCGGTCTATTTCTAGTACTGATACATCTACATCCAAGTCCTTCTTTAGATAAGGTTGTAGTTGGTTTAAACCCCAGTCTAAAAAGGCAGGGAGTTTATGAATAAGGTTTTTAATTTGTGTTTCTAATACAGGGATAACTAATAAAAAGGTGATCAAAAAGATAGTGGATAGCACGACAAAAACGATAACCACCGACAAGGTTCGAGAGAGTTTGAACGTTTCAAGTCTGTCTACTAACGGATCGCCCAGATAAGCTAACAATGCGCCCATAACGAAGGGTGTCAGGATGGGAGCCAGAAAGTAGAGCAAGATAAAGCTAAATAAAATAAGCGCTAGCCAGAACCAGCGTGTATTGTTTGTCATTGTATTTGTTCTGTTTTTTGAAGATGAGCTAAAGATGTTTAAAGCATAAATGCGAGTATATCACGCAACGTTTTTATAGAGCTTGCCGTTTTATCAAAACGGTTAACTCAATTATTAAGCTTGCATATATCCGTCATATCTTTCGTGCAAAGGTCTCTTATAGTGGCTATGGTAGGTTATCAACCTTATTCCTGAATCCGTGACTTCACTACGGCACAGTGAATAAGCTATTGATTCATCACGGGTTTAAAAAATGCCCGCTTAACCTAAGGGTGAAGCTAAGATTTTTTAAAATCCCGTGCTAAACCAATATCTTATCCCCTGTTATCCGCATTGAAGTCACGGATTCAGGTTATTCTTATTTGAAAGGGTATAGCGCGTCCATCGTACAACGTAACTAATACCACTGAGTACGGTGGATAGCACGACAAGCCCAATCATACTATTGAGCAGCCAGTCTGCAATATGAATATCCGCTAGTTTAAGTGCAATGACTAACACTAGTATTATCTGTAATGCGGTATTGATTTTGCTGATAAATATCGGCTTCATTTCAAGTTGTTTAGTGACAACCTGGTAAGCAATAGCCCCACATAAAATAATCAAGTCTCTAAGAACCACCAAATACATGAGCCAAAAGGGGAGCAAGTCTTTAAAGGCAAACACAACAAATAGGCTAATGAGTAATATCTTGTCCGCTAACGGATCAAGCATAGCGCCTAGTTTGGATTGCCAGTTGAAGTAGCGAGCGAGAAAGCCATCAACGCCATCAGAGACGCCTGCGATAAAAATAAGAATGAGCGATAACGTATAGTTGCCCGCCCAGATAGAACTAATAATAGGAACAATCAGGATGATTCTTAGTATGGAGATGATGTTGGGTAAATGTTTCAATGAGTCGGTATTCATAATACTAACTATACTAGTTAATTTGTCAGAAAAAACTTGAGATATTTAGATGCAATGTTGAATTTGGTTAATGAAAGGGTGATGTTCTCACAAAAGTGAAAAGTGCGGATGGCAGTCTTTTTAGAGGGTACAGGTGATGTATCTTATGTGGGGCTGTTCACTGTTCTTTCGTGGCCATCATAAAAAGGGATGAATACTCACATTTGTACGGCTATTGATAACTTTGATAACTTTTCTATCAAAAACCTGACAAATTCTATCTCCAAGGCTTCTAAGTTTCGATAAAGCTCAGTTAAGACTCAGAAATTTTTATCCGGCTTATTCAGAGACTCCCTACAAAATCATCATACATAAAATATTAAATACTTGAAGAAAATACGGCATTGCCGTAGTATCTCAAGAATGGTATTTATCGAATCTTCAATTTTCACAAAGCTCCTTTCAAAATAGATGAAAGATGAAGAGTATCGTTTATTCCAGCTTTATCTTATGAATAACCCTGAGAAAGGGGATATTATAAAAGGCAGTGGTGGTGTAAGAAAGATACGATGGGCTATAAATAATAAAGGCAAGAGTGGTGGCATTCGGGTAATTTATTACTGGAAAGATAGAGCTAGTGAAACTTGGTTACTTACGCTCTATGCAAAAAATGAAAAAGATTCAATACCTGCTCATATTCTTAAGGAATCTCTGATTAACCTCCCAAAAATTAGTATAATCACTTCAACCCCAATCGATTCATTTGAGTAGAGCTATGCAATTAGACTTTGGAAGTACCTTCGAACTAAGCAAATCCAAAAAGACCAAAAAAGAAC
>JALXAX010000182.1:489-38038 GCA_026991755.1 Thiotrichaceae bacterium | reverse complement strand
ACATCTAAATGCGCCCATGCACAATCATCATCCACAAACTCGGCCAAGAAACAACCTGCCGTTATCGTGCCTGCTGCAGGGCCACCGATATTCCCCAAATCTGCAAATTCGCTCTTTAATTGTTTGGTATATTTATCGTTGTAAGGCAAGCGCCACGCGGGGTCTAGTGAATCTTCACCCGCTTTCATCAAGTCTTCTGATAGCTCATCATTATTACTAATCAAGCCACAAATATGATGGCCTAAAGCGACGATACACGCCCCTGTTAATGTGGCAATATCAATGATGATAGCAGGATCAAATTTCTTTACATACGTCAGTGCATCGCATAAAACCAATCGACCTTCTGCATCGGTATTAAGCACTTCGATGGTCTTACCCGCCATGGAAGTCACGATATCGCCAGGCTTGGTAGCATGACCACTGGGCATATTTTCTGCAGAGGCAATTACACCGATAACATTCATAGGAAGCTGCATAGTCGCTATCGCTTGCATGGTTCCAAGTACGGAGGCGGCACCGCCCATATCAAACTTCATTTCATCCATTTTTGCGCTAGGCTTGTACGATATGCCACCTGTATCAAAGGTGATTCCTTTACCAACCAGAACAACGGGGTTGTCGCCCTCAGCGCCTCCCTTGTAGTTCATAATGATAAACTTTCCATCCTCACGACTACCTGCGCTAACGGATAAAAATGCTCCCATGCCTAGTGCTTGCATATCAGATTCTTCTAGAATCTCTACTGCCATGTTGTCATGTTGATGACCTAGCTTGATGGCATGTTCCGCTAAATAAGTAGGTGTACACACATTTCCTGGCTGATTCGCCATGTTTTTAGCTAACTCTACGCCTTTAGCTATTCCTATGCCTTCCACTGCTGTTTGCTCAGCATTGCTGCTGGCAATAGCGATGTCACTTAAAGTCGGTTGGTCGCTTTCTTCTTTATCCGACTTGTAATCATCCAACGAGTAAAAACAGGATGACAAGGTCGTAATCACTTGCTGTATCGCTTGCTGTTGATCGTCAGCAGACTCTGCAAGCCAGATTGCAGCTTGCTTGATTTTCATAGCCTTTAAGCGCTTACCTACTTTAGCCATCGTCTCATGTAGCGCTGCTAAATCAAACTTACTGCTATCACCACAACCTACTAACATCACGCGTTTCGCTTCAATACCAGAGAGGTTGTAAAGCATTTCGATAGAGCCTTCACTACCCGTGAAATCACCCATTTTTATCAAGCTTGATAGCGCATTTTCTGTTTGCTCATCAATCATTTTTGCTACTGCTGATAGCTCAGCTTCTTTCTTATTGTTTTTAAAAACGGCTACCACGACACAATCCGTTTGATAGTTAGCGGGAGTTTCATTGTTTATTATTGAATAATTCATATTTTTAGCTTATCTAACCGTCAATCGTGAGAATTCAGGGATATTAACAGAAATAAGTGCCAGCACAGCCCCACTTATTAAGTTTTTTGACTATACTCCGTGCACTTTTTGATAAAATATTAAGAGACCTTTGCACGAAAGGATGGCGAGAGAAAAATGAGCGTAATTTTCTCTATTTTTGCTAAAAATGAGGGTAATAGCCGAGCTATTGGCCGAATTTTTAGTAGGAATAGAGGAAATTCAAGCCATTTTTATCCGTCATATCTTTCGTGCAAAGGTCTCATTAACAAATATCGTATACAAGGAGGTATATGATGAAAACACACATAACTGCATTACTAACATGCACCACACTATTAGCGTCGCCTTTATCCTATGCTGATCAACTGAATGAATTCAGTGTATTCCAGCCTATAGATGGTATTTCTGCCAACATCTATATTGAGCATTCCAAAGTAATTGTTCAGTCTTCAGGCACTAACGCGACGGCATTAAAGAATATTCGAGCTGAATATCTAACCAGGTACGCTAACCAGCTCTATAAGATTGGTGATGTGGATCATAATGGAACAGTTGATATTGCCACCCTAGATAGCGTCGACAGAGCTTCCACTCGTTTCTGTTACAAGGTATATAGCTATCAACCTTCCTCTCGAACGTTTGGTACTGAACCCACGCATACTGAGTGTAGCTCTGCTGCGGGAACAGTGGTTTATGCTACTCATTCAGCTTTTGCTAGTAAATAAACAAGCTATTAAACGTTGTTAGCCCATTTTCAAAGCACTTAATCTCGGTGAGGATATAGGTTATCTACTACTTCAGTAGACTCTGTATTTTTAACATCGTATGTGGATAAGCCCTGCTTCATGGCATTCCATAATAATTGACCCTGCCATTTAGTGGCTTCAGATGCTTCTGCATAAAGGCTTTTATCCAAGCCCCTTATCATTTCAGCAGTATTCCCACCCTGTAATCCTTTCTGTAAACGATCAGCTAAAGCTCCCAAATTCTTAGGCGGGTTATCGTTCCATTTAGCTTCTGCGAGTTGTAATAAAACACTAGCCGCTTGTTTATTATCATTCTGGCTACACGCCTGTTGTAGCTGATTCAGCAATTTATCAGCACTCATTACGGCTTTCTTGGTAGCTATAATCTTCTTCTCTACCGTTGTACTTTTTCGATGACTCCATTTCCAAAGAAAGATTAACAACCCAATCCCCAGGATACTTCCCAAGCCCATCGCTATTATTACTCCCCATGATCGCGGCTTCTTTATTGAGTCTTCAGTAGCTTGAACGGGATCTTCCTGAGCAGAGTTTTTGCTACTGTCACCTGCCCCAAGCTCAGACTGACTCGCCTTAGAAGTTACTGATGCACCATCCTTCCCTGGCAATATCTCTACTTCTCGCGCAGGTAACGTAAAGGTTTCTTGTTGCTTAGTGATTACATTCCACCAATCAATGTTTACTGCTGGGATTGTCGTCTTCCCCGCAGTATTGGGTATATAGTTCAATTGTTGTCTACGGATGCCATAAACGGTATTGCCATCGGTTTGTGTTTGCGTATCCGCATTATCAGAGTACACCCTGATGTTAGATGGCTCATCGACAACTACATCAGGAATCTGCGAACCAGTCAGCCCTTTTGTTTGTAGGGTTAAGGTACGATTTATAGGCTCACCAACTTTAAAAACGGGGTTGCTATTCTGCCAACTATCCTTAATGACTAAGTCTTCTGCGGGTATCCAACTATTCCCTTTGTAATCGGTAGGCAAGGGCTGAATATCTATTTCTATAGAATCACTACGTGTTGTTACAGGCTTGCCTGGCTCTCGAAACAAACTTCCAAAAGAACCCGAATTAAAGAAAGGGTCGTTGAAAGGGTCGTTAAAAATACTATCGGGAAACCCGCCCCTACCAAGACCACGTGACTGTTGATCGCTTGGTAGTGTTTGCTCACCCTTAAATATTGCGGGTGGGATTATAAGTTTGCCACTTTTCTCAGCTGAAATAACGTAATGCCTTTCCAACACATTGAGCTTTTGACCATTACGCACAACACTATATTGCTTATCTCTTGAGAGCTTTTCTATAATTGCATTTTCGATATTGGGAGGATAAACCTCGCCTGACTCAATAGAATCATCGGTAAATAGCTTAAGCACATAGGGAATTTGTTGTTGAACATAAGGCAAGGATTTTCCTATATCAACACTTGCTTCCAGCGTCATAAACTGGCTATTTTTTTTAACTTGATCCGCTGGAATTTCGGCAACGATTAGCTTTAAAGGTGCGGTACTTTCCTGACCTAATAAAAAGGCAGGGATTGTTATCTCGCCTTGACGCTTAGGTAATAGCCTAACCATCCAGGACTTAGTGAACGATGATGCTCCGTTTACCCATTTTGATTGAGAACTCTGAGTAGTATGTACAATATCAAAGTCTTGGTTTAACGGATTGAGGTCTGGTGCTTGCGTTGCGCGGTTGTCGCTTTCAATCGTCAGCGTTACAGGATCACCCACATTAACCGTGGTTTGATCAAGATACGCTCTCACACCTGCCCACGTGTTACTCGCCATTAGCACCAAGAACACACTCAATGTTAGCTTTTTAAATAGATTTACCATGGTTGAGAATCTCCTGAACCCGCTGACTGCCTACGGCGCTTATATTGGTATCTAAACTTACGTTTCAATAATTCACCGGGGTCATCTTCAATACGACGTAGCCATTGCTCTGCGGCAATTTTTTCTTCTTTACTTAGTGCTTCAGCCATTGCTTGATGTTCTGCTTTTTCTTGCTCCTGACTCGCTTCAGCATCTTTTTTATCACCTTGCTGTTGTTCAGCTATTACTTTGGCTTCGTCCTCTTTCGCCTCTTTATCATTATCTTTATCTTTACTCTGCTCTCCTTCTTTTTTTCCTACTTGCTCAGCGCTTGCTGTCTTATCCTTACCCCCATCTTCTTCTGCCTTTTTATTCTGATTTTCATCCGCTTGTTTTGCCAACTCTTCTAGTTGTTTAGCTTTTTCTGCTTCCTTTTCCTCTCCTTTCTTTGCTCGCTCTTTATCCTTCTCTTCGTTAGCTTTCGCAAACTGGTTTTCTTCCGATGATTGCTCAGAATCTTTTTTTCCTTCTTCGCCTTCTTTATTATTACCTTCTTTATTTTTCTGGTCTTGTTTTTCTTGACCTTGCTTTCCTTGCTCTTGTTGCTCCTGATCCTTTTTATCACCACCTTGCTGTGAGTTTTCTTTCGCGTCCTGCTGGTTTTGATCTTGTTGCTGGTCCTTATTTTGATCTTTTTTCTTATCCTGCTCTTTATTTTTATTCTTATCTTCAGGCTTTGACTGCTGTTGCTGCTTTTCTTGCTCTTTTTTCTTATCTAAAAGTGCCTGAATCATTGCTCTATTGTTAGTCGCATCTTGCATATCAGGTTGCTGTTTCAACGCTTCATCATAAGCTTTGATCGCATCCTCATATTTTTTCAATTTAGCCAATGCATTACCCTTGTTATAAGCCGCATCAACGCCTTGCGCTTCACTAAAATCACTCAGCGCTTTTTCATAGTCACCTTTTTTAAAGGCAGCACTGCCTCGTCTTAACGGGTCTTCTGCCAAAACTTCGGCCTGTTCATAATCTCCTGCTTGTAATGCTTGGTCGGCTAATTGATCTTGCCGTTTCCACAAACTATCCCACGCTGAAGCCATTACAGGTTGAGGTTGACCAAGCGTTATCACTATCAAGCCCACCGTTAATAACCAGCCTTTTCTAAAAGCTATTGCCGCTAAGGGTAATAACAACAAAACCAATAATGGTCCTTGTGCTTGCCAGTCATTACTCGAATTATCAATACTTTCTACCTTATTAGCTCCCTGCGAAGAAGCTGTTGAGAGGGAGGCAAGCAAGTGATCAATATCCGCACTACTTGTACTCAAATCACGATATTGACCACCACCCTGCTCAGCAATTTGCTGTAATAGTTTCTTCTGTAAAGGCACAATAATGGGCTTCGAATCACGCCCTCGTACATTAGGAATCGGCCCACCCTGTTGGGTACCAACACCCAAAACAGAAACCCTGTGACCCTTATCACGTAATGCTTCTACAGCCAATAATGACGTTGCTTTACGTGCGCCATCCGCTATTAATAAAACTTGACCCTTTGCAACACCTGCTTGCTGTAATAACTCTTTAGCTTTGAGTAATCCTAAATCAACTCGACTACCTTGTACTGGCATAATCTCTGTTTTTAGTGCAGCTAACAACGAGTTAATGGTATCTGCATCTCGTGTCAGCGGCGTGACGATAAAAGCATCTCCTGCAAACACCACAAGCCCTGTTTGACCTTCTTCCTGTCTAGCCAAAATATCTTTAATTTTGAACTTAGCACGTTCCAATCGAGAAGGTTTTATATCGGCGATATTCATTGAGCGTGATAAATCCAATACGATAACTCTAGCGGTGTTCGTCTGAAAGACAGGGATCGCCTTTTTCTCCCATACGGGGTTGGCTAGCGCCAACACAGCTATCAGCCACGCTAACATCAACAAAGCAGAGAATGACTTTGCCTTTTTTGTTTCACTTTTGGCTAATAGTACCTGTAATAAATGTGCATCAATGACTTTATCCCAGTCGCTATGTGCCGTTTTTTTGTGAACTACTAACCAATAAATTAAAGCTAAAGGGATGAGAGCCAACAACCAAGCAGGCTGTAAAAAATGAAACTGTGATAACGCAGAACCTAGTTGTTCAAACATGGTTTTGCCCTCCCTTTTTGCGGCCGTTGCGGGTACTGCGACTAATCCCACTCACTCCATTTATTCCAAAGACAATCCAAACACTTAACAACAGAGCAAGCGCTAAAGGCCAATGGTATAGCTCATCCACAGGGCGATAGGTTATGTCATCCTTAGACGCAGGTTCGATTTCGTCTAATAGCGCATAGATTTTTTGTAAGCTCTGTACATCTCTGGCTCGAAAATACTCACCCGAAGTTTTACTGGCAATGTCTTTTAACAATGGCTCATCTAAATCACCACCGCGTACGCGCTGCATACCAAAAGGTGTTCTAATAACCCCTCCATCAGTACCCACACCAATAATATAAATACGAATTCCTTCTTGTGCCGCTAAATCGGCTGCTTTAAGTGGCTTGATGGTTCCCGCTGTATTAGCGCCATCGGTTAATAAAACTAGCACACGGTTTTTTTCGGGTTGCTCTCTTAAACGCTTTACCGCTAAACCAATCGCATCGCCAATAGCCGTTTTTGGCCCTGCTATTCTCAATATGGCATCATCCAATAACAGCTTTACCGTCTTTCGGTCTTGCGTTAAAGGCACTTGTAGATAGGCATTGGTTCCAAACAAAATTAAGCCCATCAAATCACCTTCTCGATGTTCTATAAAGTCACCCGCCACTTGCTTAACCGCCGTAAGACGTGAGACAGGACGACCTTTTATAAACATATCCTGCTCTTGCATGGAGCCTGAAATATCCACCGCCATCATTAAGCTTCGTCCACTCACTGGCATTCGAATCGTATCGCCAATTAGCTGTGGTCTTGCCGCAGAGGTGACTAATGCTAGCCACGCGATAACTGCCAGTATTAACCAGAAAAGAGAGCGATGGCTTTGTTGTTTAGCCATACTGGCTTTCATGGCTTCAAAAAAAGGAATTCTTAACGCACCTGAAGATGAAACCACTGCGCGAGGGAGCAAGAGTGCCGCTAGCATAGGCAACGGTAATAGCCAAAAAACCCAAGGCAAAGCAAATTCTATATTCATGCTTTAGCCCTCTTGCTTGAAGGTTTAACTGAGCGCTTACTTGAATAGTTAACCGAATGATGCGCTAACTCTTTTACTGAAATGTTCTTTACCCATTTTTTTATGACTTTGCTTAAACCTTTAATATCTGCATTATCAGGCAGTTTTGCTAGATAAGGAGCATCCCCTAGAATACGACCAGCACCCTGACTAAAGTCTTTCGCTTTGCCACTGCTATCGAGGCTTTTATCCAGAAAATTAAGCCATTCTTTACCCGTTAAACTGGCTATTTTTTTACGTGGGTAGTGCATTAACGCTAATCGTCTGAGTAGAATATTAATCTCCGCTAACACTTCTGTTGCTGCATTTTGTTGTAGTTTTTTCTCCAGCACATGCAACATTTGTAAGGTTAGTTTCTGCTGTTTCTTTAATTTTTTGTATCGAATTATTTTTAAGCTTATCACTGTAATTAACGCTAAAAGCAGCGCCAATAAAATCCACCACCCATAAGCAGGCGGCCAAGCAGAAGGTTTTGCAGGAATGTGAATATCCGCTAGCTGTATTTCTTGCGGGTGCTGAGGTGTTTGCACTTGAGGGTTTGCCATTATGCAGCCTCCTCATTTTTACTGGTTTGACGTTTACTAGCCGTAACCGATTGTCTCTTCACTCCACCAAAATAACCTTGTAAACGTAGCGCAACACCATCTGCTGTCGAGATCGTTAATAATGGGATTTTGTTTTTACGCATCGCTTCTTTGAGCTTGCGATGGTGCTGACTAAAAAATGCATTGTAGTGCTGCTGGTCTTTATGAGACCGCATATCTAGCACTCCTTCTTCATCTCCATTGGTGACGCTATAACGCCCCGCAGGTGGGGCTGATTGTTCTAATGGGTCAACTACTTGGATGGCTACTACATCATTATGTTGACGCAAGCGTAATAAGTGACGTTGTGTCTCTTCATTGATGGTGTAGAAATCACTGATTAAAAACACTAACGAGCCTGGTCTAGCAATTCTTCTTAAGCGTTGTAGTTCGTCATTAAGGTGACTGCTTTTTTTGAGGGTGCTTAAACCTGTTTTTGGATCAGAAAATTTAACCAACTCTCGAATCAGATTAAGCACGCCACGTTTACCCATTTTAGGAGCTATTTCTTTATGATCACCATTGATAAGCAATGCCCCCACACGATCCCCTTTTTTTGCAGTAGCCCAACCTAGCAAGGCCGAGACTTGTGCAGCCACCACAGACTTAAGTGACTTAACTGAACCAAAAAACATACTCGGGCTAAAGTCGACCAGCAACACAACAGGTCGTTCTCGTTCTTCTTGATAGAGCTTGGTATGGGGTTTTCCTGCACGTGCAGTCACTCGCCAGTCCATACTACGAATATCATCACCCGCTTGGTAAACTCGTGACTCTTGATAATCCATGCCCCTACCGCGAAAGCGCGAGAAGTGATTACCTGTCGTTGACGCCAAAGCAGGTGAGCGTTTTGATAAGTCTATTTTGCGTACATAGCGCTGCATGGCAATCAGATCATCCACACTTACGGATGTGCCGTTGCTGGTTTGAGCTTGGACTTGAGCATCGGCATAGCTTTGCTTTTGTGTTGGACGCACCGTATGAGACAACGAAGATGATTCGGAATCAGTCGTCTTTATTATTCGTCCAAATTGTTGTTTGAGACTGCTAAACATTCTGCTCACTCTTCCCTTCTACCCTAACTACCCTAACCTACAGGTATGTTCTTAATAAGCTCATCAATAATATGATCAGTCGTTACGCCATCTGCTTCGGCTTCATAAGACAGCAAAACTCGATGACGTAACACTTCATGCGCAACGGCTTGAACATCTTCAGGCGATACATAATCACGACCATTCAACCATGCATGTGCACGAGAACAACGGTCTAACGCAATCGTCGCACGAGGGCTACCGCCATAGCTAATCCAACGAGCGAGCTGTTGGCTATAGGGGGATGGATCACGGCTAGCTAGTACCAGTTGTACTAAATATTCTTGAACAGGAGCTGCCATGTGAATCGCTAATATTTCTTGTTGGGCTTGTTTGACTTGCTCATTACTCAACTGTGCCTGAGTGCTATCAACCGGCTTATATTGTTCACTAGCTTGCTGGCGTGCCAATTCTAAAATAGCGTTTTCGTTTTCAGCGGATGGGTAGTCGATCATCACATGCATTAAGAAACGATCTAATTGCGCTTCAGGTAACGGATACGTGCCTTCTTGCTCAATGGGGTTTTGAGTCGCCATGACTAAAAACGGTCGAGGTAGTGAGTAAGTCGTTTTACCAACGGTAATTTGATGTTCGCCCATCGCTTCTAATAAAGCAGATTGGACTTTAGCTGGCGCACGGTTAATCTCATCTGCCAGAATAAGGTTATGAAATAATGGCCCCTGCTGGAATACAAAGTCACCTGTTTCTGGGCGATATACATCGGTTCCCGTCAAATCACCTGGTAATAAATCGGGAGTAAACTGTAGACGATGGAAATCACCTTCTAACACCGCTGCCAATTCTTTAATAGCCGTCGTTTTCGCCAATCCTGGTGCACCTTCTACTAGCAAATGTCCATCGGCTAATAGCGCTATCAACAAACGGTCAACCAATACTTGCTGGCCAATAATGCGCTGCTGAAGATGCTCTCGAATGGCTAGGAAAGCCTGATGGTTACTTTTATCATTTGAAGTGTTCTCAATGTCTGCCATGTCATCTACCTTGTTATTTGTTTTACCTGAATCCGTTACGTTCAATACGAATAATAGGGTTAAGAGATTGGTTTAGCATTGATTTATAAAAAACCTTAGCTTCACCCTTCGATAAGCGGGGAATTTTTAAACCCGTTATAAATCAATATTCTTATGCCCTATACCGTAGTGAAGTGACGGATTCAGGTTTATGCGTGTTATTTTTCTATTGTGATAGGAGCTTAGTGGTAACAAATTTCTTTTCAAGGGGTGATGTAAACTTTTAACCCTTTTTTAACCTTTCTGATCATTTACTATGAGACTTCGCCTGAACTTATAGCTAAAGAGAATGAGTGACGATTCTATTATTGGTAAATTACGCTATCAGTAGTTTTCTTTAACCACCTCTTACTACATAACTAACAATCTGCTATATTTTCGACCCTATCCCTCTAAAGAATACCGTTTAAATATTGAGGTTTGACTTTTGGGGTTATAAATAAGTAAATCCCCCTTTTCTATTTTTGATAAAAACTTTATGAAAATTGCTTTTCTTATAGGCCACATGAAAAGTGGTGGTGCAGAACGTGCTGTTTCAAACTTGTCACTTGCCATGCAAGATGAGCATGATGTTTCCGTTATCGTCTTTGATGGTGCTGATGTAGGTTACCCCCACGGCGGCAATTTAATTAACTTAAATGTTCTTCCTAGACCTTCTAAATTAGGAAAAGTATTCATTATTCTGGAACGTGCATTCAAGCTAAGAAAACTCTATAAAGAACATCAGTTTGATGGCATTTTTACCTTTATGGAAGGACCTGGTTTTCCTAGCGTTTTAGCTAATAGAGAAACCATCGTTTCGGTACATGACAACCCCAAATCTTTGCCCCAAATCTATCGGCCTTTTTACCCTTTAATATATCCAAAAGCCAAGAAAATCGTGGCTTGTGCAAAAGCAATTGAGCAAAAACTAATTGAGCAATTTGGCTTTACCAACACCACTACGATCTATAACTCGGTTGATGCTAGCAATGCCATTAGTAAATCAAGCGACCCTATTGAAGAAACCCGACCTTTTTTGCTATCTGTTGGACGACTTGCACCACAAAAAGGTTTTGATTTTCTTATTAAAGCCTTTGCCGCCAGCCAAGCAAAAAATGAAGTTGATTTGTTAATCTGTGGTGAGGGTGATGATCGTACTGAACTTCAGGCTTTAATTGATCAACATGGCTTAACAGACAAAGTCATTCTAAAAGGCAATGTTGATAATCCCTTTGCTTATTATGCTAAAGCAGAGTTCTTTGTTTTATCCAGCAGACACGAAGGCTTTCCGAATATTTTGATTGAAGCATTGGCATGCGAATGTCCGTGTGTTTCTTATGATTGCGAAACAGGGCCTAACGAGATTATAAACCATGAAGAAAACGGTTTATTGGTTGAAGCTGAAAACGTGCCTGCTCTTACCGAAGCTATTGACCGATTACATGCTGATAAAGAATTACATACAACCTTCAAGCAGAATGCCCGCAGCTCTGTTGAACATTTAAGTCCACAGGCTATAGCTAAAGAGTGGTTAGCTTTAATTTAACAAATTCTATCTGCTGTAGCTTCTAAGCTTTACTAAAGCTCAGCTAAGTCACAGCAACTCCGACCAGAATTAATAGAGATACCCTTTTAGCTGGTTAAAACCACCTTTTCAAAGAGGAGGTTAAATCGCTTTACTCTAAAATCCTCAGTTAGACGATATGTAGAGTGATTCTTTTAGCCTGAGTAGCGTAATGAAAAAAGGAATTAATGGTTGATCCTTAATGAGTTTTTTCATATAGCTAATCAGGTTAAATAGGGTTGCTCTACATATTGTAGCGCCTTCACTCTTAAAGTGAAGACCGAAAATACTATAATGCTAATTAATATCAACATCTTAATAAGAATCATAAGCGGTTAACTGAGGAATTTAGGTTTACTCTCACCGCTCATTATATACTTCATTCGTCAGGCAATAGCCGACTAAACTACCCACAGATTATTTATATCAACTTATTTTAAACACAAAAAGGCCAGCATAATGCTGGCCTTTTTGATGCTACCTCTCTATTTTTATTGTTATAAGAGGTAGTTAACTAATAAGATAAATCTTACTTAGTTTCAGCTTTAACTGCTGCTGTAGGAGCAACTGCTGCTGGACGCTGCATCTGAGGAGCAGGCATGTATACAGGAGCGTTGTTGTTGTTTCCTGGGAATGTTCCAGCACCGTTAGTTGTGTTAGAACCTGTAGCGTTTGCAGCTGTGTTACCCGCTCCGTTACCAGCGCCAGTCCAATCAGCAAGACCGTTTCCAGTTACATTGCCTTGACCGTCAGCAGCCATTTTAGTATCCATGTTAGTACGACCCTTACCTTTGAAAGTGATAGAGAAGTCTACTTCACCGTCTGCGTCGCCTTTACCAGCTCCCCATCCGTTTACTTTTCCAGCGCCGTTTCCGTCACCTTTAGTGTTTCCAGTAGTCCAAGCTTGACCGTTACCTGTTGCTTGACCATTTCCTGCGCCGTTGTTCATGCCGTCGAACCAGTCTGCAGAAGCTGTTCCAGAAAGTGCTACTAATGCTGCGAATGCGATTGTTTGAATTTTCATGATAATTTCTCCTAACGAAATTTGTTAAATATTTTTTAATTATGACTAACAGAGTGTTTCTTAATTCGTATATAAGTATATTCGAATATAATAACTTGTCAATATAATTTTTAATATTTTATTCACTAAACAAGAAATTAACCCCTAACTGGTTAATCCTAATGGATTATCGGCGTCAACACCTTCCATGAGATGCAACCGCCTGTCGGGATTTGTATACTGATAAACTAGCCCGAGCCATTTTCCAACGATCGCCTCACCCGTGTCATGCCATGTATTATGGACACGATTGATCACTAATTGCTCAGGAAACTCAGGGAAACTTTCATTGTTATCCATCGCTTTTATCAATCGTTCTTGATACTCATTAAAAATAGACTGGGTATAGCTATCAAAATAATTAGCGGGATAAGGGGGATAGTTTTTAATGGCCCTTTGATAGAAACGAATAACCTCTCGCTTGTATTCTTTTAATAAACTAATCGCATCGTATTCTGGATGACCCTGAAAATAGACTAGGCGCAAGCCATCTTTACTGACCGCCAGCTGCACCCCCGCCTCTTCACTTTCAGCTAAGATCATTGCACCTGCCTGTTCGAACTGTTCACGATCAATTTGATTAAAACGAGAGTGGGGCACATCAAACTTAGTATTCACCCCTCTGACTAAAGGATGTGCACGAGTAACACTATGAGGAAAAACACCCCAACGCTTTGTGCCCAGATGCCTACGTTTCTGACCATAACGGAACTCCATTACCGCATGGGTCGCCAAGCAAGAACAAAGAGTAGATGTCACATTATTAACTGCCCAATCGACCACCTCCGTTAATGGCTCCCAAAAGGATTCATCGGATAAGTTAGGCTGAGTTACATTTGCTCCTGTAATAATCAAAGCATCTAAGCCTTCTTTTTTCAGGTTCTCGAAAGTCTCATAATAAGTGTCGATATGCTTCTGTGCTTTTTCTCCACGCTCTAAAACAGGCAAGGTGAAGGGGTGAATATAGATTTGTATAATCGGGTTGCTTTCACCAATCAGACGATAGAATTGTCTCTCTGTCGCCTCCAAAGCAGCATCGGGCATCATATTAAGTAAACCAATATGCTGTTCGCGGATATCTTGCTGAGATGCGCGCTCGGGTTGCAAGATGGCTTGGCCTTCTTTATCTAAACGGCTAAATGTGGGTAACTTGTTATGGGCTACTAATGGCATGTGGCTTCCTTGTTATCACTTGGCTACATTATTCAGAAACTTTACTCATATTAGGGAGCGCTGTTTCTGCTACATACAGGCTAGTTATCGTTTCCTTATTATTTTCTTTGTATCGCTTTGGCGACCAGCTCCACAAAGTCCTGTTCTGTTTTTACTTGGAACAATTCTTGAGTGGTAATGGTATATCCGTACTCTTCGGCAATGGCATCATATCGGGGTATGCGCGAATAGAAGAGTTTTGGAAACGACCAGCGTACAAAATCATCAGGGTCAATCATGGAGGTATAAGAAACCTCTTTTTCCTGCATGTATTCATCCAGTAGCTCATCCAAAAACTCTGCACGATAATACATCGGCTTTGGCGCTGACTTAGCTCTATCAATCAACATTTGCTCGTTTTCTTCTGAGGCTTTGATGTAGAGAATGAGTGAATTTTCAGCCAACATATCCAGCAAGCCAGGCTCATCTAACTCGCACATGCTACCGCCTGCATCATTAATGAAATGATTAAAGCCATAGATACATTGTGCCTTGTTCATAAACTCTGGCACATCTTTCATCGCCTGAATTTCGGCTTCACGATGTAGAGTTTGTCGTCGTTTATATTCTTTAAGCGACAACCCACCTGCTTCAACATTGCCTAGCTTACCCATAAAGGTAGACACGGGCTTTAGGTGGTCAACGGTAATATTGTTCTCGATAAAGATAGAATCCGAGCGTAATAAGTCACGTAGAAATGGCACCTGCATAGCCTGTAATTTAATATTATCGAGAATCACTTCATTCAAATACCGCGTACCGATGCGATAGTCACCCGAATAATGAAACCAGTCATGATTGCGTAATAAGGTTGAGAGAAAAGTTTTCCCCACCCCTGACATGCCCAATAAGGTAATGGATTTATGCTCCCAATTGAGAAATTCTTCTGCGCTAAGTTTCATAGTCTTGATGCCGTCTTGATTTACTATTTGTTATTGTGAATTCAGGTGTCCTATATTTTGAGGATAGGCTATTCCGCGTAGTATAACCACGATCAGCCGATCAAAAAAAGGATTTACTCATATAGCCTCCACCTGCAAGAACGCTTCGACTAAGAAGGCTGGATAAATCAGGAAAGAGAAATATCAAAAAAACCAGCAAACCAAAGCTTTTATATAAATGCCTATCTGGATTTGGAAGTTATCGATTGCAAAGGTAGAATGCACTCATTAAAAATTAACCATGAGAGCTTTCGTGCAAAAGTCTCACTATTAAATAAGGGCATCATGAAAATCCCAAAACGACTTCAGCCACTTGTCGACTATGACTTAGTTGACGAGGTCATCAGCCGCTTAATGAGTGGTAAAGAAGCCGATGTTTATGTGGTACGCAGTGGCTCCGAGGTGTTGTGTGCGAAAGTTTATAAAGAGGCACTGAAACGTAGCTTTAAGAAAGCGGCTCAATACACAGAGGGACGTAAAGTACGCAATAGCCGCCGTGAACGTGCTATGCAGAAAGGTTCTAAATTTGGCCGTAAAGAGCAAGAAGATATTTGGCAAAATGCGGAAGTGGATGCTTTATATAAACTGGCTGATGCGGGAGTAAGAGTTCCTAAGCCCTCAACCTGTATTGACGGGGTTCTGCTAATGGAGTTGATGACGGATGCTGACGGCCACGTAGCACCACGTTTGGGAGATGTCACGCTCACACCTGAATTAGCCATTGACTATCATGGCATGGTGATCATGGACGTAGTGCGTATGCTCTGTGCTGGGCTTGTGCATGGCGACTTATCAGAATTCAATGTGTTAGTTGATGAGTATGGGCCAGTTATTATAGACCTCCCGCAAGCGGTCAATGCTGCTGCAAATAACAATGCTGAAGTCATGTTGATGCGTGATGTGGATAATATGAAACGCTATTTTGGCCGGTTTGCACCTATCTTACTGAACACTCATTTCGCTAAAGAAATTTGGGCGTTGTATGAAGATGGCAAGCTACATCCTGATAGTGAGTTAACGGGGCACTATGAGGAAAGCAGCAAAGCAGCCGATGTGGATGCGGTCATGGTACAAATTCAAGCGGCGTATGCAGAGGAGCAGGAACGATTAGAACGCTTGCGTGAAAGTTTGTAGCACTTTATCCAATACAGTGAAGTAGGTTAGGAAGCCCAACAAACATTAACCCAATCAATTATGTTGGGCTTCGTACCTCAGCCCAACCTACTCACTGAGTCGAAGGGTGTATCAATAAGTATTGACAACCTATTTCATAAACTGTCCAAAAAGAGCAATAGAAGCGTCTAGCCAACTCGGTAAATTAGAGAAAACCAAAAACCACGATAACCACATTAAGCCACTCCAGAATATAACGACCACCCCTTGGCGCATCACTACATAGATAAAAGCAATACGTCGCTCATCCTCTCCAATCTGAATAGCGGTTGAAGTATAGCCACTGTTCTTTTTATCTCGTTTTAAAAAATCTTCTCTAGCCTTTCTCAACTGAATCGCTGCGGCTTTAGCGGGGACATGCGGAAGAACTACCGCCAAAGCAAACAATGCAACCAAAAAATGAACCGCTGTAGGAATAAGGGTTGAGCCTAACATCAACCAAATCCATAGATTTTGTTGCCAATTGCCCTCATGCAATTGCTTCCAAAGGCTCGGCAAATCAATCACAGGCTCAACTCCTGCCATAGATACCACCCCGTTCACCGAGATTAAAGCTAACAAACTACTGGCTGCCACTAATAACAAAAAAACCAGAGCGATAACAATATCAACCATGCTAGTGATCAGTATGCGCGCCCAGCCGTGCTTTTGTGTGGCGATGGAGTGTAGCAACCCTCTTGTAAATCCAAAAGACAACCAATCCAGTGGTGCATTAAACAACGGCAAAACACCCATGAATAATAAGAGTGAAAACCCTTCTTTAATTTTTTCGGGATTCCCCCAGTTCACAATAACAAAGCTGGCAGCGCCCAAATAAAGTAACAAGAAAATCCAGCCCAAAAACCAAAAGAGTGCAAGGCGTGATGAAGTGTTAAGCCTGTCACGAAAGTATTCGAAAGCGAAAGCGCCAGCGAAAGCGAAAGCGAAAGCAAACCATAGCAAGGAACGGAAACCAGCGAAGTAGGTTGGGCTGACGCTAGGAAGCTCAACAAACATAAACTCAATCAACTATGTTGGGCTTCGTTCCTCTGCCCAACCTACGGTGGATTAATAAACCTGTAAAATACGCGAGGTAGGTTGGGCTGACGCTAGGAAGCCCAACAAACATAAACTCAATCAATTATGTTGGGCTTCGTTCCTCAGCCCAACCTACGGTAATATTACAAACCTATGAAATACAGACGTGCAGACATTAAAGGTGGAAGCTATTTTTTCACTATCAACTTAGCAGACCGCCAAAGTACGTTGTTGGTGGATGAGTTTGATAAACTGCGTGCCAGTATGAATAAGGTCAAACACCATCATCCCTTTATACTTGATGCGCTAGTGGTATTGCCTGATCATTTACATTTGATGGTCACTTTACCAGAGGGTGATAATGATTTTGCTACCCGCTTGATGTTAATAAAATCTGGGTTTTCTCGTCAGATACCCAAGACTGAAAAAATCAAATCAAGTAGAGAATCAAAACGTGAGCGAGGTATCTGGCAAAGACGTTACTGGGAGCATTTAATTCGTGATGAAAATGATTTTGCAAGGCATGTTGATTACATTCACTATAATCCAGTAAAGCATGATTATGTTGAACGTGCTATTGATTGGGAGCTTTCAACCATACACTCGTTTATTGACAAAGGTCTTCTAACGGCTGATTGGGGCGATGAAAGCAAATTATCACCAATGCAGTCTTTTGGCGAAAGGTAGGTTGGGCTGACGCCAGAAAGCCCAACAAACATAAACCTAATCAACTATGTTGGGCTTCGTTCCTCAGCCCAACCTACACAATTATTAAGTTTCACTAAGAATATAAAATCACCTTAATTAAATCCTCTGCGTTTTGGGGTGCATTTTTGCGTGTATTTCCGTTAGAATGCGCGTTAATTTATTAATCTTGCGGCTTCATCGCTTGATTGACTTGCTGATTTAACAAGGTGTGGATTTCTCTTCACATCGCAGGAGTTTCTCTTTATGACTTTAAAAGTGGGAATACCACGCGAAACTGCCGAAGGTGAACGTCGCGTCGCCATTGAGCCAACGGTTGTCGCCAAGTTTAAAAAACTAGGTGTTGAAATTTTAATTGAGAAAGATGCAGGCAAATCTGCTTTTTTTCCTGATGATGTATTTGCTGACGCAACGGTTGTTGATACGGCGGCTGAATTATTCAAGCAAGCTGATGTGATCTTGAAGGTGCAAACACCTACAGCTGCTGAAGTGGAAGCTATGAATGATGGCAGTGTATTGATCGGCACTTTGTTGGCACACAAATATCCTGATGTGGTTGCTAAGCTAAACGAGAAGAATATCACCAGCTTTGCGATGGAGTTAGTACCACGTATTTCTCGTGCGCAGTCCATGGATGTGTTGTCTTCACAGGCGGCTATCGGTGGTTATAAAGCAGCGATTATGGGGGCTGATCTTTCCTCTAGTTTTTTCCCTATGTTGACCACAGCGGCGGGGACGATTCGCCCCTCTAAAGTTATTATCATCGGTGTTGGTGTCGCAGGTTTACAGGCGATAGCTACAGCTAAGCGTTTAGGTGCAATGGTTGAGGCTTACGATGTACGTCCTGAAACCAAAGAGCAAATTCAGTCATTAGGTGCTAAAGCGATTGAGCTTAGTATTTCTGCGACAGGTGAAGGCGGTTATGCGCGTGAGCTAACCGACGATGAGAAACAGCAACAGCAGGAAGAGCTAGCTAGCTATATTGCAGCGGCTAATGTATTGATTACTACGGCTGCTGTGCCTGGTCGCCCTGCACCTAAAATCATTCCTGAGTCTACGGTTGAAGGTATGAAACCTGGCGCTGTGATTATTGACCTTGCCGCTGAAAGTGGCGGTAACTGTACGCTAACTCAACCAGGCGAAACCATTGTCCATAACGATGTTATTATCCACGCACCTTTAAATGTAGCTAGCCAAGTGCCAGTACATGCTAGTGAAATGTACGCTAAAAACTTGTTTAACTTCTTATCACCGATGATTGAAGAGGGTGAATATAAGCCTGATTTTGAAGATGAAGTGATTAGTGGTGCATTATTGACTCATGAAGGCGAAGTACGCCATCAACCTACCCTTGACCAACTACAAGAACAGCAAAAAGGAGAAAGCTAATGGAAGGCTTCGTTGCATTATATATATTCATGTTAGCTGCATTTACAGGCTACGAAATCATTTCTAAAGTGCCTGTCATTTTGCATACACCTTTGATGTCAGGTTCTAACTTTGTTCACGGTATCGTACTGGTTGGCGCAATGGTGGCGGTAGGCCATGCAGAATCCCGTATTGAAATGATCATTGGCTTCTTCGCGGTACTTCTTGCAGCAGGTAATGCAGCAGGTGGTTATGTGGTAACCGAGCGTATGCTTGAGATGTTTAAATCCGATAAAAAGCCCGCTAAGAAGGGAGGACACTAATGGATTTCATTATACAAGCGTCCTACTTTGCAGCAGCCGTGCTGTTTATTTATGGACTGAAAAAGATGAGCTCACCCGCCGATGCGCGTAAAGGCATCGTTTGGGCCGGTGTCGGCATGGTTATCGCGACACTAGTCACCTTCTTTCACCCCGCTATACATGGCTTGGATAAAGTGATTGTTATTGCTATAGCCATGGGATTAGGGGGTTACTTAGCATGGACATCAGGCAAGAAAGTCGAAATGACTGACATGCCCCAAATGGTAGCCCTATATAACGGCATGGGCGGTGGTGCAGCGGCGGCGATTGCTGCCGTTATGTTGATTCGTCAAGATGGCATGAGCCAAACCGTGCAAATACTAGCTGTGATTGGCGCATTAATCGGCACAATGGCGTTTTCAGGTTCGCTAATTGCTTATGCCAAGCTACAAGGCATTATGCGAAAAACTATTCGTTTCCCCATGCAACAGCTAGTCAACGCTTCTACCTTTATCATTACCGTCATTCTCGGCTTAATGATTGCTTTTGGTGGCGCTGAATACAGCATGGGCACGCTCACCATTTTCTTCCTACTGGCATTGGCCTTTGGTGTGATGATGACCGTGCCTATCGGTGGTGCGGACATGCCAGTGGTTATCTCACTGTTCAATGCACTCACAGGTCTAGCCGTTGGTTTTGAAGGCTACGTGCTAGAGAACCCTGCGATGATGATCGCGGGTATCGTAGTAGGATCAGCAGGTTTTTTACTGACTCAGTTGATGGCAAAAGCCATGAACCGCCCTATCAGCAATGTGTTGTTTAGTAACTTTGGTGAAGCCTCAGGAGAAGCACAAGAAGTTTCAGGCACGATGAAAGAAATCGAATCTTCAGACGTTGCCGTCATGATGGCCTTTGCAGAAAAAGTTATTATCGTACCAGGCTATGGAATGGCAGTTGCCCAAGCTCAACACAAAATGTGGGAGTTGGTTAAACAGCTACAAGAGCGCGACGTAACCGTTAAGTTTGCGATACACCCTGTAGCAGGACGTATGCCAGGCCATATGAATGTACTACTTGCTGAAGCGGGTGTGCCTTACGATATTATCTATGATTTAGATGAGATTAACGAAGAGTTTGCTACCACCGATGTCACCATGGTTGTGGGTGCAAACGACGTAGTGAACCCAGCCGCTCGTACTGATCCTAACAGCCCAATTTACGGAATGCCTATCTTAAATGCAGATGCATCTAAGAACGTAATCGTCGTAAAACGTGGTAAAGGAAAAGGCTTCTCAGGTATCGAAAATCACCTGTTCTTTGGTGATAACACTCGTATGCTTTACGGAGATGCTCAGCAAGTGGCGGGTGATTTGGTGAGTGATATTAAAGAGATTTAATAATACTGGATGGCACTGCTGACTGTAGTGCTATCACCTTATGTAGCCGATATCTAAAGCTAACTACCCAGCCTTGTACACTCCCACTCAACCGTGTGCTTGTAAGAAATAAAAACAGCCTCGGTAGTCTCGTCACCCATACGTTAAACCTTAAAAAGCCACCTTGGGAGTGATCTAGGTCTCATTTTTCAATTTTCGGTACAGACCAAAAAACACATAATAATGATCTAGCCCTTGTCATTGCAACATAGTGCAACACCTTGCTTTCCATAGGTGTTGCATTCTCTTGTTTTGGGAAGTCTATTAGCAAAATTACTTCATTTTCCAGTCCCTTAAAATTTTTTATTTCTGAAAAGCTTATATTGGATATAGGGAAATTACGAATTGAGTAATCGTCTAGTTCAACAATCTGGCCTTTTAATTTATCTGATAAATTACGTAGATTTGACTGCTTATACGGTAACGGTGAAAGAATAGTTATAGAGCTAGAATGTACACCACTTTTAATAATCTCAGTCAGCTTAGCCGCAAGTTTGGTCGCAGGCGCATCGGTAAAATCTTCAAGAAAAAAATCCACTTCTGGACCAAATCCTGTACCTTTATTTCCCATGTCAAGAGATAGCTTATCTTTTATAGTTTCAATAATAGGCTTAGTATTTCGACAATTAGTGGTTAATGGGATATTAATGGGCTTGTAGCTTTCGAGTAATTCCAGCACCTCGGCTTTTGTTTCTATAAACAAGCCTGCCTGATTATTTACATCATGGAAGATATACCATTCCCCCTTTTTTAAACCACCCTTTAAACTACTTTCAAGTAAAGTAATGGAATCAAAATCAAACAAATCCTGTCCTTCGTCTACTATCAAAACATCATATAAATCAATGCCTGCTCGCTTTTGATCTATTGCAATACTCTCAATGGTTGAGATGGTTACATATTCATTGGATATTAAACTTTGTAAGTAATACCTAAGCCAGCTTGATTTGAAAACCAGCACAACGCTCCTATCCTCTTTAGCTAATCGCCTGGCCAGTTCAAGAGCCAAAAAAGTCTTTCCCGTTCCTGCACCGCCCGAACAAAGTACACGCTTGTTTGCAGTAGCAATATCAAGGTATTTATACTGATCTTTTGTTAGCTTGACGGCTTGTTCACTTAATCTATCAATACGGCTATGCAGAGGCTCAACAAGCTCAAAGTCTGGGCGAATAAAGGCTTTTAGTTGTTTAATTTGCTCGGTTGTGAGTTTTGCCTGATTGTATGGTTTTTGTTGCCAGTAACGAAAAAAATTTCTTAACCATGATTCAATATTTCGGAATTTATAAGAGTCACATATCGTCTGAGAAGCCCATTCAGAGCTGGTAACTTTCCATGAAACATCAGGGAAAATAACACCATAGCCAATAGGAATTGACCAAGATGAAAAGTGGTCTTTGATCTTATCTTTCAGAGCATGCAATGCACCTTCGGCTTGTCTAAAAGGGTCTTGAATTTTAAATTCTTGCTGACTCCTATTGACGGTATACCAGTTTCCATCTCTATATGATATGCCACCACCTTTGACTTCAAGAACAAATAAACCGTACTGGCACAAAATAACAAAATCAGCTTCACCAAATCGTTTGGTTTTGTGATGGGTTAGATTTAATGAGTGGAGGGCTATATAGGAATTATCAGGATGGAAAGCCTCTTGTAGCTTCTTAAAAAGACGATACTCTGCATTACTATCTGTCTTATAAGGGTGGCTGGGGATAACGTTCATAAATATTTTTTTTTGGGGGGGATTACTTCAGCTTGTTATAATCGGTGTCTGTGATTTTCTTGCTTGACATTATTTCGTAGTATTTTTTACCAACTACTTCATAAGTTGGCTCATAGTAGCCACTATAGATACTTTTCCCTTTTATTTGCTGAAAATCTTTTTTTGGCATAATAGTATTGACACATGATTCAAGGTTGAAAGATTTAACAATAGGTTTTGATAGCTTTCCATCAACAAACTGCCAAACAGTTTTCGGTGCTTTTATCTCCTTAAATGAAATACCACTATTCATTTTTGTATGGGTATAGTTCGCCATCATGTATGAAACAAAGCTTTGCAAGCCATTATATTTTTTTAAGAAGGATGGGGATTTAATAAAGCTATCCCTGATTCCAAAAAACATAGAGAATAACAACTGCTCATGCTCGGAAAACGTAATGTTAGGGTTTTGATACTCAATAAAAGATTCTGAGTCTTCCCTGGTAAACAGCATTAATAATATTTTTTCAATACCAGGTTTGGCACTATCAAACCACTCTGATGTTGATAGTGAGCTGTTGGAAGCATAATCATGCAACTTTCCTGCTAATTCTATTGATCTTTTCTCAGCTTTTTTATCATTCCAATCACTTGTTCTGAGGAAATCAATAATTATATTTTTAAAATCTTTCGAGTCAATACAAGAAGAAATAATGCCTTTTAGTATTTTATTTCTAGATTGAGAGTCATCAATATCTCCATAAAAAAAATCATAGATAAACTTATGGATAAACTGATCGGTTGAGTCATCTGTTTCACTTGTTTTTCCCTTTGAGAAACAAGTTAAGAAATCATGGCTAATTTTTCCATTTTTTGCGTGATAAAAAAGGAGTGATAGCAAACCTCCATAAGCATAAATTACTGGGTAGTTTGGTTTGACAACTTGTGTCGAAGAGACCACTCCGCACTCTGTAACTTCGGGTTTTAATATTGAATCACTAGCATTTATTTTTAGTAACTCTTTTAGCTCTGACTGTGTATCTTTGAGCTGTTTTTCAAATAGCTTGGAATCTTTTATAGTGTGATGAAGTTTTAGATTATTTAAGACAACATTGGATCGTGTGCTGACATCTTTTTTGAATGCCTCCAAGTCTTTTTTAGACCTAAAAATCACTTTAGATATGCAACCAAGAGGCATCGGTAAAGGAAAATTAAGTTGTTCTCCTTCTGCTATTGAATCGGCAGAAACAGATTCAAGTTTAATGTCGGTATAAGACTCTTTCTCCCGTATTTTTACCTGACCTGATACTCCCTTAAGGTCAAACTCCAGTATGCAAGGGGTCAAATGACCCGCTTCACTAGTTGCTTTATTTAATGCTTCTACTGGTATTTGGAGGTTAAATAGTGGTAAGTATCCATCAAAGTCACTCAGGCTATCTTTATAATATTTACTAAAACCCTCTGGTGAAGTTAATAATCCTTGAGCCAGTATCATACGAAGATTATTAGTGTTGGTGGGGAATAACCAGCGTACCATTTTCCTTTTTGCAACCATAATTTTTGTTCTCATTAAAATGGAATATCATCTTCGAAATCATCCGTGGCAATTGCTAGTTCTGCTGGTTTCTCAAGATTACGAACCGTTTTCATAATGGTCTTATCTTCTGGCAATAGGGATATCAAGGGTGATTCACTTTGGGTGCTGATAAGGATTAACTTATCAATAGCCCTAGAACTCATTACATATAAACGTTTTTTCATGCTGGTTTTATCATTATTGTAAGTTCTAAACCCATCTAAAATAATGTAGACAATATCAAATTCAAGACCTTTGATAGATTTGTCATTCAATACAACAATTCCACCTTGCGAGAAATCAATATTGACTGTTTTTTTATCCTTACTTGAGTAGCTAGAAACTACCGGTGGCAAGTTGTCTAATGAAATTTCCAATGTTCTAATGCCATTAATATAACTATTCATAATTCCATCATTGGCAACGACTACACCAATTAACTTTCTGTTATCTTTATCTGCCTCTCTAAGTATCATTTCAAAGCTAGCCTTATTATCTATCTCACGATAGAGAGTTGGAGTTTCCAATGATGCTCTATCTGGTAATTCAGGAGGTGGACTGGCTTTGTCTGTATAGAAGTGGTTTGCAAAAAGTGCAATCGGGTGAGAATTTCGATAGTTTATTTTTAACTCTATGATGTCCTCAGGTTCTAGTGCTAATACATCGGTAAGCTCTTGACGGCTTGAATGGTCATCAGTGATTTGTTGGTTCTGATCAGCAACGATAAAAAAGTTCTCATAACCCGCATATTGTAATGCTTGATAGTATTTAGGAGGCATATCCTGTCCCTCGTCAATAATCAGGTGCATTGTTCGTGCTTTGTATTCTAATTTCTCAATCTTTTGGATTAAAAAGTCATAGTCAGGTTTATATTTTTCAACTTCAGGCATGAACTCTTTAAATAAGTGCCAATGCAGCTTGTAGATAAATTTAGATAGGGTTGTTCCACGAAGCCGAGTATCAACTAACATACAAGTAGATCGTTCTAATACATGATTAAAAACAAGAAACACATAGTCGTTGTTGTCCTGAAACTTTAATGCTCTTAGGATAGCAACCACTGATTTCCCTGATCCAGGCCCACCTACTATCAAATATTGACCCTCTTCAGGGAGAGCAAGCACTCTGTCCTGATCTTTGTTTAAGTCTTCTTCTCCTGGTAGTTGAAAGTTTCGTATGCCCATTATTCTCCCTCTTTGGTTTGTAATTCAAAGTCCAAGAATGCTGGAATCTCACTTTCTTCGTTACCTTTGATAAAAACCCTGTCCAAAAATACATTGCTGTATTCACACGACGGCTCCGGTATTAACGAGCAAGCATGGCAAGCTGCTCTATTTAACCAACCTGGACCTTGACCTTCATGCTCTGTACAAACTGGATCCAGTGAACACCATCGTGCTTTTTTAAATACATTGTCTAAAATGGTTAAAAAAGTAGTGGGTTCTGCACTATTAATAATCCCTCCTAGAGAACCAGCGATGTCGGGTACCGTGGTATATATTAAAATACCTGCCATTTTTTTTGCTCTAGAGCTGTAGATTCTTTCTTTTAGAGAAGCAGCAGGGTAGCCTGCTGTTGCTTCCAGTTCTCGTATTAGCAGATGAGATAAAGTATGAAGCAGTAAAAACCTTGAGTTTACTTCAGGTTCTCGAAATAGATGAACATTTGTTGCCTTCTCGTAGCGTTTCTTAGTTTCATCAGCTCTATTAACAATTTCAGTTTTAATTTCCCATTCTTGCAATAGGCTTTCATTTAGAGTAAAGAAAACTCCTTCGCCAAAAAGCTCAATGGCAGGTAGCCATTCACTCTTTCCGATCAAATCAGGGGGAACAAGCTTGGTTTTTTCTTTTATGCGATAAAACCCTTTAAAAACTTGTATCTCTCTAAGTCTCCTTGCACAAACAAGCTGATCAACTGCATCAATAATTGTAGCCAGATCTTTTGGTACTTCTGGTGAGGACAATGCTTTCCATTTACTAGTTAGGTGATCAGTTACAAAATCCTCATCTTCCCTTTGGTCTTCTATAGGTTCAAGGAATGCTTTGTATTCATCCTCATAAAGATCTCCGACTGGAAAGTCATCAAGCCAAGGATAACCCTCTTTAATCTCCTGAAGTGCTTGTTTAATTTCTAATGGTGATGTTCTTAATAGTCGTGCAACTTCTTTTATTTTTCCTCTACGTCGTAACGGTATTTTTATCGCATCTATTTCACTGCAAAGCTTAGAATTTCTAAACAACCTGTCTACTGCCGTTGATTGGCTTATTCTTGATTCTGGCGGAATAACAAGTGCATTCACACGTTCAGGCAAATAGACTCCAGGATTATTGACTTCTAGAATCTCTATTTTATCAGCTTCGTCTAATTCTGGTGAACCCTCAAAAATCCATGGTTGGTGCTGGTTGATATGATTTAATGTTTTTAGCTTCTCAAAAAAATGATGGGTATGACATTTTCTGCACCTAATGATTCGTTTACCATTCTGATTGCTGGTTAGTTCGAGATAATCAGAGGAGTAATCAGGCTCACATTTAATAGATGACGTTAAGTGACAAATAGTGTGCCAAGGTACTTCTGCCAAGTGACCTTTACTACTTACAGCACACCATGTTACTTGCTCTAAGGCGCTATTCTCACAGCTCTTGGATTCGCAATATACATTCTCGTCTAAATTTTGCTGTTGTTTACTCCAAGGTTGGTTATGTAAAAGCCCACATTTTTTACATACAGCATAACGAGGAAATAAAACAGCAGGCAAATAAGAACCGGATAAGCCATGATCATTTTCTTTTGCTGTTGGTGGCATGTGTAGCTCTTTTTCTATTTCCAGAGCAATCTGAACACGAGTGACATAATTGATTTTCTCTGTGGAGGGTTTGCCAGATTTGTTTTGCCAATAACGAGTATCTACTAGCACCATTAGGCGGTCTTCAGTACCACGTACAATGGCTCCTATACCCGCATAAGAAGTAAGATGAGAAAAACGTACAGGGGTATATTGGGTGTTCCTTTGTTTCATTGAGCTTTTACCCCCTGCAATAGCTTCATTAATGCGGTCTTTTCCACATTTCTCATTGAGTTTAAGGTTTTCCAGAGTCCATTCTTATTATCAAAGCTATCATCAAAATGGCACAATAAATTAGCTTCTCCTCGATCCTTTGAGTTATAGACGAGATTAATTCTTTGCTTATTACAGTACTTAATATTCTGTTGCCACTCTTCAACCAATGTGTCGATATTCTGAATGGTTGTTTTTTTCTCTTGTAAGTTTTCAATAGCACTTTTACAGCGCATTTTTAAGTCACGAATAACCTTTTTTATATCGTCACTTTGTTTGTCGAACTTTTCTGCACATTCATTATTCAACATCCCTATACCTGAATGACGGATAGCAATAACCAGTGCAGCATGTAATGCACGTTGACGTGCCTGGTAGGTAAACGGTGTCAGACTGGAAGGCTCTACATAACGATAAAAAGCATCATGGTAAGAACGAAAATTTTCATAGTGAGATAAACTTCTAGCTTGCGTTTTATAGAAATTGACATAAACAATGCCAGGTGTGTCTCCTCGTCCAACGCGGCTACTCGCTTGAATGTATTCTGCGGTGGTCAATGGTTGTCCATTAATAATCATTAATGCAAGCCTTGAAACATCCAACCCTACTGAGATCATATTGGTTGCGAGCGCTACATCAATCGCGTGATTCTCATATTTTTCTTTAGCTAGGTTTGTGAATATCTCTGCATTTTCTTCTGCTGTTTGATTACTGGTTAATGCTTTAACATCAATATCTCGTATAGGAAGATATTGATCAACTATACTCTTTATCTCAGGATCAAGAATTTTATAAAAATCGGATATTTTTTCTAATGTTCTATCTTGAGTAAAATTAGGCTTGAGGTCTTCGATCTGCTGCTTTAAAAAACGTAGAATCTGTTTATTTAAACGGGTTTCTATTTGGTTTTGATAAAGTGTCCTGCTGTTATTCACGCCCTTTAAACTGCCGTGATAAACAATCTGAGTCCACCATTTATCAATGTATGTTTCTTCATTCGTGAATAAAGCAATAGGTGCTGCGAGTAACGATGCTGCAAGTGGAGCCATGCAGTTTTGTCTGGACTGTAACGGTGCAAGGTAGCCAATATAGAGTCTTCCTGGCTTTTGCTCTAGAGGTACAGTCTTAGCGAAATAGGAGTCTTCATAACGCAGCCCAGATGGTGGGAATACCTGCATTTCTCTTGCAAAAAGAGATTTAACTTGTTTACTGGCATGTTTGATCGTTGCTGTTGAGGCAATGTATTTACTTCTCATACCCTTGGCAATTAATGCGGTGTCTATGCCTACCTCATAAAGCCCCACTATCGAACCTAATGCGCTTGAAATCAGATGCAACTCATCTTGAATAATTAGTTCGGGTGGTCTATTTCCTTTCTCTCCAAAAAATACACCTGCTCGTTCTTCCCATGCGAGTCTGGCAAACTTATCAACCGTTGCTAGTAACAAGGTTGGTGGGGATTGGTAGAGAGACTCGTCAATCATATTACAAGGTAAAATATTGTTACCTGGTTTGCCAAAATCACATTTATTATGGGTACAGGTTAAATGGAAAGAATCTTCTGTGAGATGGTAGTTATCATGTTGGAATTTACTGTTACACCACGGGCAATGTGTTAAAACCAGTTTGCTATATTGTTCCTTTTCAAGGGCATCTTTAGCTTGTAAAAATGTATTAGGAGAGCTTGCTCCACCTACCCAAAGTCCTGATGTAAAAACTTCGCTCCCATATAGATCTGATTTTTCTCTTCGAAGTAACTCCAGAGCGAAAATTACCTTGTTTGCCCGTAAAAACTGCTGTGTTGTTAGTAACCTGAGCGTGTACCGCATTATGGCAACCGTGCCGCCTGAGCTTGCTGGATATTTCAACCTTCTGTAGAGGAATAAAAAGGCCATTAATCCTAAATAAGCTTCTGTCTTTCCTCCGCCTGTAGGAAACCAAATGAGATCAACCGTATCTCGATATTCACTATCACCGTTTATGCTTGATTCCAGTGTCATCAGAATAAAAGCTAGCTGAAAAGGTCGCCAAGCAAAGTCTTCATTCGGGGCATCAGGTTTACCTGCTTTCCATTGCAGTAGCATGGCTTGATTCATGCTAGTGAATGCCTGCCAGATATGATTATCTTTTTCTAGTAATCGGATACCTTGTTGCATTCGCTGAAGTGCTATTTTTTGCTTACTGACAATACTGTTAGCCGTTTCTTGCTCATCATCTTCTTCAGTGCTTGCTTTTTTTATCTGCTTATCTATCCATTGTGCATAGTCGTCAATAAACTCGTCGAGTTTATTGACGACTATTTCATTGGATTCATTACATAAAAAGTAAAAACTAAGTGCTTCGTTGTTTTTCCCTGCGATATTTGCTGTTACCTGAGGCACTTCTACCGTTGGCATAAAATCAGCAAAAATCTCTCTTTTATTCTCACTGTTTGTCTTCCAGTTTGCAGCAGCTCCGTGACCTACAGCGTATACATGTTGATCTTTGTAACGAAGCTCAATCTCTTTTTCTTCATCCGATAGTAAAGCTCTGTCTGTAGAGGGATAGGTATTTAGCTTTCCAGATTCAATAATGCAGGAAAGTTCTACATTGAATAATGCTTTTTTATTTTGATCTGCGACAAAGCGCTTAGGGTCATCAACATCTTGAATTTGCTGTGTATTTAATAACGTTACAGTAACAATATAGCCATCTGCGTAAGGTCGCCATAGGATATCAACTCTGGCTTTTGCTTGGCCGTCGTTCTTAAAGATCTCATACTGCTTTTGACCCGTAGGAGTAAAAACAACCTCCTTGCCTTTGTCGTCTGTTAGCTCGACTCTTTGCCAAGTATTTGTGTACTTACTTCTTTCATCCTTTTCTATCTTCGTATAAATAATCGCATTATAAAAAACACGCAGTGTGATGGAATCACCAGAGATAAAGAAAGAGAAGCCAGCTGAGGAGGGAGGAATATAGCGTTTGCGCTTTGTTACGGTAGTAGCTTGAGCTTGCTCATCCTCATTTACTGAGGTATCGTCAAGTTCTTCTTGTTCATCATCAATTCCTTCCTCTGCTTCAAACACTGGAAATAGAAAGCCTGTAACGAACCGATCTAGAGGGTTTTCTCCTCTGAGTTTATCATCTGGCAGATCATTATTCTTACCCGTTAGCTCTTCATGAATGTGCCGAACAAACTGTTGTCGTTTATCAACTAATACCATGTAACCCTTTTATCTTTGGTGTAGCGAAATACTGCGCTAACTAGCAAGAATATCTGAATAATTTATCATGATCAATTATTTGGCATTTCCTTAATAATAAACATATCTCTTGACCTAAGGAACTCAATCTCTTCTGACTTTAAATTAGCTATAAAAAGGCTAGATTTGCCTAGTAAGCGCGCCCCATGATTTTGGTAACAAGCCTACCTTTAGGAAAAAGGGTTTCGTATTATCATAGTACTAATAACCAAGCCATCTTGCATGTCTTCTGACAATAATTGTGTACAACCTGCTTGTAATGCGGCTTCTACTATCAAACTATCCCAAAACGAAAAAGCTTTGCCTTGATGCCGCTTCATTGCTTTGGAAATAATGGTTTTATCTATTTGTATGAGAGGGAATTCTGCAAAGTCATTTACAATACCTTCGGCTGCTTGTTTGCTGAGGAGCTCATTCCCTACACGAGTGACTGTGACATAAAATTCTTGTAGCACTTGTGTACTTACTATTAGGTTTCCTTTGCTACCAAAGTCACCGATAAGCTGTTTCGCTATTTTAGATTTCTCTGGCTCACTGTCATCAAACGCATAGACTAGAATATTCGTATCAAAGAAGCTTTTATCGCTCATACAGCTCGTCTCTTGTCCAGCTTCTGCCACCACTTTTGTATTCACTGGATTCTGCTTTTTGCAAGATACGATCAGTGACTTGCTGATAGCGCTTATTCTGCCCAATATAGCCTTTTATAAACTCACGAATAACAGCATTCAAAGAAGAGCCTTGTTGCAATGCTAATAGACGCGCTTGTTTCAGCTCTTCGGCCTCTATAGATAAGGTTACATTTGTCATATTTACCCTCGAATCATCACACGTATTAAGTGTAGCACATAATACGTGTGATGGTGTATTGTGAGTATATGAACCGATAATACTAAGAGACCTTTGCACGAAAGGATGGCGAGAGAAAAATGAGCGTAATTTTCTCTATTTTTTGCTAAAAAAGAGGGTAATAGCCGAGCTATTGGCCGGATTTTTAGCAGAAATAGAGGAAGTTCAAGCCATTTTTATCCGTCATATCTTTCGTGCAAAGATCTCACTAAGATATTTTATGTTCTAAGACTTTTTATTCCAGGTATCCCGCAAACTAATCGTTCTGTTAAATATCTTCTTATCCGTCGATGAATCTTTAGAATCCAGTATAAAATAGCCCTCTCTTTCAAACTGATAGTGGTCTTCTGCTGTTGCATTAGCTAAACTCACTTCGGCTTTACAACCCGTTAGCACTTGCAGACTATCAGGGTTGATACTATCCAGCATATCTTTGCCACCCGCATCGGGGGCTTCTTCGGTAAACAGGCGATCATATAAGCGTACTTCGCAATCTATATTGTCATCGGCTGATACCCAATGAATAACGCCTTTTGCTTTAATGCCATCTTCGGGGTTCTTACCTACCGTGTTTTCGATAATACGAGCGTTTACGCCTATGATTTCACCGTTTTCATCTTTTATCGATTCATCCGCTTCAATGATATAGCTATTGCGTAGGCGTACGCGTTTGCCAATCACTAGGCGTTTGTATTTTTTATTGGCTGCTTCTCGGAAGTCATCTTGGTCTATGTAAATTTCTCTACCAAAGGGCAAGCTTCTTGTGCCTAAGTCATCACGTTGCGGATGTCCTGGCGCTGTCATGGTTTCTTTTTTATCTTCTGGGTAGTTGGTTAGTGTGACTTTTAGAGGATGCAATACGCACATTGCGCGCGCTGCATTTTTATTAAGGTCTTCACGAATGGCAAATTCCAACATACTGACATCAACGACTCCATCTACTCGTGTCACGCCTGCCATATCGCAAAATTCTCTTATCGCTGCGGGGGTAAAACCTCGGCGACGCATACCTGAGATGGTTGGCATTCTTGGGTCGTCCCAGCCATCTACGTGGCCTTCGTCTACTAATAGCTTAAGCTTGCGCTTGCTGGTTACCGTGTAGTTGACGTTTAAGCGTGAAAATTCATATTGATGTGGGGTTGCTGGCACAGGTAGATTTGCTATAAACCAGTCATATAGTGGGCGATGTTCTTCAAATTCTAACGTACATATGGAATGACTAATTTCTTCTATGGCATCACTTTGCCCATGTGCAAAATCATAGGAAGGATAGATACACCATTTATCACCTGTTTGGTGATGAGCGACCTTTTTGATACGATAGATAACAGGATCACGCATTTGCATATTGGGGTGAGCCATGTCGATTTTAACGCGCAGCGAACAGACCCCTTCTTCAAATTCACCCAGGCGCATTTTTTCGAATAGCACTAGGTTTTCCTCAACAGATCGGCTTTTATAAGGACTGTCTTTACCTGCTTCGGTGAGGTTGCCACGATAGGTACGTGATTCTTCCTGGCTCAAATCACAGACGTAAGCTTTACCTTCTTTGATGAGATAGATCGCCCATTCATGTAATTGATCAAAGTAATCAGAGGTGAAGCGAATATCACCATCCCATACAAAGCCTAACCATTTTACATCGGCTTTAATGGACTCCACATATTCAACCTCTTCTTTTTCTGGGTTAGTATCGTCAAAGCGTAAATTGCACGTACCGCCATATTGATTTGCCACGCCAAAGTTGAGGCAAATAGATTTTGCATGTCCAATGTGAAGGTAGCCATTCGGCTCTGGCGGAAAGCGAGTTTTTAGTGCTTTGACTCGTCCTTCTTTTAGATCTTCACTAATAATTTTCTGGATGAAATTTAATGGCTTCTCGGCTTCACTCATGACGGATTTTTGTTAGCTATTTAAAGCAAACTATTAGACTATCAAGGCAAATAAATGTCCAGATGTTTAAGGCTTAAGTAAATATGTTGTCTTCGATTATCCTGATGAAACTACCTCTAGAGCGTTTTAAGTTAGTTCGTCCTATGCTTTATAAGTACTCTAATAAAAATAACGGGTGATTTATATGAAAAAGACTACTCAATACTTTCTAGCTATTGTCTTCTATACGCTTTTTAGCTCAGGCTTTGCGGTCGAGTATTCTCAGGAAGAGCTGAATATAAAACTATTTCATGCTTCTAAGGGCGGTTATATCGCCACTGTAAAACAGCTTGTTGAGATGGGGGCTGATGTAAACTCATCCACGGCTTCTAAAGAGACAGCCCTACACGCTGCGGCCTCTACAGGAAAGCTTGATGTTATTAAGTTCTTGAGACAAAAAGGTGCTAAAGCCAATCCCCGTACGGTTACAGGCTGGATTCCTCTACATCATGCCACTCGGTTTGGACATATTGATGTCGTCAATTATTTGATTGCTACAGGTACTCCGATGTATATAAGAACACAATCAGGTCAGAATGTTTTTGATTTGGCTAAAGCTACCAAGAATGAGGCAATGCTTAATGTTCTTGAGAATTGGAAGAGGCGACCAAAGCATTGATTCTTTGTCTTTCTTCTTCAGGATCGTGCAGTGGGATAGAAGCCAATAGTTGCTTTGTATAGTCACTCTTAGGTGATTGATAGATAGTTTCTGTTTCACCGATCTCTTGTATTTTCCCTTTGTACAGCACTAGCACTCGATCACATATATGTCTGACAATACTTAAATCGTGAGAAATGAAGATCATGCTCAAGTTGCTTTCAGTTTTCAAGTCTTTGAGCAAATTGATAATTTGCGCTTGTATGGATACATCTAGAGCACTGACTGGCTCGTCGCAGATTAACAGTTCTGGCTCTATAATCATTGCTCTGGCTATGCCGATTCTTTGACATTGACCACCGGAGAATTCATGCGGGTAGCGGTTCAGCTGTTCTAGAGATAAGCCCATTGCTAAAAACATGTCATGTGTTAACTGAGCCACTGCTTGTTTAGTCAAACCTGCCTTTAAATAACGTAACGGTTCTGCAATGATTTGGGCTACAGTCATTCGCGGGTTCAGTGCATCAAGTGGATCTTGAAAGATCATTTGTAGTTGTTTTTTATAGTTTTTGTTTTCAGCTTTTGAGAAGGTGTGAATATCACTTTCTTTCCAGTAAATATTGCCCTGACTTTTATTCTGCAGTTTAATAATGCATCGAGCTAGCGTAGATTTACCTGAGCCTGACTCACCAACCACACCTAATATCTCATTTTTATTTAGCGTAAAGGATACGTTATCAAGTGCTTTAACATCACCATTAAAGGTCACACCTAAATCTTTTACTTCTAGTAAGCTCATTGGCTTTCACTCATATGGAAGCATGCCACTGACTGGGTTTTATTGATACTTTCTAGCTCTGGACTTTCATTCTCACAACGCTTATCAGCCAGTTCACATCGTGGTGCAAATGCACAACCCTTTATGACTTCATTGGGGCTTGGCGGGTTTCCTGCAATAGTATCTAGCTTTCCTGTTGAATTTATTTGCAGAGAATAATTTGGAGTAGCATTGATTAAAGCTCGTGTATACGGGTGTAGCGCATGATTATGGATTTCATCTAGCTTGCCTGTTTCTACGATCTTACCTGCATACATGACCACTAGACGATCACACAGTCCTGCTACTAACGGCACATCATGCGTTATCAAAACAATACTGGTATTGTTTTGATTATGTGCTTTCTTAAGTAGGGTGATGATCTCTGTTTGTACTCCTACATCCAGTGCCGTTGTTGGTTCATCAGCTATTATCAATTTAGGATTTGTAAGTAACGCCATTGCTATCATGACCCGTTGCCTCATTCCTCCCGATAACTCATGTGGATATTGGTTATAACATTTTTCTGGTTTTGGAATTTTTACTTCAGCTAAAGCGTTTATACTTCTCTTTCTAGCTTCTTGTTGATTCAGCCTTTCATGTACCTGCAATACTTCTGATAGTTGTTTACCAATTTTCAGGTATGGATTGAGGGCTGTCATCGGGTCTTGGAAGATGATATTAATGGCTGTCCCCCTGACAGTATTAAGCACCTTATTAGAGACATTAAGCAACTCTCTTCCTTGGAATCTCGCACTGCCTGTTAGGTTAGCATTTTTTGCTTGCAAGCCCAGTACAGCATGGAAAAGTTGGCTTTTACCTGCTCCTGACTCACCCACAATGGCTACAGTCTCGCCAACTTCAATGGTAAGGCTTACGTCTTTTACAGCCTGTATTTCGGCTTGCTCCATTGAGAAGGTGACAGATAAATCATTAATTTCTAGCAATCGATTCATCTATCTTTTGGGTCCAAAGCATCACGAAAACCATCACCTATGAAGTTTAAGCAAAAAAGTGTAATGGATAGAAATAGCGCGGGGTAGATCAACATCCAAGGTGATGATTCCATTTCTTTTGCTCCTTCGGCGATGAGTACGCCCCAGCTCGTCATTGGCTCTTGTACACCAAGGCCAAGGAAGCTGAGAAAGGATTCAAACAAGATCACTTGTGGAACCATCAATGTGGCATAAATAATTACAGGACCTAAAGTATTTGGGATGATGTGCCTAACTACGATATCTAGGATATTTGCTCCATTTAGCTGCGCAGCTTCTATAAAGGATCTTTGCTTTATAGACATGGTTTGCCCTCTGACTATTCGAGCCATTGTTAGCCACTCTACTGCTCCGATTGCTATGAAAATTAGCCACAAGCTTCGGCCAAAATACACGGTTAATAAGATTACAAAGAACATAAAGGGCAACGCATACAAGATATCGACAAACCTCATCATTAGGCTGTCCACTTTACCTCCAACGAATCCAGATATAGCACCGTAAGTGACTCCTATGATCAGGCTCACGGCCGTTGCAATAAGCCCTACCATTAATGAAATTCGACCACCTTGCATTATTCTCGCGAATAGGTCACGACCGTTTGCATCAGTGCCTAATAGATGCGCTGTTTCAATGCTTGGTGCTGTGCCCATGTTGTTCCAGTCGACATCGTCGTAACTCCATTGGATGAAATATGGCCCAAAAATGCAAAGCACCGTTATGGCTGTTAACATCAAAAAACTAACCATCGTAGCTTTATTTTGATACAACCGAATCATAGACTGCTGAAATGGGCTTAGTGGCTTATACGCCATGTTGGAGCTAGCTTTCAAAACTTATCCTTGGATCTAACCAGCGGTAGAGAAGATCCACTACTAGATTCATCAAGACAATAAGCACACCGTAGAAAACTACTACTCCCATCACCAACGTGTAATCACGGTTTAACGCTCCGTTGACGAAATACCTTCCAATACCTGGCAAACCAAATATCTGTTCAATCACCACCGAGCCAGTCACAATAGCCGCTATAGCAGGCCCAAGCCAAGATAAAATCGGCAGCAAAGTAGCCCGCGATGCATGTCGTAATAAAATTAGTGATGTGGGTAAGCCCTTTGCCTTTGCTGTTCTTATATAAGGTGAGTTTAGTGTTTCAATGAGACTAGCTCTTGTCATTCTTGCTACAGCTGCGATTTGCGGAAGACTAAGCCCTATGATGGGCAAAATCATCTGTTTCCAACTTCCCCACCCTGCTACTGGTAACCAGCCTAATATAACCCCGAAAAACAATGCCAAAAGAGGAGCTACTACAAAGTTTGGGATAGTAATTCCCGTCATAGAGACTAACATCACGCTGTAATCTATTGCCGAGTTTTGCCTGATTGCAGAGACAGAGCCCATGATTATACCAAATATTAAAGCCAGTAAAATAGCGCCTAAACCCAACTTAAGTGATACTGGAAAGCCTTTCACTATTAATTCTGTAACTGTGTAATCTTGATACTTGAAGGAGGGACCAAAATCTCCTTTTAATAATCGCGCTAAGTAACTAGCATATTGTCGAGGTAAGGAGTCATCAAGGTGATAAACACTGTTTAGGTTTTCTGCTATCTCAGCAGAAACAGGGCGTTCAGCATCAAAAGGACCACCTGGAGCCATTCTTATCATAAAGAAAGCAATGGTGACTATAATAAATAAAGTAGGGATGGTAGATGCTAGTCGTTTTAGCAGAAAGGAAAACATAGCGAAAGGATATTATGTTTCTCTTGTTATTTAAACCTGAATCCGTGACTTCACTACGGCATAGGGAATAAGATATTGATTCATCACGGGTTTAAAAAATACCCACTTAACGAAGGGTGAAGCTAAGATTTTTTAAAATCCCGTGCTAAACCAATCTCTTATCCCCTATTATCCGCATTGAAGTCACGGATTCAGGTTAAACTAATGAATATAAGTTGTTAAAAATAATAGATCTCATATTAAATAACGGGCATAAAAAAAGCCCTGAAACGTATAGTATCAGGGCTTTAGAATAAATCCTGGTAATGACCTACTTTCACATGGGGAGACCCCACACTATCATCGGCGATGAC
>JALXAX010000182.1:0-479 GCA_026991755.1 Thiotrichaceae bacterium | reverse complement strand
ACTTCTGAGTTCGGGATGGGATCAGGTGGTTCCATGTCTCTATTGTCACCAGGAATATCGGTGTATCCGTGTAGGCTTTGCTTATGCTCGGCTTTACGGATGTAGAAGTTTGCTATTGCTAGCAAGCTCCTTCAATTCAGTAGTATCTAGTGGTTCGCTCAGTCAGGTTTCCCTTTCTTTAGTTTACCTGTTTCTATGTCTCATAGATGTGAGTTTTCTCTAAGACCATTTAAGGTTATAGAATCAAGCCTCACGGGCAATTAGTACTCCTTAGCTTCATACATTACTGCACTTCCACATGGAGCCTATCAACGTCGTAGTCTTCAACGGCCCTTCAGTTGACTTATAGTCAAAGTGAGATCTCATCTTGGGAGGGGCTTCCCGCTTAGATGCTTTCAGCGGTTATCCCGTCCGTACTTAGCTACCCTGCTATGCCACTGGCGTGACAACAGGTACACCAGAGGTACGTCCACTCCGGT
>JALXAX010000181.1 GCA_026991755.1 Thiotrichaceae bacterium | reverse complement strand
GTCTTTTTGGATTTGCTTAGTTCGAAGGTACTTCCAAAGTCTAATTGCATAGCTCTACTCAAATGAATCGATTGGGGTTGAAGTGATTATACTAATTTTTGGGAGGTTAATCAGAGTTTCCTTAAGGGAATTGCAGGGGATGAAATCAACCTTCTGATGGTTGCGGCTGCCTGGAATTTAAAGAAATGGCTGGTGGCCTTTTTTTCACTGTTATTTCTAGGGAAACAGAGTGTTTATTGGGCATCTTAAACTGAAAAGCGAACCCTTTTGCCTATTTTTAATATCAGTTATTGCTAATGTATTGGGTGCTTAGCTTTTTCAGGCTCGACTAATTATGTATTCCTTAAGTAAGCAGTATTAGTCACTAAGACCCCTTCTTTTATATGCATAGAAGCATCATAATCACAAAACGTAATCTATCTAGAGATGCCCTTTACCACTAAGAACCTAAATTCCTCAGTTAACTGCTTCCAGCACTGATTAAACTACTGATAGTATAATAAACAGTATATCCACGTCCCTACGGGCGTGGGTAGGTTCGTAGGCTACAGCCTGACGAATAAGAAGAACTGTTCATGTATCCTAATAAGTGTTGTCACCAAACACACACAGATTAGGAGAAACACATGAGCAGATTTAATAAACTATCACACGTTATTTGGCATTGTCAGTATCATATAGTTTGGGTGCCCAAGTATCGTTATCAGGTATTAACCGATAAGGTTGGTTTTGAAGTATCAAAAAAACATTAGGATTCATGCAGAGAGATTAGGTTGTGAATTGGTAGAGCTTAATGTCCAGCCAGCCCCTGTACATTTATTGTTAAAAGTTCCACCTAAAGTTTCTATATCGATGTTAATGGGAACAATAAAAGGCAAAACGGTTTTACAGATCTTCAGGCAGTTTAGATATTTGAAACTAGAAGCCCTATTGGGGTAATCATTTCTGGGCAAAAGTCTACTGTGTAGACACGGTAGGAGTAGACGCAGAAATGATACGTAAGTATGTAAAATATCAGGAAGCTCAAGAGAAGCAACTTGAATTAAAAATGGATTAGTAATCAACGAAGGCGACAATGTCTCAGGCTAGCCTTCTAAGAGGGCTAGTCTCAAAACACCCTTAAAGTTACTACAAAAAACTTGACCACTTCAACGTGTGATTTTACTTAGTAAGAAGCTTTATCTATTTTCACTTATAGAGTGAAGGTGCTACAGCCTATAGAGCAACCCTGCTGAAGCTTCTAAGTTTTGCTAAAGCTCAACTAAGTCTTCTGCTGACTGGCTATATGAAAAAACTCATTAAGGATCAACTATTAATTCCTTTTTTCACTACGCCATTCAGCCGAAGAGAATCACTCAATAGGCTGTTTAACTGAGGATTTTAGGATGAAAAAAAAGGATAAATATAAATAATGCTGGTATTTTCAGACTTGGCGATACGCCGTGGCCCACGGCAACTCTTATCAGATGCTAATTTTAGCATTCATCTACAACAAAAAGTGGGGCTAACAGGAGCAAATGGTACGGGTAAGTCCACTTTGTTTGCGTTGATTATGGGACAGCTTGATGCTGACAAAGGAAGCTTCTCTATGCCACCTTCATGGGTGATTGCACATGTTAAACAAGAAACACCGAATAGTGATATTACCGCGCTAGATTATGCGCTTCAGGGCGACGTCGAATACACGTGGCTACACGAACAACTGGCTACTGCTAATGATGATCAGTTAGGCGATCTACATGCAAAACTAGATGCGATTGATGGCTATACCGCGATTAGTCGAGCCTCGATTCTGTTACACGGTTTGGGTTTCTCTAACGATCAGATTAGTCAGCCTGTGAAACGCTTTTCAGGTGGTTGGCGAATGCGTTTAAATTTGGCTCAAGCGCTGATGTGTCGATCAGATTTATTATTGCTTGACGAGCCTACCAACCACCTCGATCTAGATGCCGTTATCTGGCTACAAAGCTGGTTAGCGGCCTATCAAGGAACTTTAATACTGATATCGCATGATCGCGAGTTTCTGGATGGTACGGTGACTCATATAGCTCATATTGAGAATGAGAAAATAACCCTTTATACAGGAAATTATTCATCTTTTGAAAAGGTAAGAGCAGAACAACTCAGCCAACAGCAAAGTGCTTACGAAAAACAGCAGCGGGAAGTTAACCACATGCAAGCGTTCGTAGATCGTTTTCGTGCGCAAGCGACTAAGGCGAAGCAAGCTCAAAGCCGCATCAAAGCCTTAGAGCGTATGCAGGTGATAGCACCAGCTCATGTTGATTCGCCTTTTAGTATGAAATTCTTCAAGCCAAAGAAACTACCTGATCGTCTACTAACCATAAAAAATGCTCGTCTCGGCTATGGTGATACTGTTGTAGTGGATAAAGTGGCGTTAGATTTATTGCCAGGCAACAGGGTAGGGCTTATAGGTCCAAATGGTGCAGGAAAATCTACCGTTATTAAATATTTGGCGGATGAATTAAAAGCGTTATCAGAAGACTCGTGGCAAGCAAAAGACTTAAAGATTGGTTACTTTGCTCAGCACCAATTAGACCAGCTAGACCCAGAGCAGTCTGCCTTAGAGCATGTAAGAAGGCTAGATAAACAAGCTAGAGAACAAGAGCTTCGTAACTACCTAGGCGGTTACGGTTTTATGGGAGAAAGAGTGGATGAGCCAGTTGCTCCCTTCTCTGGTGGAGAAAAGGCACGTTTAGCACTGGCATTGATCGTTTATGAAAAGCCCAATTTGTTACTACTGGATGAGCCAACCAATCACCTTGATTTAGAAATGCGCCATGCTTTGACCGTCGCATTACAAGAATATACGGGTGCAATCGTTGTAGTTTCGCATGACAGACACTTGTTAAAAACAGTCACTGATGAATTAGTGATGATTAGTCATGGTAAGACAGAATCTTACAAAGGTGATTTAGATGACTATGCCACTTGGATACAAAATAAAAATAAGCAGCAAGCTGAAATAGATAGTGCTACTGACTCTGCAGAGTCTATGGAAAAGAAGACGACTGAGGCTTTTATAAGCAAAAAAGAACAGCGTAAACTAGATGCGGAAAAAAGAAAAAAGCTACAACCATTAACTAATAAAATAAAGAAGATAGAAGAAAAGCTTAACAAGTTGAATGCAAATAAAACATCAATCTCTGAAAAGTTATCAGATACCGAAATCTATCAAGACATACACAAAGACAAGCTAAAAACGCTGTTGGCTGATAAAACTAAAACAGACCAAGATTTGGAAGAAATAGAGTTGGAATGGATGGAGGTGAGTGAGCAATTAGAGGAGGCTTCAGCTAAACTCTAAGCAGTAAGTAATTAATTATAAGTTTTATTTATAACCTGAATCCGTGACTTCAATATTATAAAAGGCCAAATGAAAAATTAAATAAGACTTTCCACCCAGATAGATAATGATAATGATAAGAATAAAACCATCTATTAAAAGGATTATAATCGACCTATTCATCGTTTAAATAGATCGAAAAGCACATTCAAGACATGCGCCAGCCTC
>JALXAX010000180.1 GCA_026991755.1 Thiotrichaceae bacterium | reverse complement strand
CTTGTTTACAATATGTAGCATTGCCATTTCAATATTCTCCGTTTAATGCCTTAAAAACTTAATGTAACTTCTTGTTCAGCCATTACATCAGCCATTTCAGAACGATTCACCATAATAATTGATGGCTTTTCTGCCCAATCATCATCTTCATCTTCCCAAACAAGATCCATAAGATCATCTTGAGTAAGACCACGCTCCTCTAAAGATTCTTTCTCAACATAGAGCTTTTTGATTTCGTAATCACCCAAAGCTTTATATGTATTTGAGAAATTCTTTTGGCCAATACCTGTTGTATCCTGACCTTTAGTGATTTGGTAAACACCATCATCAATAAAAGCAAGTGACACATCTTGTTCAAAAGCTGCTGAGATTAATACAACCTCTAAAGACTCAAGCGCATAAACAGTACCGTAAGGTGCTTTGCGATTAACAAACATGAATTTTTTAGTAGCCATTTCTATTAATCTCCAAACACAACAGTACGATCAGACTCAATGCCGCCTTCGATTAACTGACCTAAGCCAGAAATACGAAAACCTTCGATCATATTATTAGAATCAAAACCTTGACGTTTAGCTTCATCTGCATCCATAAGACCACGACGCTGTGCTGCAGCAATACAAAGAACCAAATCAAGATCATGTTCTTTTGAAAGCTCAGACCATTCTTTTTGAATTAAACGATCATCAGCGGGTGGCACACTTAAACTAGAGCCATTATTCACACCATCATGGTAAAAGAACACGCGAAAAATCTCGTGACCTTGAGACAATACTGCACGACAGAACTGCAGAGCTGTATCAGCAGATTGATGCTGATAAGGCCCTTCATTAATCATAATTGTAAATTTCATCTATATAATCCTATTCGAATCGTTCTTAGAAACGAATGTGTGTTGATGAATTCAAGTTTGCACGAGCACCACGCCAGTTATCGATATGGTACTTAGTAAACGGTAGACCCGTCACTTCGAAGAAACGAGGCCATCCGATACGCTCAACCCACTCGTTGATGCGCTCCCAATCTCGTGCACCCTCTTTATAACAATCAAGAATTTTCTTAACGATTGCCGTAGCTTCAGGCCAACGAGGAGGATTATTTGGAATACCAGCAGCAACAAGACGTTGAAATGTTGGCTTACCACGTGCATTGGAGTGATTACCACCAATCCAAACTGCAAGCTGAGTAAACTCATGATCATTGATCTGCATTGGAGGACATGGAGGGTAACAAGCACCACAACAAATACATTTTTTCTCATCAACTTCCAAAGAAGGCTGACCATCAACCATTGCAGGACGAATCGCAGCAACAGGACAACGAGCAACTACCGATGGACGCTCACAAACATTACCTACAAGAGAGTGATCTATCTTAGGTGGCTTAGTGTGCTGTACATTAATTGCGATATCACCTTGACCACCACAGTTGATTTGACAACAAGATGTAGTGATATGAACACGGTTAGGCATGTTCCAGTTAGTGAACTCGTCGTACAACTCATCCATCATAGCCTTAACTACGCCAGATGCGTCTGTACCAGGAATATCACAATGCAACCAACCTTGCGTATGTGAAATTGACGCAACTGAGTTACGTGTTCCACCGACGGCAAAACCCTTATCCTTGATTGCATCAACTAATGGCTGAAGCTTTTCTTCAGCATCAACGTAAAATTCAATGTTACTACGGATGGTAAAACGGATATATCCGTCTGCAAACTCATCAGCGATATCCATTAATGTACGAAGAGTAAAAACATCAAGGATACGCTGAGTACCTGCTTTTACTGTCCATATTTTATCGCCATTTTTCGCAACGTGAACCATAACACCTGGCTGTGGATCTTCATGGTAATCCCACAACCCAAAGTTACGACGCATTGTTGGGTGCATGTATTGAAAGCCGTCAGGACAACCTGACTCTATCGGCTCGCGCATTTCTGGTTTTGACATGACTTAACTCCTAAAATCTGTTAGTCAAGTGATACGTTCATATTAGAACGCATCACCATACAATTATATGTGAATTAAACGATGAGTTAGCTAGCTGCTTTCTCTTCACGCTTACGGTTAAACCACTCTTCAGCAGCCTCATCCCAACCATCTGTACGAACATAAGAAACGTTACGTGGTTGTGCGATCATATTTGGATCAGGATCAATCCCGATTCCTTCAAGGTAATTAACCAAGCCGATTCGCTCAATCATCTCACCTGTACGCTCATGTTCAAGACCGTTCTCAGCCCAGAAATCGACCATTTCTTCAGCAAGCTCAACAATAGCCTCGTAATCTTCTGGTGTCTCAAGCTTCATGAATGGAATAAGCACTGTACCCATCAAGTCACCAATCTTCAGTGTACGCTTACCACCACAAAGAATGGTTACACCTTTGTCATCACCAGGGCTAATTGCCTTAGGAACAACATTCATACAATGCATAGATCGAACACAATTACTCTCATCACAAACCAAAGCATTATCTTCGCCTAAAGCTAAAGACTTAGAAGTACAACGTGAAATCACGTTATCCATCACATAATCAACGCCTTTATCAGCAACGAATGCTTTCCAAGCATCTTGATCAACTTTCTTGTGATCTCTCCATGTACCAATAACAGCAAAGTCAGCACGCTCAATAGCATTTTGACAATCGTTAGGACAACCAGAAACCTTAAACTTAAATTTGTAAGGAAGCGCAGGACGATGAACATCATCAGTAAAGCTGTTTACAAGATGACGATGAATCGCATGCTCATTACAGTTAGACATTTCACAACGAGCACCACCAACACAAGACATTGCTGTACGAACACACGGGCCCGCTCCACCAAGATCCCAACCGTAGTCGTTAATCTCATCGAAGAAGTGCTGGAAACTATCGTTATCAGCACCGATAAACATGATATTACCTGTCTGACCGTGAAAGGTCTGAAGGCCTGAACCCCACTTTTCCCAACTATCAGCAAGCTTACGCATCATATCAGTCGTGTAGTAGTTACCTGGAGTAGGTTGCACACGTAATGTATGAAACTCTCTAGACTCAGGGAACTGATCGCCCACTTCTGAGAAACGAGGAATAATGCCACCACCGTAACCAAATACAGAGATTGTTCCACCTTTCCAGTAACCCATCTTTGTTTCATAGGAGTGCTCAAGCTGCCCCATCAAACCATTGATCACATTATTAATGCGCTCATCAGGGTGGTTATCACGCAGATTTTTAAAACCACTAATAAAACTTGGCCATGGACCATCTTCTAGAACATCCAGCATCGGCGTAGGATACTTTTTTATATCAGCCATAATTGCCTCTCCTATAAAATCAATAAATTAGTAGTACACGTAAAAACCGAGCCCACCATTCAAATTAAATTCAAAACTGTAATCGCACTTAAAAACTAAGATTTTCTAGCGTGATTCTCACAAGTGCGCATAGTCTAGTTGTTAAGCTATTAATTAAGAACCTCACCCATGGGAGATTACTGAAAATATATCCTACCCCTTTATGGATAGGCTCCCTAACCCCTCTTATTCAAAAACAATTCTGCTTGTGAAAAAAGAAGTGTAGAAT
>JALXAX010000179.1 GCA_026991755.1 Thiotrichaceae bacterium | reverse complement strand
AGGCGCTACAGCCTATAGAGCAACCCTGCTGAAGCTTCTAAGTTTCGCTAAAGCTCAACTAAGTCTTCAGCTGACTGGCTATGTAAAAAAACTCATTAAGGATCAACCATTAATTCCTTTTTTTACTCGGCTTTAGCGTCCTGCGTCGCCCTAACACCTACATCCCTGTAGGTGTACGCCATTCAGCCGAAGAGAATCACTCTATAGGCAGTTTAACTGAGGATTTTAGGTTAAAAGTACCTAGCTGGATTTTGACGAATACCATCCTTTAATACCTCAAGGTGCAGATGAGGCCCTGTTGATCTACCCGTACTGCCTATTGATGCAATACGTTCACCCTTTTTTACTACCTGGTCTGATTTTACATTAGTAGAGCTAAGGTGTGCATAGCGACTAATTAATCCATTGCCATGATCTACTTCAACCACATTACCATAACCACCTTTTCTTCCTACAAATTGTACTACACCACCCGCAACAGTCTTTACGGGCGTGCCTTTACGACCTGCAAAGTCGATACCTTGATGCATACGCTTGTGCCCTGTAAAAGGATCACGTCTAAACCCAAACCTTGATGAGATATATCCTTTTTCAATAGGCATTCCATTTGGCATAACTTCTTTATCTAGAATCCTTCCATTCAGTACTTGCATCATTCCTTCTAGACGATTACGTTGATCCCGTAATTGCTTTTCTAATGTAGTAATCGATTTCATTAATTCATCTGCAGAGATTCCATAACCAGCATCAGACTCTTCTCCATCATTCTCACTATTAACCCTGGCTCCTCCTTGAGACGGCTTACTATCAAACGCAAATTCTTCAGGATCTAGTTTAGCCATATTGACAATACGTGTTCCAAAAGCATTGAGCCTTAGACTTTCAGCCTCTAATACTCCCAACCTCCGAGCCAAGATATTTACATCTATTTCATAACTTTCACTGCTTGAAATGGGCTTTATTTTATTATTTTCTTCGGAAGCTAGTGGATTTACAATAATTGGTGAATTATCGGTAAGTTTGCTAATACCCGTCAGCTGCGTCTTGACTAATACCCCCATCAATACAGCTACGAACAATGCGGGAACGACGAGGTGCAACCAAATATTAAATGAAAAGGTGATGCGGTGTGTTTCATCTTGACTGCTACAGATTATCTTCATACGTGACTCCTATGTAACTTAGTTGTAATTAAACAAACAAGTTAAAGTACCTTCATTATTGTTATAAATTCTATTAGCTACCTGAAAGATTGCCTTCCAAGAGGTATAATCAAATAATGAAGACTCCACGTAATCTTGTTGATAACAATTTGGTCAAACGGCTCAAACATGTCGATAATCTGACCAAGATCGTTTTTGATGCCATCAATCTTCCCCATAAAAAATTTCTAATGTGGGTAGTTCGAGATTTAAGGACGATTACTATTTTAACCAGCGACTCTATTCTTGCTACGCGCATACGCCTTGATCAACAGCAGATTATTAACTACTTCAACAATCACAGTACTTTTATTATTGATACGTTAAATGTGAAGATGACCATGCCTGAAACGACAAAGCGCGAGAAGATAAGAACGACTTATCAGCTTTCAGAAAAAAACGTGAAAATTATTTCATCTATTGCGGAAGGCATTGAAGATGATGAGTTACGTGAGAGTTTACTGCGTATTACTCAGAAATAGGGCCGTTTGCTCTCTCTTTTAACCACTTCATATTAACTGGGGAGGGGTTCTAAGATCAAAAAAAGTGCTAGGTCTGATGCGCACGTTCCTTAGCGCATCCTACGGTCGGTCTAGGAAGCTGTCTGAGAATAGAGAAGCTTAAACTTTAAACTAAAGCAGGCGTACAGTTATAGGCAATAGGAGCAGTCTTTTGTTCTTCACCCGATACAAACTCCCAAGCATCCTCACGCTCAAGCAATTCTCTCAGTAATAAGTTATTAACCGCATGACCCGACTTATAACCGTAGAACTCACCGATAATGCCATAACCCAAAGTATACAAATCACCCACTGCATCTAGCATTTTGTGTTTCACGAATTCATCGTCGTAACGTAACGTATCGTTTAATACACGAAACTCATCCATCACAACTGCATTGCCTAAGTTTCCACCTAGCACCAAATTCTTTGAACGCAGCATTTCGAAATCTTTGATAAAACCAAACGTACGCGCACGCGCAATTTCTACACTGTACGACTCGCGTGTAAGGTCTACTTCTAGGAATTGTTTAGTTTCTTTAACAGCAGGATGCTGAAAATCAATCTCAAAGCCTAATTTAAAACCATCGAAAGGCTTTAGTGATGCATAGATATCGCCTTTTCTAACTTCGATTTCTTTAGTGATTTTTACGAACTTCTTGTTAGCCCGTTGCTCTACTACACCTGCCGTTTGAATGAGATATAGGAAAGGTGACGCACTACCATCCATAATTGGCACCTCTTCAGCCGTTAGATCCACATAAAGGTTATCAATACCTGTCGCTGCGAAAGCAGACATAAGGTGTTCAATGGTTGAGACTTTGACACCATCTTTGACCAAGGTAGTGCTTAACGTGGTTTCACGTACAGATTCGGGGGTTGCTTTAATTGAAACGGGGGTATCAAGATCAACGCGTGTAAAAACGATACCTGTGTTTTCGGTAGCAGGTCGTAAAGTTAATGTAACACGTCTACCAGAATGTAATCCAATCCCAGTCGATTCTATGGTTTGTTTCAACGTACGTTGAGCCTGCATTATAACCCCTTGGAAAACTGTTACTTAATATGAAGCAGTCCACTTCATTTGATAACAGCATTCCTTAGCTAATATTAAGTCTTATCTTTAAGGACGCTCTGATTAACTCTGATCGGAATTTCTGAGAGATAGAATTTGTCAGGTTTTTGATAGAAAAGTTAGCAATAGCCGTAGCTATTGGTCACTTTTATAGCGAAAAACTGGCAGATTCTAGCCTCAGAAAAATGAATCATGAGTTGATCAGAGCTTCCTTAAGAGACCTTTGCATGAAAGTATGGCGAGAGAAAAAAGAGCGTAATTTTTCAGATTTTGTCTAAAAAGGAGGGTAATAGCCGAGCTGTTGGCTGAGTTTTTAGACAAAATCTGGGAAATTTAAGCCTTTTTTAGTGAGCTTGCCGTTTTATAAAAACGGTCAACTCAATTATCCGTCATATCTTTCGTGCAAAGGTCTCTTTAGTTCCGCATACTATTTTTTAACAATTGAATAGACGCTGAACCTTTCATAAATATAGACCATAAATCGACTAATGGTATAACACACTCTCGAAACTGCATATTTATTAAACAGTTACTAACAGACTTTAAGCAGCGTCTAAAGAGAAGCTATCCTATAAAGCCATTTGGCTTTATAGGTGGTCGGACAAAAACACCATCCGACACTGCTTTAACCTAAACTCCTCGTTAACCGCTTCCAGCACTAATTAAACCAGGGCTGTTCAATGCTAGAAATCTGTTCATGGAATAGACAAAGTTCCCTCCACCTAGCAGGGGGAGGGTTAGGGAGGGGGTAGATAGTCTGATAAAAAAGACGACCTTAGAACATCTCCCCCCTCC
>JALXAX010000178.1 GCA_026991755.1 Thiotrichaceae bacterium | reverse complement strand
GGAGGGGGGAGATGTTCTAAGGTCGTCTTTTTTATCAGACTATCTACCCCCTCCCTAACCCTCCCCCTGCTAGGTGGAGGGAACTTTGTCTATTCCATGAACAGATTTCTAGCATTGAACAGCCCTGAGTGAAGCCCATGCAAGCTATTAATGCGTTTAATGCACTTCTATAGGTTCATTGCCTTTTGTCTGGTTACTGAGTTAGATGGCTTTTGCACCCCTCATGTATGAATTTATACACTACAATACCCAATACTTACTCACCTTATACTCGACCTATCATTTTGATTGACAGCCCAAAAGCATGGATACTAAATAACTATGAATCAACAAGATAAGCAGCTATTAGAAATACTAAGCATTGACTTCAATGCGTTTGAAGAAGATTTTGGCAAGGCAACGATCAATCGAGGCATCGCCTATTATAAATCTAAAAAAGCGACCGTAGCAGAAACATTTGAACAGGGTAATACCATCAGGATTATAGGGGTTGTTTCTGGATCTGGGCGAAATCAGTATGAAACGACATTAGAAATTCAACCTGATCTATTTGGTATTACGGTTGCTTCAACCTGCTCCTGCCCTGTTTATCTCGATTGTAAACACGGTGTTGCTTTGTTATTTAGCTTCCTCCAGATGGTCGATTCACAACAAGATACTGACGATGAAGAGGTGGATGATTGGTTAGACTATATTGATCAGAATGAACAAAAAGACTCTCTCCAGCATCACAGCATTAATCAACCCATATCCATTCCAGACAAGGCTAAAAACCAATATCATGTTATCTATTTACTTAACTTAACCATTCCAAAATATGAAGATGATGATGAAGGTTTATACATACAAGTATGTAAAGCACGTCTATTAAAAAAAGGCGGCTATGGAAAGGAATACCGCTTGAGCTCTTATTCTGATATTAGCTCATTCAACCAATATTATGGAAGAAATTTATATTTCGAGCCTATAGATGAAGATATCGTTAATATATTAAAATCTGTCGAGAAAACAGATGGCTATTACAGCTATGAACTCAAAAATGATTTCTATCCTAAAGGGGAAATTGCTGAAATTATTCTAAAAAAACTCCTTAAAACCAAAAGAGCATTTTGGAAAACGCAAAAATCACCGCCCTTACTAGCAGGAGAACACAGAGAGTTACAACTGGACTGGAAAGATCAAGGTGAACATCTAACACTTGAGGTGATAACACAGCCCCGTATTGACTCTATCTTCAAGTTAGAACATATACATTATGTTGATGCCGCAAATGCGACCTTGGGTTTATTAACCCATCAATCACTGTCGGATCAACAAATCCGCTACTTTCTGGCTGCACCACCTATCCCAAAAGAAAGAGCAAAAGAAGCCAGTGAGCGCCTAAGTCAGATGATGCCCGAAACAGAGGTTCCATTACCCGCCCCCATACACTTTGAAACGATTGAAATAAAAGGTGTAAAACCCACTTTTCAGCTTAAATTACATGCTGTTCCCGTTCCTGCTATCGGTACTGAAACCTCCCGTTTAATCCATTTAGCAAGTTTATCATTCGATTATGGAGAAGTGGTTTATCACACTAACTACCCGCATGATTTAGACAAACCCATTAGCATTATGCTTGAAGGCAAGACCCGTTACAAAATTCACCGTGATAATGCACTAGAAAAGCAAGCAATAGAACGACTCTATCAGCAAGGCTTTGACTCAATGGATATAACACAATCCCCCTATGGTGTAATGGATATGGCAATGTATGGTAGCCAAACCGTTGCTGAAAGCATTATCAAATGGGATAACTTTCGTCAAAATGAGCTACCTCTTTTAGAGCAGGAAGGTTGGCAAATCACGCTTGATGATAGCTTTTCACTAGAAGTCGAAGTCATCGAAGATTGGCATGCCGAGCTTGAAGAGTCCGAAAAAGGGGACTGGTTTGAAATGACGCTAGGCTTTGAGCTAGATGGAAAACCCATCAATATGCTGCCTTTGATCATTGGTTTGCTTGCCAATAGCCCTAGTACTGAAGCGCTACATCAATCCTTAAAAGAAAAGGAGTATGAGCTGTTGCAAATGGCTGATTATCAATGGGTAAAAATACCCACTAAACGTATTTTGTTGATACTAGATACGGTCGTTGAATTGTATGACACGGGATCACTTAATGAAGACGGTAATCTGGAATTCTCAAAACATGCCGCGTTGCATTATGGTGATTTATTGAACGACCCCCAGTTAAAGTGGAAAGGTGCGGATGAGCTAAAAGCACTCAACAATAAACTGCAAGACTTTGCGGGTATTGAATCCGTAAGCACTCCCCAAGGCTTACAAGCCGAATTGCGCGAATATCAAAAAGAAGGTTTTAACTGGCTACAATTTTTACAAAACTATCAACTCAATGGTGTATTAGCTGATGACATGGGCTTAGGGAAGACGGTGCAAGCATTGACTAACCTGCTTAAAGAAAAAGAGGCGGGTAGAGCCAGCCAACCCAGCTTGGTTATTGCTCCAACCAGTTTAATGAGTAACTGGCGACGGGAAGCCGAGAAGTTTACACCTGGGCTTAAAGTACTTACCTTGCAAGGTCCTGATCGAAAGAAGAAGTTTCCTGACATACTGGATTACGACATAGTGCTTACCACCTATCCCTTGATGATCAGAGATACCGAATTTTATGAAGCACAAAACTTTCACTACTTGATCTTGGATGAAGCTCAAGCGATAAAAAATGCCAAGTCTAAAACCACACAAATTATTTATGGTCTAAAATCTAACCACCGGTTATGCCTAACAGGTACGCCTATCGAAAACCATTTGGGCGAGCTATGGTCGATGTTCCACTTTCTAATGCCTGGTTACTTGGGCACACAACAGCGTTTCGCACACCTCTTTAGAACACCCATAGAAAAACACGGTGACAACAAACGAGGAGTCCAACTTCGTAAACGTGTCCAACCCTTCATGCTACGCAGAACCAAAGACCTGGTAGCTAAAGATTTACCCGAAAAAACAGAAATAGTGCGTTCTGTTCCATTAACAGGCAAACAACGTGATTTATATGAAACGGTACGCTTGGCAATGGACAAAAAAGTCCGTGATGAAATTAGCAAAAAAGGACTAGCGCGTAGCCATATTATGATACTGGATGCACTGCTAAAGCTTCGCCAAGTCTGTTGTGACCCCCGATTGGTAAAGTTAGCCAAGGCTAAAAAAGTAAAACAATCTGCCAAGTTGGAACTGCTGATGGATATGATTCCAGAGATGATAGAAGAAGGGCGGAAAATTTTACTCTTTTCACAGTTTACGACGATGCTCAGTATCATAGAAGAAGAACTCAATAAGCATAAAATCAGCTATAGCAAACTAACAGGGCAAACCCGTAAACGCGAAGAAGCCATTAATGCTTTTCAAGAAGGTAAGGCAAGCGTCTTTTTAATCAGCCTAAAAGCAGGAGGTGTTGGATTAAACTTAACCGCTGCGGATACTGTCATCCATTATGACCCTTGGTGGAACCCCGCTGTAGAAAGACAGGCTACGGACCGAGCTTATCGTATAGGGCAAGACAAACCTGTTTTTGTCTACAAGTTACTCACAGAAGAAACTGTTGAGGAAAAAATACTCGCTTTACAGGAGAAAAAACAGCAACTAGCTGATGCCGTGTATGGCGGCAAGGGTAAAAAAGACTTGGCGTTTGGACAAAATGAATTGATGGATCTATTAAAACCGTTGGAATGAATGAACCTAAATTCCTCAGTTAACCGCTTCCAGCATTAAATAAATTATTGATTGTCAGCCGAAGGGAATCACTCTATAAGCTGTCTAACTGAGGATTTTGGGATAAACAGTATTTATCAAATAATAGATTTTGTCTCTTGAAATTCCAAGAGGCTGTAAGAGTTCGTGCGTTTACCTATCAATTCAAGGGTCGAGTAGGCAAGGGGAACTTTTCCCCAAGCCTCTCACAGAACCGTACGTGAAACTCTCGCTTCATAGGGCTCTTATTGCCCAACCTTCTGATAAAATAAACTGCCAGTGCGTAAAGAGGATGTGTTTAGGGATCATAGGGAGTATCTTTCGATTTTAGGGACAGCGTAATCATTAACCCATCAATTATTATTAATTGTTGCAAAAGTTTTTATATACAAGCACCGCCTTCGACTCCGCTCAGGCTACAGGTAGCACCCTGAGCGGAGTCGAAGGGCGCAGTTTTTACTGAATATACTTTTGCAACTATTAATACGTCCCTTATTTAAGGTCATCTCTGGTGCCATTTTGAGACGTTACATGTAACGTCTCTACGATATACAATGCAATACTAGCAACAAGATTGCCCGGATGCGGTTGGAGTGCAGCATGTTTCTCCTGTTTTCTCTTTTACAGAAGTTAGTGACTCTTCAGTACTTGTTGACTCTCCGGCTTTTTCATCAAAAGCAGTATCTAGCTTTTGAGCAGCTTCATCACGAATATGACGGGCAATGTCGATAGTTGCCTGTATCTGGTTTTCGGGAACGCCTTGCGAACGTAAGCGATTCAGTTGGCACAGCCCCATACCAGGGTGTTTGGCCGCAATACCTGATGCTAATGAGATCAGGGCGACGATTGATGAATGTAGTTCGGGCTGTGGCATGATTTGCTCCTTGGGTTCTTGGTTTTTGATTATGGATTATGGATTATGGATTGTTGACTGGCTTTAGCTACAACAGCCAGAGTCATCGTTTGAGCCACTGCAATAGCCACTGGTTTCATTTAATAGCCAGCTTTTGATGCTTTCCTTGTCAGGTATGCCTCCTGCATGAATCACTTTTTCATCAATCACCACGCCAGGGGTAGACATGACACCGTAAGCCATGATTTGTGCGATGTCCTCCACTTTTTCTACGGCGACTTCGGTTTGCATATCTTCAGCTATTTGCTTGATGAGCTTGGCAGTGGTTTCACAGTTTGCGCAGCCAGATCCTAATACTTTGATTGTTTTCATTTTACTGTCCTGTTAAGGGATGAAGTAATAATAAATTGAGCAATATAACGCAGAATTTTTGTTTCAGGTTGAGTGTTCTCAAGAGGCGCATAGTTATTCTACGCAACGATTTGAGAACACTCAACCTGGGATAAAAAGGCAAGTTAGATTGGTTAATTTATTATTTCCTCATCCCTATGTGTGTTGTTGTGGCAGAGCAAATGAGATCAGCCCTGCCATGAGTACAAAAACGAAAGACCACCACAGGCAGCCTTCCAGTCCATGATGTTGATATACCCAGCCAGACAGCACCGTGCCAGCTAGTCGTCCACCTGCGTTGGACATATAATAAAAACCGACATTCATAGCAACTTTATCGTGATTCGAATACGCCAGAATCAGGTAGCTATGGATGGCGGAGTTGATGGCAAAGACCGTGCCAAACAAGATCAAGCCTATGATGATGACGACATCTGCGGGTAAAACCTGTTGTAAGGCAAGTGCAATCCCTGCTGGAAATAGCGCAAGTGTTAAGGCCCAATAGCGAGCGCTTGCACCCGTTGGGTGATGTTGGCGTAATAGCTTGGGTGATAGCGCTTGCACGATGCCGTAACCGATTAGCCATAGCGCAAGAAAGCCACCCACCTTGTAAAAATCCCAACCGAGTTTTTCATACAGAAACACGGGTAAGCCAACCACAAACCAAATATCTCGGGAGCCGAATAGAAAAAAGCGTGCTGCCGAGAGGATATTAACTGCTTTGATGGTAGAAAAAACCTGTGTGAATTTAGGCTTGCTTTTCATCTTGCCGACACCCGAAGGTAGCAGCCAGAGTGTGACTAGTAATGCCACCAACAGAAATCCCGCTAATACAGCCAGACCACCTCGAAAGCTGAGCCATTGCAATAAGCCCGCGCCGATAAAAAAACCGAGTCCTTTAAGCGCGTTTTTTGAGCCAGTGAGTATCGCTACCCATTTGAAGAGAGAGGCTTCACCGGGTTGAGAGCCTTCACCGGGTTGAGAGCCTTCACCTGATTGAGAGCCTTCAGCAGGTTGAAAACCTTTACCCGATTGATTAATACTTTTAACCGATGCCTTGGCTGACATCTTATTGAGATCCTTAGCGACCCCTGATAATGCTTGCGCCACCATGACATAACCCACACTCAACCAGCTATCAGGTACAGTCAATGCAAGCAGTGCCACAACTTGCATTGCCATGCCAATATTCATAGTGCGATTCAACCCAATCCGTGCCCCCAGCCATCCACCCACCAGATTCGTCACCATGCCAAAAAACTCATAAAACAGAAACAACATGGCAACTTGCAAGGGTGAGTAACCCAGCAGATGAAAATACAGCACCACCAGCATACGAATTGCGCCATCGGTTATAGTAAAAGCCCAGTAACCGCCAGTGACAACCAGATAATTGCGTAAGGATTGCTCCATGCTGATCATCCCTTACTGACCGCTAGCTACCATGCTGGCAATCTGTGTTAAGTTCCGCATCTTATTTAATCCTGAGTCCTTAGTGTCTATTTTTATAGTCATTATTTCTACCTCCTAGCTTTTTTTGTATTATCCGCGTTCAGGCTGCAATTAGATTAAATCCCCAGCCCACCAGAGTAAACGCAATCCCCAATACGCTGGCATATATCGCCAATGCCTTCCAGTGAATCACTTTGCGCAAAATCAGCATTTCTGGCAGTGACAGAGCAGCAATACTCATCATTAAGGCAAGCACGGTTCCCAGCGCAACTCCTTTGCCAAGCATTGCTTCGGCTATAGGAATAACGCCTGTTGCATTGGAATACAGCGGTATGCCCATAAGCACTGCCAGCGGCACGGTGTACCAATCATCGCCCCCCAAATGCGCTGCAACCCAGCTTTCAGGAACATAACCGTGGAATAAAGCGCCAACACCTACGCCAATGATGACCCATTTCCAAATGCGTCCAACGATCTCCTTCACTTCTGCAAGTGCATAGCGATGTCGTCCCTTGAGTGAGTTGTCGGCTTCAGGCATCTGCATCTCGCCCATCTGGATTTTCCATACATAGTCTTCCACCCATTTTTCAGGCTTAAACCATTCCATGACGATACCGCCGATATAAGCAACCGTCAGTCCCGCCAGTACATATAAGACCGCCAGTTTCCAGCCAAGAATTCCCGCCAGAATAACCACAGCGACTTCATTAATCATCGGACTGGCAATCAAAAAGGAAAAGGTAACACCCAGCGGAATACCCGCTTCAACAAAGCCAATAAAAAGAGGCACAGAGGAACAGGAGCAAAACGGCGTGACAGCACCTAAAATAATCGCTAGTGTCCGTGCCAGCCACTTGGGTTTTCCACGTACAAACTCGCGTACTTTTTCAGGGCTTAGTAGGGCACGAAGTAAACCCATGAGGTAAATAATAATGACCAACATGATGAAAATCTTTGTTACATCCATTACAAAAAAATGGATGGCTTGACCTGCGGGAGTGTCGGGGGATAACCCTGCCAATTGGTAGATCAGTAAATCAGCTAATATTTCAAACAAAAGAGGAGCCTCAAAGATAGAACTGAGGTGTAGTGTATTCGAATATCCATATATATGCAATAACGAATATATGTTCTGTAGGATAGTTACAGTTTGCTAGTATTAATCGTTGCATAAGTCTTTACATACAAGCATCGCCTTCGACTCCGCTCAGGCTACAGAGTAGCACCCTGAGCGGAGTCGAAGGGCGCGGTTTTTACTGAATATACTTTTGCAACTATTAATAGTATTCAGAGGCAGATGCAATGAAATGAGACATCAGGCTGGTAGGAGATCAGTGATACCCGCTTATTACCTCAGCAATGGAAAACCCTGTTCTTCAAGTGGGATGTGTCAGAAAAAGCAAATATCACCGTTAGCGTCGAACCCGATGCTGATTATCATGACCGTGTTTATCCAGATTTGTTACGATTATTAGATAATGACTTGCATGCTTCACAAAAGAAACAATCATAAAATGCACGTAAGAAAGCGGGAAAGAGTATCTATACTTTATATGCGTTTGAGTGTCTGCCTTGGAAAAAGAATAAGGCTGAATGTTTTTCAGTTAGGCCAGATTAAAACAGCAGGAGATAATGAGTTGACCTTAAGAAAACACATCAAACAGCAGGTTTCAGTATTCTTGTTCCTTTGCTGTGTAGTAGCCATGAGCGCGTGCAGCGACAAGGACAACGGTGCAAAGACAGCTTCCGATTCCAGTCAGCAACAGAATAAACCACCACTCACTTTTAGCATCCACCCCTACGATAATCCTAGTCGTTTGGTGGAGCGATTTCAGCCACTAACGGACTATTTATCCAGACAATTAAAGCGTGAGGTGAAGTTTATTATCAATCGTTCGTACATTGATCAAATCAAGCAAATTACACAAGGCACAGTTGATATATATTACATGGGGCCAACACCCTATTTACGAGCGCAGGATCATTATCTCAAACCTGAAAGTCGCCGCTTAAACATCATTGTTGCCGAAGCCCAAGAGAATGTTCTGGCCTACCAGAGTGTTCTGGTTACGCGTGATAGCAGCGATATTCAAACCATTGAGCAAGTCCGGGGACATACGGTGACATTTGGCGCACCGCATTCATTTAGTAGCCACTATGTTCCCCGTTATATGCTTCAAAGCGCGGGGATTAACTTTGCTCAACTTAAAGATTATGCCTTTTTGAATCGGCATGAAAAGGTAGCACTGGCCGTTTTGCATGGTGATTTTGACGTCGGAGGTTTACGCAAAAAGGTTGCTGAACGCTATATCAAAAAAGCTACTGAAAAAAAGGGAACTGGGTTGCGCATAATCGCTAAATCCTCGCTGTTACCACCCCATGTGATAGTTGCACGCTCAGATCTGGATAAGTCATTAATCAACAAATATGGCTTGCCTTATTAAATGTGCCTGTGTACACACTCAATTCCTTAAAGTGACAGATGATGCGTTTCAAGATGCGTGAAAAATCGTGAATGTTATTGAAAATTCTCAACCAGCAAGCGATCAGAATTAATGTTTACTCTGTTCAAACGTCCATCAACCATTTCTTCATTAATTGCGTTCTACGTGGGAGGCATTTTGTTTCAGGGTGTTTCTCGTCTGCTTGATCGTTCGCTGGAAGATATAGCACAGAGTTTGGCTCGACTGTTGGCGACTGTCAGCATGGAAGTGATATTGGTTTATGATTATGGAACGATTGAGCGTTACTTGAAAGATCTGGTACAAAACCCAGATATCAAATACCTGAAGCTGGTGCGTGATGACAATGGAGAAGTGCTTGGTGAAGCGGGTCAGATTGAATCAGATACGGCTTATTTTTTACACATTATTCAACCCTTGAATCTGGCGGATCAACGCTTTGCGACAATATAATTCCCCGGGGCAAGCCCTCTCACTTAACGCCCGACTTTCTCGTACCTCGAAAGCGGGGTATTAATAAGGCTGTTTCTTTTACCCTTTTACGCCCCAAGGGGCGGGGAATCAAACCCAAAGGGATTTAAAAATGGCTCCATCCGGTTATCCGCTGATTATATCAACATCAATGCTGATGACACCTCAGGAAAAGCAGGTCTTGCAAGTGATTCTGGATGGCAAATTGGTGACAGATACAAGTTTGGTCCATTGAATGTTGCGGCTCTCTATGAAGATGTAGAGAATATAGGTCTAGGTAAAAATACTTGCATTAATGGCATTTACCCCATTGGTAAAAACAGAATCATTGCGGCCTATGGTAAGAACCGCGATGGAGCTGTTTATGGTAACAAGGACTGGAATAACTGGACACAGGTGGGTAATCAGGTTTATCTATTGAAAAAATTGGAAAATTCTTTGCAGCTCCACTAAAAAACTATACCGACTCTATAAACTTCCTATATCAAAAAAACTTATCACGAAAGAAGTATTTTATGTACTGATACTGTAGACTTTACCGTACATACCATATATTAAAAAACAATCTAGAAACTAACCAAAGGAGTTATTGATGCTTGGAATGCTAACCTTGAGGAAAGTAGCCAATCGCTCTTTCATCTTCCCTACTATCGTATTGTCCCTCACCTTATTATTACCATCATGCCACTCTAATAGCGAAGAAAGCACAACTACGACTAATGCCCCGAAGCAAGTTGCTAATGTAAATAAAACGGTTTATACCGCCATTCGTCAAAACCCATCAGCCGACACCCTATTTGCTAATGCAGGCGCACTTACTGCTGGTGATGAGATTTGCGAAGTAACAATGTATCGCATGTCTTTCGATACGATTGGTGGTGCGGGTGAGGCAACAACCTCTAGTGGTGTCTTTATGCTTCCGCATGGTGATGATCCAAAATGCTCAGGCCCCCGCCCTGTCGTACTTTACGCACATGGAACAGATACTAATAAAGACTACGATTTATCAAAATTAATCACACCACCCACTGATCCAGCCTCTCCTGCTGCTGCACCGAACCCTGCATCAAGCGAAGCCCTGCTTTTATTGGCTGTTTATGCCTCTAATGGCTATGCCGTTATTGCACCTAACTATGCGGGCTACGCGGATTCTACTCTTAGCTACCATCCTTACCTTGATAAGGTACAGCAAAGCACCGAAATGATCGATGCACTTAATCACATCCGCACTCATGCAAGTACAATAGGTGCTGAATTATCTTCCAAATTGTTTGTGACAGGCGTATCACAAGGCGGCTATGTTGCAATGGCAACACATAAAGCTTTACAAGCTCAAGGAGAAAACGTTACTGCTTCTTTACCTATCTCTGGACCTTATGCCACTTTGGATTTTCTGGATAAGATTATGGCGGGATTTGTAAATGGTGGGGCTACAATTTTTGCCCCTATGTATATTAATGCGCTCGAAAAAGCTCATGATATTTATACCGACCCTTCAGAAGTATACGATACGCAATATGCTTCTATTGCGGAGGATATTCTTCCTCGAATAGGCGGATTTGCTACTGCGGGATTACCAGCAGCGGCATTGTTTAGTGGCACACCTCCTGCTGGAGCAAACCCAGCTGGCTTTAATGATGATCACTTACTGTCAAATGATTTTCGTACAGCATATCTAGCGGATGCTATAACTAACCCAACTGATCCAGTAATGAATATACGAAAACGGGTCAAAGAAGCTGATTTGCGCAACTGGGCACCTCAAGCCCCTATGCTGATGTGCGGTGCAGGTAATGACCCAGTTGTTTATCATTCAAATTCTGATTTAATGGCTGCGTTTCTAGAAACAAATGGTGGACTCATCTCTGCTGGTTTAGTTACAAACCTTGATTTAACCGATACACCACCAGCAGGACCATTTGCTGTAATTCAAGGCGCATGGCAACAAGCTGCTGTTCCATTAGCAGCTATACACGGTCAAACAGGTGTGTTCTGCTCATTAGCTGGTAAAAGCTTCTTTGATAGCCTGCTCGTTCAATAGAGCTAACGTACGCACCATGAAGCTTACTATAATGTGTACGTCATTAAGGAGCCTCTGATCAAGTCATGACTCGTTTTTTTGAGGCTAGAATCTGCCAGATTTACGCTATAAAAATAACCAATAACTACGGCTATTGCTAACTTTTCTATCAAAAACCTGACAAATTCTATCTCACAGAAATTCCGATCAGAGTTAATCAGAGATTCCTTAAGGAATCTCTGAATAACTAAAAAATATATTTCAAATACCCTTAAATTTGTAATTTTTTGAAAAAATATCTTTTTTTAGCATTATATCTTCCA
>JALXAX010000177.1 GCA_026991755.1 Thiotrichaceae bacterium | reverse complement strand
GTCACGGTGCGAACTGACCGGACTTTTGAACGGGATGAAAACTGATTCCACCAAAGCGAATCCTCGCTGCGCCTTCGGTGCGAACTGACCGGACTTTTGAACGGGATGAAAACAAACGTAGATCAGGCATTCTTGTCTCAGTAGTATTGTGGTGCGAACTGACCGGACTTTTGAACGGGATGAAAACTCGCTTATTGTGTAGTCTTTTGCAAGTTTCGCAGGTGCGAACTGACCGGACTTTTGAACGGGATGAAAACAAAGTATATGATGATATATGCACAGAGAAGCTGTTGGTGCGAACTGACCGGACTTTTGAACGGGATGAAAACATATGAACCCCAGTAACACCTACTGTCTTACTTTTAGGTGCGAACTGACCGGACTTTTGAACGGGATGAAAACAGTGCATAAAAATGCACGACTCTTTTTAATCCTCAGCGGTGCGAACTGACCGGACTTTTGAACGGGATGAAAACGCCTTTACCAGTTTACCAATTATCCGCAACGTTGATAGGTGCGAACTGACCGGCCTTTTTGAACGGGATGAAAGTAGCTATGGAGCGCCTTCCCTGGCTTGTTCTTCCAGCTCGCACTTCCCTGTGCTCGCGCTTGCTAAGCTGCGTTATGCCATTTAGGCATAACGGTCTTAACAAGCCCAGACTTTTGAACGGGATGAAAACAATTCAAGCACGGGGATATTAATAGTTGCAAAAGTATATTCAGTAAAACCGCGCCCTTCGACTCCGCTCAGGGTGCTACTCTGTAGCCTGAGCCGAGTCGAAGGCGGTGCTTGTATGTAAAGACTTATGCAACGATTAATAGATTTGATTAGTTTTTCGGGGTGCGAACTGACCGGATTTTGAACGGGATGAAAACTTATTTTTAATATCGCCAATATCGAATGTTGCCTTGGTGCGAACTGACTGGACTTTTGAACGGGATGAAAGTAGCTATGGAGCGCCTTCCCTGGCTTGTTCTTCCTGCTCGCACTTCCCTGTGCTCGCGCTTGCTAAGCTGCGTTATGCCATTTAGGCATAACGGTCTTAACAAGCCCAGACTTTTGAACGGATGAAAACGTCTCTGGCGCGACTGAAGTCGCACTTCCGGGTTTATTAGGGGGCGGGCTGATCAAGCTATGTATCCCAACAAGGACACAAACGTTGCAAAATTAAAGTTATTGAAACAAATAAGCAGATAAGCACTAAGATTACTGGTAGAGTATGTTCCCCCCTATTTTAATGACACCTTGCCATGCCTACTAGAAAATCCACAGAAAACACACAAGCAGACCGTGCTGATAAAAAGATCCAGACCAAGAACAAAAGCAAAAACAAAGTTACTTTTCAGGACCTAAATCTTGCTGCCCCCTTGATAAAAGCGCTGGATGAGGTGGGCTACGAAGTACCCACGCCTATTCAGGCTGCGACTATCCCACCTATTTTAGAAGGCAAAGACCTACTTGGACAAGCACAAACAGGCACCGGTAAGACGGCAGCATTTGCGCTTCCTTTGCTATCCAATATTGACGTTAGTAATAAAAACCCACAAGTTATGGTGCTAGCCCCTACTAGAGAACTAGCTATTCAGGTCGCTGAGGCTTTCCAGAAATATGCACATTACATAAAGGGCTTACATATCCTGCCTATCTATGGTGGACAAGGTTATGATGTTCAACTGCGTCAACTTAAACGCGGTGTACAAGTGGTAGTGGGTACTCCAGGCAGGGTGATGGACCACATGCGTCGTAAGAGCCTTAAGTTACAAGACTTGCAATGTCTGGTACTTGATGAAGCGGATGAAATGCTACGCATGGGCTTTATTGATGACGTTGAATGGGTACTAGAACAAATCCCAAACAAGCATCAAATCGCGCTATTCTCTGCGACCATGCCCAAGCAGATTCAGCATATTGCCACCCGCTTTATGGACGACCCTGTTGTCATCTCCATCAAATTAAAAACAGCGACCGCATCGACTATTCGTCAGCGTATGTGGAAAGTCAGCGGGATGCATAAGCTAGATGCTTTAACGCGTATTTTAGAGTCTGAGCCATTTGAAGGCATCATCATCTTCGTACGTACCAAAAACGCAACCTTAGAACTGGCAGATAAACTACAAGCACGAGGTTATGCATCCGCCGCACTTAACGGAGATATAGCCCAGAATCATCGTGAGCAAACCGTCAATAAGCTTAAACAAGGCAGGTTAGATATCCTGATTGCTACAGATGTAGCGGCAAGAGGGCTCGATGTTGAACGCATCAGCCACGTTATCAATTATGACATCCCTCACGATACAGAATCCTATATTCATCGTATTGGACGTACCGGTCGCGCTGGGCGCTTAGGTGAAGCTATCTTATTTGTAGCGCCCCGTGAAATGCGTATGTTAAAAAATATCGAACGCGCAACCAAGCAACCCATTGAGCGCATGCAACTGCCTTCAACTCACGATATCAATACCCTTCGTGTTGAGCGATTTAAGGACAAAATTACCGCAGCGCTAGGGGTAGAAGATGAACACACTAATAAATACCGTGAAATTGTCGAACAGTACCAAATTGAGCACAACGTCCCCGCTATTGAAATTGCCACAGCACTAGTCTCGCTTGCACAAGGCGCATCACCCTTATTTTTAAAAGACCAACCTGTCAGAAAACAACGTGAGCGCAATGCCCGAAACGACAGGAACGATAGAAACAACCGACGCGGTGATCGCAATGATCGTTCACGCGGAGATACTCGTGGAAATAAAAGGGATCGTGGTAATAGAAAACCAAGACCTGATCAGGAGCAAGAAGAATTGCCAAAAGGCATGGAGCGCTTCCGCTTAGAAGTCGGCAGACAACACAATGTCAAACCAGGCAACATTGTAGGCGCTATCGCTAATGAAGCCGAGATTGATAGCCAGTATATTGGTCGCGTAGTGATCAACGAAGATCACAGTACCGTCGATTTGCCTGAAGGCATGCCAAAAGAGGTTTTCCGTATATTGAAAAAATCATGGGTGTCTGGGCAGCAGTTACGAATTACTAAGATTTCTGCTAAACGTAAAGGTAAGTAAGTAGCGGGAATAGTGGCTACTCAGCTCGTACTTAACCCGCTAGCATTGCTTCTTTATCGGTTTGCAGGAATATTTGCTGCTGCGTATTTTGTAACTCACCACCAATAGCTTTTGCTAAGTTCTTACCTACTGCAACAAATTGATCAATTGCTTCTTCTTTATCAATCACTGTAGGCATTTGCATAATCATTGATAAGCCCGGTGTGGCTTTGTCTTTAAGGTCTTCGTCTTTCAGCGTCCAGGGTTCTACACCGTTGGCAATACTGAATAGGCTCTTCTTGTCATCCACATAAAAATGGTAGATATCATTCAGGCCTAATTTTAAATCGTTAGCTTTCATTGCTTCAATAATTTTATTGCCTGATAAAGGCTGGTCTACTTCCGAGGCAATAAATAATACATGCTGGTTTTTACTAGGCATTGCACTCTCACTACTGGCACTTACTGAGTCTTGCTTAGAGACCTGCCTAACTCTGTTTAATGGGCGGGACTGGTTTGCCACCTGTGCGGGAAAGTCTGCTTTTACGGATGAAAGCTCATTGCCGTTGGCATCCGTATAAGTGGGTATTTTTATATTTTTGGATGACTGCTTACTAGGCGACTCATCATAGAAACGGCTCATAATATATAAACCGAGAAGTACGAGAACTCCTATAAAAGTAATAAGTAGGCTAACTAGATCCATGGTTTATCGCAAATCCCTTAATTTTTCATCGTGGCTTTATAGTGGCTTTTACTGCTTCGACATCTCAGCCGCGTCCGCGACATTGACGGATACCGTTCTTGATACACCCAGTTCACGCATGGTAACACCAATAAGGTTTTCAGCAACTTCCATCGTTGTTTTATTGTGTGTTATAAAGATAAACTGAATGCGCTCCGACATATGTTTAACCAGCTCCGCAAAACGTCTCACATTGGCTTCATCCAGAGGTGCATCAACCTCATCCAGCATACAAAACGGTGCAGGGTTTAGCTCGAATATAGCAAACACTAATGCCGCTGCGGTTAAAGCCTTTTCACCACCCGACATCAAGTGAATATTGCTAATTCGTTTACCTGGTGGCCTTGCCATGATGACTACACCCGTTGTTAGCAAGTCATTATCAGTCATTTCTAAGAAACACTTACCACCACCAAACAAACGCGGAAACATCTCGCCAATGCGGTTGTTGACCTTATCAAACGTATCTTTAAACAAATGACGGGTATCTTTATCAATTTTAGCAATCGCACTTTCGAGGATTTCTAAAGCTTCTGTGAGGTCTTTATCTTGTTGATCAAGGTATGCTTTACGTTCTGACTCTTGTTCAAATTCTTCGATAGCGGCAAGGTTAATCGCTCCTAATCGTTGGATTTTTCCTTTGATAGCTTCTAACTGGCGTTGATGTGACGCAACATCGGCATCATCAGCTAGATTAGCTTCCAGCTCTTCAAGTTCATAGTCAGTCTCATCAAACTGTTCCATCAGAGTTTTCATGCGAACTGATGACTCTTGCCAAGTCAGCTTCATCTTTTCTATCACGCCACGCACTGCTTCAACCGCATGTTCGTGATTGATACGTTCCTCGTTTAAGGTTCGAATGGTGTGATCAATCGTCTGTAGCTCCGTACGCGCTAGCTTGAGTTGTTCTTCACTTTCGGTTCTTTGTTGTAGCAAAGTTGCCAACTTATCAGAGAAATCTTCTGAAGGTGTTTGCGATTGCAGCACTTCTTCTTGCAATTGCTCGCGGCGCATTGAAAGCGCTTCGAGCCGCTCATTAGCGCGCGCTATATTCTGCTCTGATTGGTTGAGTGTTTGTTTTAGTGATTCGGTTTGATGCTGTAACTGTTGCTGCTGTGCTTGGCTTTCTTGCATCTGCTGGCGCATTGTATTAGCGCGCTCAGAGTATTCTTGTTGCTGTTGTTGCAAGCTTTCTTTTTCGGCAGATAACGACTCTACCAACGTTACGGCTTTGTTTCTGCTTTCCGTCGCAGCGATGTGTTCTTGCTCAAGCGTTTCTATTAACGCTTGAGTTTCTTCTTTTTCACTGACACTTTGTTGTTGCTGCAAGCGAGCCTGTTCGATACGTTGCATCGAGGCATTAACCGTGCTTTCTAACTGCGATTGCGTGCGGTGTAACTCGTTATATTGGTTTTGATAATCAGCTCGTTGCTGGCTTAACGCTTTACGTTGTGACTGTTTGTTTTCAAGCGACTCCGTTAGTTGCTCCAACTGCTCTGTAATGCTTTCAAGCTCTTTAGTTAGGCTTTTAATATCACGACCTCGGCTGAGGACTCCCTCTTCTTTATTGCCTGAGCTACTTGGCGCCGACGATAATGCACGCAGCCAGTTTTTACCCAGCCAAACACCATCCTTACAAATAATGGATTCGTTATTAGCCAGACTGTTTCTTGCCTTTAACGCCTGTGTTACATCATCCGCATAGTAAATACCTGCTAATAACTGACTGACACTTTCAGAGGGCTTAGTGACTTTGCTAAGTAGCAAGGTTGAATCATCATGAGGGTTAGCATGACGGCTATCACCTGTACTAAAGAAAGACATCGAAACACCCGAAGGTAAATCAGTTATCAAACTACCCAGCGAATCTATATCAGCTATTTCAATAGACTCAATATCAGTACCCAACACGGTTTCTAATGCCTTTTCCCAACCACTTTCAATGTGTATAGACTCGGCTAATCGTGTGTTCTTATCTAAACCTTTCTGTTTTAACCAATGATTCGCCTTTTGTTTATCTTTGCCTAGTGCGGCTTGCTGTAAAGCTTTGAGAGATGACAAGCGACCTGTTAGTGATTGCTGTTCAGAGCGCAATGTATTTTGCGATGACTGTAGCTCTCTAATTTCAAGCTCCAGCGTTTCAGCCGTTTTATTAGCATTCTCTAGTGAGCTTTCTGCAGCACTGTAATCTGTTTTGACCATTAACAAATCGGTCTTATGAGTTTCTATCGAAGTTAGCAAATGATCAATATCAGTCGCTTGATCAACACTAGCCAAACGTTCCAAGCGCTGTTTATTCTGCTGAATTTGTCGTTCAATCTGCTCCATCTTGGCACGTTCTATTTGAGCTTGCTGAGTGGGTTCTGCAATCGCTTGCTGTAGCGCAGTATTCTTTTCTTGCCATTCAGATAAGGCAAAGTCTGCCTCCTCGAATAACATTTTCTTCTCTTCCAAGGTTTCCGACAGCTCTTCTAATAGCTGTTGATTGGTTTCGATTTCACCACGGCTAAAGTTTGCAGTTGCCTGATCTTCAGACAAATGCTTTTGGCTAGTTTCCAGCTCTTGTTCGATATGCGTAAACTGCTGATCAAAACGTGCTTGCGCTTCTTGCTGATGCTTAATCGTTTGTTCTATGCGAGAAATCTCAGCTCCTAGTTTATAGAACTCACCTTGAATCTTGTTTTGCTTATCATTCGCTTCTGTGTGTTGACTGCGTTGCTCTTCAATGGAGGTTTCAGCTTCACGCAAATGAGCAATTTTCTCTTGCTGCAAAATACTTTGTTGACCTAATTCGGCTTCTTGTTGCTCTACACTCTTGCGAATGTCCTGTAACCGCAGGATAAGCAGCTCCGCCTCATACAAGCGCTCAGATTCTTTATAGTCTTTGTAACGCACCGCTGCATTGGCTTGGCGTTTTAACTGTTTGAGGTGTTTATCTATTTCTTCACGTAAGTCACTCAACCTATCCAGGTTTTCACGCGTATGTCGCATACGATTTTCAGTCTCACGACGACGTTGACGGTATTTAGAAATACCCGCAGCCTCTTCCAGATAAACACGTAATTCTTCAGGCTTGGCATCAATTAAACGTGAGATCATGCCCTGTTCGATAATGGCGTAGCTTCTTGGCCCTAAACCTGTGCCTAGAAAGATATCGGTTATATCGCGTCTTCTACATTTCGAACCATTAAGAAAATATTTGGAGGAACCTTCACGCGTTACCTGACGTTTAATCGCAATTTCAGTGAATTTGGCATACTCCCCTCCTAAAGAGGCATCGCTGTTATCAAAAATCAGCTCTACCGAGGCCTGACCTACAGGTTTACGTGCAGCCGAGCCATTAAAGATGACATCTTCCATCGAGCTACCACGCAAGTGCTTGGCACTGCTTTCGCCCATCACCCAACGTACCGCATCAATCGTATTAGATTTTCCACAACCATTAGGCCCAACAATGCCTGTCAGATTACTGCGTAGGTCTATCGTGGTGGGGTCAACGAAGGATTTGAATCCTGCAAGTTTGATTTTGCTGAGGCGCACTAGATGGGGTGTTTCCTATTTAGGGTTGCTAATAGAGACCTTTGCACGAAAGATATGGCGGATATAAATGGCTTGAATTCCCTCTATTTCTGCTAAAAATTCGGCCAATAGCTCGGCTATTACCCTCTTTTTTAGCAGAAATAGATGAAATTACGCTCATTTCTCTCTCGCCATCCTTTCATGCAAAGGTCTCTAATAATATAAAAGTGGCTATTATGGGGCAAGTTAAAATGCGATACAATGCGCGTAATTGTAACCTAAAGGATTCACTTAATGAGCACATTACCTTCAAAAGAATTGGAGACTTTTCCTAATCCACAAACGGACGTGGATTATACCATTCGTATTTCAACGCCCGAATTTACTTGTCTATGCCCAAAAACAGGCCAGCCTGATTTTGCCGAGTTGCGTTTGGAGTATGTACCTGATGAGCTATGTGTAGAGCTAAAAGCCTACAAGCTATATATCTGGTCATTCAGAGATGAAGGGAGTTTTCATGAAGCGGTTACTAATGAGATATTAGCCGACTTGGTGAAGGCTACTAAGCCTCGCTTTATGCGTTTGACGGCTGAGTTTAATGTGCGTGGTGGTGTTTATACTACGGTTGTAGCAGAACATAGAAAAGAAGGTTGGGAAGCTCCACAGAAAGTACAGCTTCCTTGATTTTTCTAAGCTGAAATATTTAAAGACACTGACATAATGGCTAATCAGGTAGATTATTAGTTCCCTCCCCTTAGAGACTTGAAAGTATTGAAAAATGCTGTTTGTAGGGTGTGCTGAGGCACGAAGCGCACCATAATAGGTGCATGATAAACGGTGCGCTTCCTCCGTCAGCACACCCTACATATGAATACTTTCACAGCCTCCTAGAGAGGGAGTAATCGGCTATCAAGCAGCCAAAGGTAGAAGCGGAATAATCAACAGCGCTACAATATTGATAATCTTAATCAATGGGTTAATAGCAGGGCCTGCAGTATCTTTGTAGGGGTCGCCAACGGTGTCACCTGTCACTGCGGCTTTATGCGCCTCAGAGCCTTTTCCACCGAAGTGACCATCTTCAATATACTTCTTCGCATTATCCCAAGCGCCACCACCTGTTGTCATTGATATAGCCAAGAATAAACCTGTTACAATCGTACCGATTAACAAGCCACCCAGTGCTTGAGCACCTAGTAACAAGCCCACAACGATAGGGATCAACACAGGCAATAAAGAAGGAATAACCATCTCTTTTATCGCAGATTTAGTCAGTAGATCAACCGCTTTGGAATAATCAGGTCTCTGTGTATAGTCCATAATACCTGGCATCTCTTTAAACTGACGACGCACTTCTATCACCACAGCACTCGCTGCACGACCTACTGCTTCCATCGCCATTGCAGCAAATAAGAAGGGAATCATACCGCCAATAAATAAACCAATGATGACCATGTGATTAGACAGATCAAAGGTGAAGACACCTCCTTTTTGCAACGCATCCAAACCGTGGGTAAAGTCAGCGAACAACACTAGTGCGGCAAGCGCGGCTGAGCCAATCGCATAGCCTTTTGTAACCGCTTTAGTGGTATTACCTACCGCATCCAACGCATCGGTTCTTGTTCTGATTTCTTCAGGTAAATTTGCCATTTCAGCAATTCCACCCGCGTTATCCGTAACGGGGCCAAAGGCATCCATCGCTACAACTATCCCTGTCATGGAAAGCATTCCTGTTGCCGCAATGGCAATACCGAACAAACCTGCTAATTCATGAGCGAAATAAATACCAAAACAGATGACGATAACGGGAGCTGCTGTTGACTTCATAGAGATAGCAAGACCCGCTATCACATTAGTTCCATGGCCTGTGGTAGAAGATTCTGCCAGATGCTTTACAGGCTTGAACTCCGTTGAAGTGTAATAGTCAGTAACCACAACCAATAACGCTGTCACGACCAAGCCAACCACCGCTGACAAATAGATGGAACTCGTCGAATAGACAATACCTTCCAAGCTACTCACGCCGTTCATTAACCAAGCCGTCACGGGGTAAAAGAACAACGCCGCTAGCACACCCGATACGATAAGCCCACGATACAAACCTTTCATGACTTTGCCATCATCGCCTACAGAGACAAAAAACGTCCCTACAATTGATGCAACAATTGAAACGGCACCAAGCACTAAAGGATAAATAACAGCATTACTACCCACACCAAATGTTAAAGCTGCTAGCATCAGGGTAGCGATAATGGTAACCGCATAGGTTTCGAATAAATCAGCCGCCATACCTGCACAGTCACCGACATTATCACCTACGTTATCGGCAATAACCGCTGGATTACGTGGATCATCCTCTGGGATACCTACTTCGACCTTACCCACCAAGTCTGCGCCTACGTCAGCTCCTTTGGTAAAAATGCCGCCTCCTAATCGTGCAAAGATGGAGATTAATGATCCACCAAAAGCTAGTCCAATCAATGGCGCCAAATCTGGCGCACCATTTTCTGGTCGCAACCAAGCCAATAAGATTAAAAAGATGGTAACACCCAGTAAACCTAGCCCAACGACCAGCATTCCTGTAATTGCACCGCCTTTAAAAGCAACCTGCATAGCTTCATTTAAACCGCCTTTAGCCGCTTCTGTAGTACGCACATTGGCTCGAACCGCCACATACATGCCGATAAAGCCAGCCAGCCCAGAAAAGACTGCTCCGATAAGAAAACCCACCGCTGTTAGACCACCTAATACCAGCCATAATGCGACAAAAAGAATAACGCCTACTATGCCTATAGCCGTATATTGTCGTTTGAAATAAGCGGAAGAACCCTCTTGGATAGATTTAGCGATTTCTCGCATCTCATCCGTACCATCAGGTTTATCAAGTACCCATTTAATAGTGTAGAAACCGTAAGCAAGTGCTAGCAAAGAACAGCCAATTGCGATAGCGAGACCCATATACATAAACAATCCTCTAGTTGGTTAAAAGGAAACTCTAAAACAAGTCTAATTATTTAAGCTGGACTTAATCAGAGACTCCTCAAGGAGACTCACATACAAGGTTAACAAATAGAACAAGGTTTGTTATACCTTCTACGCAAGGCTCAAAAAGTGAAATGATTGGTTTTGTTGTAGATGAAATGGTTTGAGTACCACTATTCACAATTACAGATTGCAAATAGCTAGACACATCCACCTTACTAAACCGTAGTACATTTTTACCTGTTTTACTTTAGAGACGTAACTATTATTTATACTCGGTCTAACTTGGCTGATTGAAATCACATAAATCAGGGTTTATTTGTCCGATGGAGTCATAAAACCTGCATTTATGTGAAATAGAATTTATTACTGAGGCTCGGGCAAACGATAAATAGCATGACAAGCAATACAATTATTCATTAATGCATCTAACTGTGTTCTCGCCAAATCCGCATCTTTAAGCGTTGATGCCGTTTCTGAAATTTCATCAAATTTCTTACGCGTACCAAAACCTAATTGCTTCATCCCCAGAGGTATCTTTTGCAATAAAGAACCAGGAGTGCCCTCTTCGGCAACCATACCCGCCTTATGCGCTAACTCTGCTACTGTTTCCATATCATCATTAGTAATAGCCTGGCTTACACCTTGCACACTCACTAAGAATGCACGCATCTCATTTAAAACTAGATTGCGCTCATCTTTTGTTAGCACGACAGATGTTCTGCCATCCTCAGAAGGTTCAACACTCCCACTCACAAACTTATTGATCAACGTAGCTGAGAGAACCAATAGTAAGATAATAATGACCCAAAGTACTTTTACATTTTTCATAACTTTCCCTATATCTGGATTAATGGGTAACTCTATTAATTTTGGTCGGAGTTGCTGTGACTTGGCTGAGCTTTAGCAAAACTTAGAAGCTTCAGCAGATTCTAATCTCAGCAAAACGAACCATGAATTAATAGAGGTGCCCTAATGTCTAATTAAGATGGGCGAAAGTATAACGAGACTGTATTAAATGAAAATTAAAAAATAGGCTTATGATCGTTAAAGAGCCGCAGACTTGATTCAAAGCGAATGATTTGAAATGAAATATCATTCAACATTTTATCGGGTAGCGTTCCTTACCCGACCTACCCAACCCGCAGGGCTGTTCAATGCTAATGATTGTTAACTTATTAATAGTTGCAAAAGTATGTTCAGTAAAAACCGCACCCTTCGACTCCGCTCAGGGTGCTACTCTGGAGCCTGAGCGGAGTCGAAGGCGGTGCTTGTATGTAAAGACTTATGCAACGATTAATATTAGGGGTAAATATACTTGGAAGTAGGACTTCAGTCCCGCCAGTACTGGGCTACGAAGATACATTGGCGAGACTAAAGAGGCTGTGCAAGCATTAAAAAATGCTGTTTGTAGGGTGTGCTGAGGTACGAAGCGCACCATAAGTGCATGATAAACGGTGCGCCTCCTCCGTCGGCACACCCTTCTACATATGAATACTTTCACAAGCTCTAAAGTCTCACTTCCAGATATTAATAGTTGCAAAAGTATATTCAGTAAAACCGCGCCCTTCGACTGCGCTCAGGGTGCTACTCTGTAGCCTGAGCGGAGTCGAAGGCGGTGCTTGTATGTAAAAACTTATGCAACGATTAATAGCATTGAAGAGCCCTAACCCAACCCGTGACATTCAATAGTATGAAAAACCCTACCTGTGCATACTTCGATTAAGCGGCACTGCTCAATCGAAATGTATACACAGGCACCCTAACTTAAAGACTAATAATCCGCACCCAGTTCACCGGGTTGGCTAGCCTGCTTAGGCACACCGCCTGTATAGACTGTCTTATCGACTTCCAGGGTATCTAGATCAACCCTAAAGAAGGTGCCACTATCACTGCCAAAGTTATAGAAATATTTTTTATCAGCACTCACACGCCCTGTATGCGCTTGAAGTGAAGAGCTATGATTGGGATCATCAATAGCTACTTCAAAGTCTTTGATTTTTTCATGCGTTCGCATATCAATGGCTGTCATAAAGGTATCTTCATGATTAACGATAAGCGCTAAGTTTCTTTCAGGTATAAACACCACATGCCCTGCTCCTTTACCTGCTTCGACGGTACTTATAAGGTCCATAGACTCGCGATCAATAATTTGCACTTCACCATTGGAGGTCGGTGCATAAATAACATTAGCGCTGGGGTGAACACCAGGATGATGCAATCCACCTGCTACGTTTATCTGATCATCAAGTGATAATTTACCATCTTCAATTTTTAGTCGATAGAGGTTTGCATCGGTATTTTCGACACTGTTATTACCCTCGCCTGGAACTAAAATAGTGGTTGCACTTCCATCTTTAGACGTTTGTTTACCAAAGAAGGTATGTACAGAACCCGGTAATGTTATTGTATCTGTTTTATTAACATCCCAGCTATCGCCCTGTTTGCTGACTTGATAGAGTGAGACTTCCTTATTTTCTCGATCAGAAAACAAGAACTGTTCGCTATTGATCCATTGCGCATGACCTGTTGCCCACTTGCTATCGTAATTACTAAAAGTCCCTTGGGTTACTTCATTTCTGCCGCCTGTGGCAACAACTTCATCAGTATCTTTGTCAATCAACGCAAACATGGGTTTGTCTGCACCACTGTATAAAAGTAAGCCGTTTTCATTGTTTCTGTTAGGTGTTCTGGGGTTAAAGGGTAAGTCGATTTTCTTACCTGTTGAAAAAACGCCTTCATCATCACGATTGAGTACTTGTACAAAACTACTGCCACGCGGGGTGATGATAGATTTATCAGGAGTTACGTAATCCGTACTATATACATTCATTCCATCAACAGGAATCTCTTGTAATAACTCCATAGTAGACAGCTTCATCACTAGCAAGCGGTTGTTTTCAACATCACCATAAATGCTGATATCGCGTCGGTTGGTTAAGGATTTGTTATCTAATAACTCATCGCTTGTATAACTCTTGTCTGTAACACCGCTAAAGGTAATATTATCTTCATCACTAAATGAACGCTGCTCACCTGACTGAGCGTTATTAGCAATCAAATTACCTGCTGCATTTTCAGAAAAGGTATAGTCGATAGGTCTGCCATCTAGTGTAGTCGCTGCATCATCATTATTTGTATTATCATTTCCATCACCCTCATTCTTTTTACCTAACAACTGTGACAATAAAAGAAAGATTAGTTGAAGAATCAGTTGATACAGTACATTTTGATCATAGCTTGGTTGCTGTGCTCCCTTCCTGCCTCTCCCAAAATGATGCGACTGATTAGATGATAAGGCCGAAGAACCTGCTTTTAAATTAGGACTCGCTTTAGAATAACCCTGTTGAATTTTCATTAAATACTCCCTGTGATGTGTAAATAAATAGCTACACTTTGCTCGCATAGCCAATTTGGCAAAAACTACTAACCTAAAATTAAGGAACCTCTGATCAAGTCATGATTCATTTTTCTGAGGCTAGAATCCGCCAGTTTTTCGCTATAAAAGTGACCAATAGCTACTGCTATTGCTATTGCTATTGCTAACTTTTCTATCAAAAACCTGACAAATTCTATCTCACAGAAATTCCGATCAGACTTAATCAAAGGATCCTTAAGCGAATCTTAAAAAATAAAAAATCCTTAACCGAAGGTAGTATTCATCAGATAAACAACTCGCTGCACTAGAACTCTCACATTCGGGCACCATGGGGTACTAATTGGGTTAACTTTTTAAGCTTTATTTAATAACGGCTCTTTATTCTGGTGTCATTCAATGAATAGGAATATTCAAATGACACAGCAGAAACTGATGAAACTAGTCATCACGTCCACGCTTACACTTACTTTACTTACAGCTTGCAATGGCGGTGATACAACCACCGCTTTCGCTTCATCACAAACATCACAAGTACTCAGTGTTGCTGAGATTGACGGTTTACTTTTTATGCGGGAAGAGGAAGAGCTAGCCCGTGATTTATATCTGGATATTTATGAAGATACGGGTAGCCGGCTTACTGTTTTTAAAAACATATCTGATAATGCAGAAACAGAGCATGCTGAGGCTATCCGCGTGTTGTTGGAAGCTTATGCAATAAACGACCCATCGACAGGGTTACGCAATACTTATAATGATCCTGAGCTGCAAGCTTTATACGACCAACTTTATACGGGTGCTATCGCGGGTGATGATTTAGCTGCGTTAAAGGTAGGTGCATTAGTGGAAGAAACAGATATACAGGATATCAATCAGCAAAAATCTTTAGTACTTGATGAGCACCAAGATATCATCGCAACTTACGATAATTTGTTATGCGGTTCGCGTAATCATTTGCGCGCTTTTGCGGCAAAAATAACGAATATTACGGCTACGGGTTAAGGGTATCTCTATTAATTCTGGTCGGAATTCCTATAAGTTAGAATTTGTCAGGTTTTTGATAGAAAAGTTAGCAATAGCCGTAGCTATTGGTCACTTTTATAGCAGAAACATGGCGGATTCTAACCTCAGGAAAACGAACCATGAATTAATAGAGGTACCCTTTTGTGACTCAGGTAGCTGAATTAGATACTGAAGTAAAAGCAATTATTAACAGTGATCAAGAACAATGTGAAAAATAGTCATTGAGCACAACAATTTAGTACATTACTACAAAAGGAGAGCTATCATGGAACAAAATACTATTAAAGTTTGGGATATTTTTGTAAGAATATTTCATTGGTCGTTGGTGATTTTATTTATCATCGCGTATCTCACGGGTGAAGAAGAAAGCAACCTGCATATTTACGCAGGTTATGCCATTTTAGCCTTGATTGTGAGCAGACTCATATGGGGTTTTATTGGTAGTAAATATGCACTTTTTACTAACTTTATCAAAAAAACCTCTGTCGTTATCGATTATGTGAAGACGATTAAATCGAACTTGACCGAACACAAACCGCGACAAAAAATTAAACATTATATCGGCCATAATCCTGCGGGAGGCTATATGATTGTGGCATTATTATTGATGCTTTTCGTGGTTTCTTATTCAGGTTTAAAAGTCTACGGACTTGAAGGCGGTGGTCCATTAGCTAGCAACGTTACTATTTCTTTAATTTCTACCGCTAATGCTGATGACGACGAACATGAAGAGCATGAGTCAGGCGAGAATGAAGCCGCTGAAGAGTTTTGGGAAGAAATCCACGAGCTTTCAGCCAATCTAACTATTCTGCTTATCCTGTTGCACGTACTGGGGGTTATCGTATCCAGTCGCTTGCATGGTGAGAACCTTGCTAAAGCCATGGTAACAGGCCGCAAAAAAGCCAATCTGGACACTAACGAGAGTGAATAAATGCGTTTATTACTGGTTGAAGATGAGGAGGCCCTCAGCAAACGTTTAAAAACAAGCTTTAAACGGGCTGGGTTTGCCGTTGATATCGTGAATAACGGTATTGATGCTGAGTATATGGGCAACGAAATTGATTATGATATGGTCGTACTCGATCTCGGTTTACCTAAAAAATCAGGCATTGATGTATTGGCATCGTGGCGCGAAAATAATCGTGAAATTCCTGTCATTATCCTTACCGCCAGAGATGCATGGCACGAACGAGTGGATGGCTTTAAGGCAGGTGCGGATGACTACCTTGGTAAACCTTTCCATTTTGAAGAGTTATTGGTAAGAGTGCAGGCATTACTGCGTCGTAATAGTGCTAAAACCAGCCATCAATTTTCTATCGGTGAGTACTTATTAGATGAAGACAAGCAATGTCTCGTTAGTGATAACGAAACGTTAGAACTCACCGGTATTGAGTTTCGCTTATTGCGTTATTTTCTCATGCACAAAGGTGAAATTCTGTCTAAAACCAAGCTAACCGAACATGTCTATGAGAATGACGCGGATAAAGACAGTAACGTCATTGAGGTGTATGTAAACCACCTTCGCAAAATACTGGGTAAGGATTTTATTAAGACACGGCGCGGACAGGGTTATATGTATACAGGGTAGTTAATAATTACTCTATTGAGACCTTTGCATGAAAGTATGGCGAGAGAAAAAAGAGTGTAATTTTTCAGATTTTGTCTAAAAAGGAGGGTAATAGCCGAGCTATTGGCTGAGTTTTTAGACAAAATGTGGGAAATTCAAGCCTTTTTAATCCATCATATCTTTCGTGCAAAGGTCTCTATGAGTGTCTTATCTAACAAAAGGTATAATGCATTAAGTGATAGCTTATGAGTTTCAGGAGCATTCTCACTTAGGGAACCTCTGATTAAATCGGGTGGAATTTCTCGACAGATGAAATTGTTCAGTTTTTGCTTAAAAATAGAGCTAATAGTTGCTCTATTAGGGAGATTTTTAAGCAAAAAATGGGCAATTTCAGCTTCGAGAAAACCGCTCATGACTTGATCAGAGATTCCTTAGGCAATGATCACGTATTGTTCATCATCTACACGCTCTTGCATCTTTCCAATCACTTCAAGCTTGAGTCCTGCTGACTTTGTTACTTTATGGAATTCATCCACCCCATCTGCTTTCACCGTTACTAACAAACCACCGCTGGTTTGAGGGTCACACACAATCTGCTGTTGCCTCAACGTCATGGTGCTAATGTGGTCTCCATAGCTTTCAAAATTTCGTTGTGACCCACCTGGTGAGCATCCTAATTTCAAGTATTTATCAACATGGGGTAATAGTGGTAAATCATCAAACTGGATAACAGCTTGTAGTTGGCTACCTTCGCATATTTCTCTTAAATGCCCGCCTAATCCAAAGCCCGTCACATCGGTCATAGCGGTAACACCTTCAAGCTGTGCTAATTCTGTACCTATTTTATTCAGCTGGCACATAGTCTCTGGTGCGATATGCGCGTGTTCGTCTTCTATTTTCTTTTTCTTTTGTGCAGTACTTAATATGCCAATGCCTAAAGGCTTGGTAAGAAAAATTAAGTCTCCTGTTTGAGCTTTGTTGTTTTGTTTTACTTGATCAGTATTGACGATACCCGTAACTGCCAAGCCAAAGATAGGTTCTGGCGCATCAATACTATGCCCTCCCGCTAGACTAATACCTGCATCTTGACACACACTACGCCCGCCTTCGATGACTTGTTGCCCTACTTCTGCGGGTAGTTTGTCTAAGGGCCAACCGAAGATGGCAATCGCCATAATGGGTTTTCCCCCCATGGCGTAAATATCGCTGATGGCATTGGTGGCCGCTATTCGCCCAAAGGTAAAAGGATCATCAACAATGGGCATGAAAAAATCGGTTGTACTGATAACCGCTGAGCCATTGCCTAGATCATAGACAGCCGCATCATCTCTTGAGGCGTTTCCAACCAATAATGCCTCATCTACAAATTCAGGGAGTTGGCTTTTTAGAATGGTATCTAAAACCTTGGGGGATATCTTACAACCGCAGCCTGCTCCGTGGCTGTATTCTGTCATGCGAATCATATTTTCCATTTGTTTTTCACTAATTGTCATACAGGGTCAATAATCATACCGACTATATACCCAACAATGCAAAATAGTCTGGTTTGTGTCATTATGTAGCGAATATTTTAAGAAAATTGAATGTATTGGGCGATACTTTTATTTTACTAAGCTAATAATAACATTAAAAAAATGATTCTGGAGAGTGTCATGGTGTGGAAACCAAGAGTAGTCGTTGCTGCGGTGATAGAAGAAAAAGGGAAATTTCTTGTGGTTGAAGAGTGTGTCGATAATCAGAACGTCATCAATCAACCATCGGGGCATCTTGAGCCAAACGAGACAATTATTGAAGCAGTACGTCGCGAAACACTTGAAGAAACAGGCTGGCATTTTGAGCCGACTCATATTGTTGGCATTATGCACTTGCTAAACCCTAACACCAATCGTATATTCATCCGCTTTACCTTTACGGGTAAACTGTTAAATAAAGAACCCGATTATACCATTGATCCAGACATCATTGCCCCTCGATGGATGACTTATGACGAAATTAAATCTCAAGAAAAGCTTGCTTGGCGTAGCCCACTGGTTATGCGCTCTCTCGATGAATATCGCGCGGGTAAACGTTATCCACTGGATATCGTCCATACGTTGCAAGCCGACAGCCCAACATGCATAGAGCCACTACACAAACTGACACCAGAGCTAACGGAACGAAACGATCAGAACAACGTGTCATCGTTGGCATTTCAGGAGGGGTTGATTCCTCAGTAGCCGCTCTACTTTTGCTTGAACAAGGCTATCAAGTAGAAGGCTTGTTTATGAAAAACTGGGAGGAAGATGATACCTCCGAGTATTGTTCGGCGGAAGTCGATCTTGCTGATGCACAATCTGTGTGCGACCAACTCGGCATCAAATTACACACCGTTAATTTCTCTGCTGAATACTGGGACAGAGTATTCGAATACTTTCTTGAAGAATACAAATCTGGGCGTACGCCTAACCCCGATATTATGTGTAACAAGGAGATTAAGTTTAAAGCTTTCCTTAACTATGCTATTGATCTTGGCGCTGATTATATTGCTACTGGACATTATGCACGCATAGGCACTAATAATCATGAAATTAGTATGTTAAAGGGAGTTGATGATAATAAAGATCAAACCTATTTCTTATATACATTGGGTCAACTACAACTAAGTAAAACGCTCTTTCCTGTAGGTGAACTTGAGAAACCTAAGGTACGAGCATTAGCAGAAAAAGCAGGTTTCACCACTGCTAAAAAGAAAGACAGCACAGGAATTTGCTTTATCGGTGAAAGGAAGTTCAAAGACTTTTTACAACAATTCCTGCCCGCTCAACCCGGCAAAATCGTGACCCCAAAGGGTGAGGTTATCGGGCAGCACAGTGGCCTTATGTATTACACATTAGGACAGCGCCAAGGGTTAGGTATTGGTGGGTTGAAAAACTTTAATGATGACCCTTGGTTTGTGGTAGGTAAAGATCTTGAGAAAAACCAGCTTATTGCGGGGCAAGGGCACAACCACCCTCTTCTGCTTAAAACAGAACTTTGGGCTTCGCAACTTGAATGGGTAAGCGATAATGCACCCGTGTCATCGAGGGATAGCTTTGTCTGTAAGGCTAAAATACGCTATCGCCAAGGTGATCAAGCCTGTAGTGTTACGCTGATTGATAGCGATCATTGCCATGTTGTTTTCGATCAACAACAACGTGCTATTACACCTGGCCAGTCTATTGTTTTTTATGATGGCAACGTATGTCTGGGTGGAGGGATTATTGATGCTATGAAGTAGTGGTACATATCAACTACACACAGCATTTTAGCCACTAGCGCTTATCCATAGGAGGATAATCACGGCTAGTCTCACCCGTATATAATTGCCTTGGTCTGGCAATTCGTGTTTTATCGTCACCCATCATTTCATGCCAATGGGATATCCAACCAATGGTTCTTGCCATGGCAAACATGACGGTAAACATATTTAGCGGTATTCCCATGCTCAAAAAGATAATGCCTGAGTAGAAATCAACATTAGGGTACAGCTTTCTACTTACAAAGTACTCATCTTCCAAAGCGACTGACTCTAACTTCATGGCGATATCTAAAAGATCTCTATGTTCTTCCGCCACTTCGCTTTCGTTTAAGATTTTATGGCAAAGTTCTTTAATAATGGTCGCACGAGGATCATAGTTTTTATACACCCGATGCCCAAAACCCATTAACCTGAAGCTCTGAGTTTTATCTTTAGCTTTATCCACAAAGTGCTGCACCGGTTTTTCGGAGTCTCTTATTTCCATCAACATACGCACAACGGCTTCATTGGCCCCCCCATGTGCAGGCCCCCATAATGAGGCGATTCCCGCAGAGATGGCTGCAAAAGGGTTAACTTCAGAGCTTCCTGCCAGGCGTACCGTTGAAGTTGATGCATTTTGTTCGTGATCCGCATGGGTAATGAGGATAACTTCAAGAGCTCGGGACATTCTGGGGTCAGCAAGATACTCCTCAGAGGGAAGAGAAAACATCATATGCAAAAAGTTGTCTGGGTAGCTGAGTTTATTATCAGGATAAACAAAAGGCAGTCCATTAGCATAGCGATAGCTCCACGCCGCAATGGTTGGCATTTTGGCAATAAGTAATACAGCGGTTTCATAACGATTCTTCTCATCATGAATTTCCATATACTCATGATAAAATGCAGATAATGCTCCCACTACCCCGACCATTGTTGCCATGGGATGAGCATCTCGTCGAAAACCTGAGTAAAAACGCTTAATTTGCTCGTGTAGCATGGTGTGATGCACCACACGATGTGTAAACTCATCAAACTCAGTTTGGTTTGGTAGTTCGCCGTTTAATAACAGGTAGCAAGTTTCCATAAAGCTTCCCTGCTCTGCTAATTGTTGAATGGAGTAGCCTCTGTATTCCAACAATCCCTTTCCACCATCTAAATAGGTAATATCACTCCAGCAACTAGCAGTTGACATAAAACCTGGGTCATAGGTAAACATGCCTGTCTTTTTATAGAGCTGTGTCACGTCGATGGCATTGGGGCCTTGGGTTGGGTGTAGTACGTCAAGCTCGATACTTTCACCCGTTTTATTATCAGTTAGTGTGACGGTATGCTTAGTCATAGGTTCACCCCGATATGCGAGTTGGTTGTGGTTATTATAGGTTTGCGTAGGTTATTCATTGCGACTATAGGTAAGTATTAACTATAGCTTAGTTAATCACGACATATTTAAAAATACGTGAGAATAATCGCATAGGATGCGCTGTATCAGTTATTTTTGGAAAGGTGACGAATGGCGTCCCCACGGGGGTTCGAACCCCGGTTACTGCCGTGAAAGGGCAATGTCCTAGGCCACTAGACGATGGGGACTTATATAATGATGTTAATATTTCTTTTCGATTGGAGTGCTAATTGAAGTACTAAGAACTAGCACTACATGTTGACTACTTTTAAATGTATATAATGAATGTAAAATGGCGTCCCCACGGGGACTTGAACCCCGGTTACTGCCGTGAAAGGGCAATGTCCTAACCGCTAGACGATGGGGACGCTGACTTTACTTCACTATTGTACTATTTATGTGCTACACACATTTTATAGTACTTTTACTGCTAATCTATTATCTGTTTTTAAAGATTATTTCTCTTTAAATTCGTCAAAAAGATCATTTCTACTTTTGTTATTACTCTTGCTACTATTCTCAACACTTTTATCAATATTTCTATCGATGTTTTTTCCAACGTTTTCTATTTCTCTAGGTGAAAACATAACTACTGTCGAAACACCTGTAAATAGCATAACAAATCCAAAAGGAATTGCCATCAAAAAAAACTTAGCTAACTCATCATAGTCGTTAAACATAAAGCCGAATCCTAATACTAGCGAAACGCTTGATATGACTAAACCTACTATAAGTAAGATACGTCCAAACAAAGCCATAATCTCTTCCTTCAACTCTCTAAAGAGAAATTGACTGGTGGAGCCAGACGGGATCGAACCGACGACCTCTACAGTGCCACTGTAGCGCTCTCCCAGCTGAGCTATGGCCCCGTGCCAAGAGAGGCGCATTTTGGTGCAAACCTCATATCATGTCAAGCATAAATATTGACTATTTTTGCATTAATTTGAATTCAACACAAAACTAAATTCCGTACCTTTATTTTCATGACTATTAACGATTAACTGACTACCATGTAACTCCAGCAGGCGAGCAGTAATAGCAAGCCCAAGACCCTTACCTTCTTGATTAACGCGTCGTCCTGATTCGGAGCGGAAATAAGGCTCAAAAATATACGGCAAATCTTCTTCCGCTATACCCTGCCCTGTATCCTTTACTGAAATCTTTACCTGTTGTTTTGCACCATCTCCATTATCAGTTGTTTGTGCAGTTATTAGTGCACTACGGATAACACTAACCTCAACCACAACTTCGCCCTTTTCAGGAGTGTACTGAATCGCATTAGCCACCAAGTTCTGCAAAATACGATCTAACCTTGCCACATCAGCATAAACGGTTAAATCATCATGTTGCATTTTTACTTGTAGATTAATATTTTTCTTTGACGCCAGATTACTTAACGTCGCATACATATCACTCAGCAAATCAGACAATACGATTGTTTCTGGGTTGACTTCTATCTCACCATATTCCAAGCGCGCTAGTTCGAACAATTCATCAATCATTGTGCTCAATCGGTTGTTGGTTACTAATGCTTTATTAATGAAATCTTGTCGAGATTCATCACTCAAGTCGTTACCTTTGAGTTGTAATGTTTCTAAATAAGCACGCACACCCGCTAAGGGTGTACGCAGATCATGGGAAACATGAGCTAAAAATTCACTACGTAAATCATCATGCTTTTTTAAATAGCCTAGTTGATCAATGATGTGTTGCGCCATGCCATAAAACGAGTGTTGTAATTTACCGAATTCATCATGTTTCTCATGGTTTTCTGAAAGAAACTGCTGAGCACCTTGGGGGAGTTCGGTGAAATTAGACTGCTCGAAGTTGGCGACTTCACGACTTAGTTTAACTAATGGTTGAGTCAGTTTATTAAAGAGCAAAAGCGCGGTAAGCAATAAAAAAATCATCCCCGCCCCCATCATCCCCAGACTAATCCACCACGTTTTATTCGCCTGTAATGCCGTTGCAACATCATCGTAAACTTCGCCTTTTATGATGATATATAAGTATGACAGAAGGTTTTCATCAGCATCGTAAATGGGCGCAGCTGAAAATATCTTTTGCTTATCTGAGCGAGGATCATCTCCTAAAATAGGCAGACTTTCTTTACTCTCAATAAAGGTTAAAATAGGTGCTAGGTCTATCTTTTTACGGATTATTTTCTCAGGGGGCGCATCATAAGCCATTACGTGACCTTGTTTATCGATCACGTACAGTTCTGTACCTGGGTCTAAACGCATCACGTTGCTGAAAGCGTCCTTAACACTGTCATGATCTAATTCACCATCACTAAATAAGGTGATTTCTTGCACTAAATATTCGGCGAGATGAAGGTGTATTTTTTGCGAAGTCTCGCGTTGTAGCGACTGATTAGAGTTTTCGTAAAACCAAAAAAGAAAAGCACCTAGAATGATAAACATCACTAGTAGTATCAATGCTAAGCGTCTGTATAGGCTTTGAATCATGAGCTTTTTCCAGAGTCAGTGTTATCCGTTGAAGGCTTTTTACTTGTTGATGGCATTTTACCTGCTGATTGCTCTTTACCCGTTGAGGACTCTTTACCTGCTGATGGCTCTTTACTCGTTGAGGACTCTTCATCTAAAAACTTATAACCCACTCCCCATACGGTTTGAATAAAATCAGCTTTACCTTCCGTTCGAACTAGTTTATTTCGAAGCCGATTAATGTGCGTATTGACGGTATGTTCATAACCATCATGACTGTAGCCCCAAACAGCATCTAGTAACTGATTGCGTGAAAACACTCTGCCTTTGTTTTTCAGCAAATAAAACAATAAATCGAACTCTCTTGCGGTCAAATCTACCGATTTGTGATCAAACAACACGGTACGACTGCCTGCATCCAAAACCAACTCTTCGACGTGAAGTTGCTCTACTTCTTTCTCTTGAGCTTGCTCAGACTGCATAGATAGAACCGCTTGCGAACGACGTAACAACGCTTTCACTCTTGCCACACATTCGCGCATACTAAACGGCTTGGTTAAATAATCATCCGCTCCAAGCTCAAGTCCTATGACTCTATCAGCTTCGGCTGATAACGAAGTTAGCATTAATATAGGGGTAAGCGGTTGTTCATACCGCAATTGCTTGCAAATATCCAGGCCATTACAACCGGGTAGCATGATATCTAAAACCACCAAATCAAAGGATGTATTGCTGTCTTTATGATCCTGAAGTAAAAACTGTCGAGCTTTTTCTCCATCCGCAAAATGAGTAACTTGGTAGCCCTGCTCTTGCATATGAAACTGTAACATTTCAGCAATAGACTGATCGTCTTCAACGATAATGACATGAGGCATATATAGATTCCAAAATAGAAAACGCTTTTACAGGGATAGCCCTATAAAAGCGTTATAACTACAATTGTGATAGGTAGTAATTAAGGGTGAAATTATTCCGTACGAGTAATAATGACACGAGCCACAGGATTGTCAAAACGATGCGACTGATCAAGTGTTGAACTCGCCAAACCATCATCTTGTGAAATCACGCCTTGGTGAATAGTTACTTTATCTAACAGATCATCTCTTGCAGCGTTAAAACCTTCTCCGCCATCTGCTGGGCCTGGCATTGTCCCTGCTTCTTCCGAATTCAGCTCTGTGCCAGCATCATAAGCAGGTACATCAAGCACCAATTCTTGATCAACCATTAATGCATCAAGCGAAACAGCATTGACGCCTGTAAACGCATCATTGGTATTGATTAACATACTAAATACCGTTAGCTTTGCACTACTAGCATCCGTTGCAGACAACGTAAACTGCTGACTCATACCCGAGGCAATGGCTCCCGTTCCTGTTGTAGTAGCTAGATTTGAAGCCAATGCACTAGCTTGTGATACTAATGCCGATGCATCGCCACCTTCAGCTAATTGCTCTAATGCTTCATTTGCCGTTTGCCCCGTCATCCAGGCTTTAAAACCCTCCTTATCCAAGACTAAACCAACAGGCGAAAGCGGTTGGTTCCCAGTTAAATTACTTACCGAAACCGTATAAGAGCGTTTGTTATCGTTGGTATTACCACCGCTGCTTACATTATCATTGCTATGACAACCTGATAGTATCAGTAGGCTAGATAGCACAGCACTATAGCTTATTATTTTATAATGAGTTTTCATCACAGCCTCCTATTGAACCGTTACTGTGACACGAGCAACAGGGTTCAGCCAACGATGTACCCTACTGTCTACATCACTCTTACCACCTGTTGCATCAGTATCACCTAAATTGCCTCGATGAATGTGTATGGTTTGATTCTCATCAGCTCCCGCAACACCCGATGCCCCTGTTCCCGTTGGGCCACTTGGTGCCGCTGGGATACCTGGTGTATTAGGCATTCCTCCGCCATTGATGATCTCATCATTAGCTTCTGTACCCGCATCATAACCGTTTAGGTAGATCGTATATGTACCTGATGTTGTCGGTATTTCCCAACCATCTAAACCGATGAATCCGTCATTAGTAGGCAACATCATCGCTACCACTGAGAGATATTTATTATTAGAAGTTCCTGTATCAATAGCCGCTGCGGGAGATTTGAGTCCGGGTCCAAGCAATCCACCAACAGGGTCAACTGCATTATTAGCACTACCCAATAACGCAACCAGACCTGGGAGTGCACCGCCTTCAGCCATTGCTTGTAATTCTGCACTAGCGGCTTCTCCTGTCTGGAATAAATGAGTCGCATCATCATGCGCACTGATTAATAATCCTGTAAAGTTCATACCATTGGTTAAATTTTCTACACTTACTGAAAGTTGCTGCGCCTGTACTGAGGAAGTCGTTGCTGCTATTACTAAAGCACTACAACTTAACATTATTTTTTTAATCATTTTCTGCTCCTAATGGTTTATAGAGAGCTAAGTATGGCTAACAAAGATCACCAAAATGTCACGCAAATGTAAACATTGTATAAACTAACTTTTTAACAATTTATCTAAAAGTTTATAAAATGTTTATGAACTATTTTTGATCAGTCGATAAAGTAGCCTCATCAATAATAAAGAGAGCACAATCATGAATACTGATCACGTAGAACTTCTTAAACAAAGCGCTAACAATGACCAACAAGCTTTTAAGAAACTTTATGATGAGACATCACCCATCCTTTATTCCTTAGCACTCCGACTGTTAGACAAGAAACATCTAGCCGAAGAATGTCTTCAAGAAACTTATTTAAAGATATGGCAAAAAGCGAGCTCCTTCGATGCAAGTAAGAGCAGCTCATTAACGTGGATGTACACGATTACTCGCAATACTGCGTTAGACAAGTTACGCGCTCGTAAAAGCAGGCCACAGCAAAGCATAGTAGATGAGTATGACCTATCCACACTTGCTTCTTCCTCAATGATGCCTGAAAGCGTTGCTGCATTAGGCAATGAAGTAAAACAACGTTTAGATTCTTTAAAAGACCTGAAGCCACTGCAACGTGAATGCATAATGCTTTCAAGCTATTATGGGCATACTCATCAAGAACTATCGAAAAAACTAGGCGTTCCGCTAGGCACGGTGAAAGCCTGGATTAGACGTGGTAAGCCGCAAGCGATAGCTATTTAGTCTTAAACCTGATCAGCCTTAAACCCGAATAAATCACTAAAAACAAACTATTAATTGTTGCAAAAGTTCTACACCTTCGACTCCGCTCAGGCTACAGAGTAGCACCCTGAGCAGAATCAAAGGGCGCAGTTTTACTAAATATACTTTTACAACTATTGATATCATCCCATCTGTTAGCGCTATATAATCCGCCCAACTTTATAACAGCGTTCAATCTAATGGCACTTTTACGACTACAAGATATTCAACTCAGCTTCGGGGGTTTACCCTTACTCGACAAACTTGATCTCATTATTGAACCCCGCGAACGGGTGTGTTTAATCGGTCGCAATGGAGCAGGTAAATCTACCCTACTCAAAGTCATTCAAGGACAACTACCCACCGACTTGGGCGAGCGTGTTGTAAAAGGCGGCATCACCGTCACTAAGCTAGAACAAGAGGTGCCTGAAGGGATTGACGATAGCGTGTTTAATGTGGTCGCCAGCGGTTTGCCTGAAGTGGGTAAATTATTAAGTGAATATCACGATCTCAGCCATAGTGAAACGCATGATGAAGTCTGGATGGACAAACTCGCTAAAGTCCAACAACAGCTTGAAGTGAATAACGGCTGGGAGTTAAATCAGCAAGTTGAAACTATTATCTCCAAACTCTCCTTACCTGCTGATGAATTATTTTCATCCCTGTCAGGGGGTCTTAAACGTCGTGTGCTTTTAGCAAAAGCCTTGTTACTACAACCCGATATTTTATTACTCGATGAGCCAACTAACCACTTGGATATTGCCTCTATCCAATGGCTTGAAGATTTTCTAAAAGGCTTTAAAGGCAGTATCGTTTTTATTACCCATGATAGAACCTTCCTTAGAAATATGGCGACACGCATTATAGAACTTGATCGTGGCAGGTTGATTAGCTTTCCTGGCAACTACGATAGCTTCTTGGCACGCAAAGAAGAAATGCTAGAAGCGGAAGATGCTGAAAACGCCCGCTTTGATAAAAAGCTAGCTCAAGAAGAAGTCTGGATTCGCAAAGGCATTAAGGCACGACGTACCCGTAATGAAGGCAGAGTGCGCGCTTTAGAAAAAATGCGTCGAGAAAGAGCGCAGCGTCGCAATCAGCAAGGCAATGTCAATATCAGCATGGACACTAATAAGAAGTCTGGAAAGCTAGTAGTAGAAGCAAAAGACATCAGCTTTAGCTACGATGATAACGAAATCCTTAAAAGCTTCTCAACCACCATTCAACGGGGTGATAAAGTCGCGCTACTTGGCCCTAACGGTGTGGGAAAAACCACACTACTGAAAATATTATTAGGTAAGTTAGAACCTTCAACAGGATCGGTCAAGCTAGGTACTAACATCGAATTAGCCTACTTTGATCAGTTACGTGACCAACTCGATTTAGAGAAGACCGTACGTGACAACCTTGCTGAAGGCAGTGATAATATTGAGATTAACGGTCAAACTAAACACGTCATTAGCTATTTGCAAGACTTCTTGTTTACACCCGATAGAATTCACTCCCCCGTCAAAACACTATCAGGTGGCGAAAGAAACAGGCTGCTACTCGCCAAACTATTCACCCGCCCTACTAATGTTTTGGTCATGGACGAGCCGACTAATGATCTCGACATCGAAACATTGGAATTACTCGAAGAGCTATTGCTTGATTACACAGGGACATTATTACTAGTTTCTCACGATAGAAGCTTTGTTAATCATATCGTAACCAGCACCATCGCATTTGAAGGCAACGGACATCTGGAAGAATACGTCGGTGGCTATGACGACTGGATGAAACAAAGAAGCACTAGAGATAGCAAAACCCCTACCTTATCTAATCCATCTAAAGCTTCCTCAAACCAAGAAGTTACTAAGACTAAGGCCAAAGATAAACAACCTGCAAAACAAACCCAAGAGAAGAAGCTAACCTATAAGGAACGACTCGAACTTGAGAAGCTACCACAAGCTATCGAAGATTTGGAAACCACTATCGAAGCACTCCATGCAGAAATGGGACTGGCTGATTTTTATAAGCAAACGCAAAACACCATTACCGCGACTCAAGATAAGTTAGCAAAATATGAAGCAGAGCTTGCTCAGCACTATACTCGATGGGAAGAGTTAGATGATAGCTGATGGCTATTTGGCTATTTGGCTATTTGGCTATTTGGCTATTTGGCTATTTGGCTATTTGGCTATTTAATAATCGCACCGCCTTCTACAGCAATACACAACAAAAATTCTCTATTGACTCTACGTCGGGAATCACGTACTTTCCTCTGCGCTTCAGGTGCATAAGCCACTACTAATGTGGTGCACGTTAAACGGGAAGCTGGTGCGCAATCAATCATCACTGAATTGCAATTCCAGCACTGCCCCCGCAACGGTAAGTGAGTTAAAACTGCAAAAAACCACTGTGTTTACGAACATGGGAAGGTGCAGTTGATGTAAAGATACCTCACAAGTCCGGATACCGGCCTGAAGCTCACGTTGTTACTTGAGTGTCAATCATCTAACAACATTTCTTACTGCAATTAATTTTTGCATACTTTATTACACTGCGCGGCGGGCGTGGTTTCAGGAGTTATATCAATGAGTACTTTCAAACGTACCAGAATCTCTGGTGCATCCTTTTCTATTTTACCCTTATTACTTACCTCATCTTTTGTCTTTGCTGAGGACACAACCACAGAACTAGAAGAAGTTATTGTTACAGCAACGCGTACTGCGCAAACCGTTGATGATGCACTAGCATCTGTGACGGTGTTGACTCAAGATGACATCAAAAAACAACAAGCAACGAGCTTACAAGAATTATTACGTGCAAGAGCTGGCTTTCATTTAGTCAATAACGGCGGAGCTGGCAAGAAAACTTCTTTATTTTTACGCGGAACGAATTCTGACCATGTTCTAGTTATTATTGATGGTATTAAAATTAATACGGCTACCGATGGCGCTGCCCCGCTATCTATCATCCCACTTGAACTAGTTGAACGAATTGAAATTGTACGTGGCCCTAGAACAAGTTTGTATGGCTCTGATGCAATCGGCGGTGTCATTCAAATATTCACCAAGAAAAGTAAAGCAGGTGAAGCTGCCAAACCTACGGTATCCATCAAGACTGGAAGTCATAATACCAAGGGAATATCAGCAGGAATTAGTGGTGGATTTGATAAGGGCTGGTACAGCGTAAACCTTAAGCGCGAGAAAACAGATGGTTATAATGCTTGTACAGGCAGTTCAACCTTTGTTGTAACACCGGGTGGATTCCCTGGTGCAGGATGCTTTACCGAAGAACCTGATGATGACTCATACGATAATAGATCGGCTTCTTTCAGTGCGGGTTATCAATTAACTGATCATACAAAAATATCAGCACAATTCTTACGAACTGATAACAAAACTGAATTTGATGGAGCACCACCCTTTGCACCCAATGAAGCTGATACGTTGTCTCAAACTTACGGCTTAAATATTACTTCTGAACTGAGTGATAGTGTGGATGTTATCTTTTCAGCAGGTCACAATGACCACAAGAACAACAACTTTCAAAGTGGTGTCTTTTTTAGCCGGTTCGATACCAAACGGAATACCTATTCCCTACAATCAAATATAGATGTAAATGATGAAAATCTATTCACCGTAGGCTTTGATTATTTAAAGGATACAGTAGATACAACAGAATATATTGTACCTTCTCGAAACAACAAAGGCTTATTTGTGGAGTATCAAGGACATATTGCTAACCATGACATCATCGTTGGATTAAGAAACGATGATAATGAGCAGTTTGGACGTCATACAACGGGAAATGTTGCTGTTAAGCATCCTATCAATGAACACCTTGCATTAACTGCATCTTACGGCACGGCTTTTAAAGCCCCTACTTTTAATCAATTGTATTTTCCTTTCTTTGGTAGCCCAGATCTTAACCCTGAAACATCTAAAACAGCAGAACTAGGGCTACGCGGAAAACACACATGGGGGAGCTGGTCTAGCAACCTTTACCGTACAGAAGCAGATGATCTGATTGTTTATGATAGTAGTATCTTTCTTGCTAACAATATTGATAAAGCAACTATCAAAGGCTTTGAGGCTATTGTAAACACTCAAATAGCAGGATGGGATGTCGCTGCTGATTTGACATTGCTAGATACTAAAAACAAAAGTAGTAGTAACAATGGTAAGAAATTAGCTCGTCGCCCTGATAAAAGCTTCCGATTAAGCACGGATAAAAGCTTTGGAAGATTAAGTATCGGCTCTGATCTAATAGCAGAAGGAAGTCGATTTGATGATGCGGGTAATAATTTAAACGTTAGCGGCTATACTACTGCTGACTTTCGGCTTGGTTATCAATTAACTAAAGGTCTTAGTTTGCAAGCCAAAGTAGGTAACCTTTTCGATAAAGAATACGAAACAACCGCTTTCTTCCCACAGGATGGGCGAAACTATATGCTAACGCTTAGCTATACCCCAAAATAGATCAGTAGCGTTATACTAACTGCCCCTACCCTTTAGGGGCAGTCTTTGGAGAATTATAAATGAACACACTTACTCGACATCAAACATGGCTAATTGGCGGCTTATTGCTAACTATTATGCTAACAACCCGCAGTCATCTCTTTTTGAGTCATATTCAAGATGCCTCTTGGGCAATTTTCTTTCTAGTGGGCTTTTATATACGCGATAAATTAGCTTTACCTCTTTTTATGTTAGCTGCGTTTATCGTTGACTTACTGGTAATCGAATCTAAAGGTGGTGAAAGTTATTGCTTTACCACCGCATACAGCTTTTTAGCTCCTGCTTATGCTTCACTCTGGTTTTCAGGACGTTGGTTCTCTAAACACTACAGTGAAAACTTACAAGGTTTAGTGTATTTCGTTGCTTCTGCAATCGTTGGTATTGCGGTTTGTGATGTTATTTCAAGTGGTGGCTTTTACTGGTTCTCTGGACGTTTTGATAATGTAAACGTCACTGAGTTCACAGGTCAAATTACTACTTACATGCCTATGTTTATGAAAACAGCCCTGCTTTATCTCTCGATTGCTGCGGTTATTCATCTTGCAGTAGTTCAAGCGAATAAGCTTGCTGGACATACTCACCACCCTTCTTAAGCACTTAATAGACACTCACTTAAATAATTTCCCACTGAGACGTTGCATGCAACGTCTCTACCACAGTAGATAATAATTTTTGAACATCTATAGGATGCGTATGCTATCGCACTCTACATGTTAGTGGATATTTCCAATACCTATAGGATGATTAATCAACAATCACGTCAAAGCTAACAACACCCTCTTCGCCGCCTTTTAGGGTATCTCCCGCACCAAAAGTCCATTCAATATCGTTACCACTTTGAGTGCTATTACACACAGATAAGCTCGCTGGTTTAGAAAGATTACAATCAGCAATAGTGGATAGCGTGGTAAATTCGGGAACCACATCTTTTATAACAAGATCAGTAATTGGCCCTGTTCCTGCATTACGGTAATAAACCCTGTAACGCAGTGTTTGCCCTGGCTGTGCCTGATTCTGAGTTTCAGTTTCTGGCTGTACAGGTATGGCATCTAAATTTTGCACAGTTTTTCGAAGCGTTAACTTTGAGTTTGATAAAGATTGATCATTAGCCGCCACTGTACTGATATCTGTTACTTTCAGCGTTGTAACACCTGCAAATACATTATTATTAAAATTGAAATCGGCACTTATGATGTTACTAACACGCTCACCTCCTGCTACGTTGTTAGCCACGAAAACTTTGTTAACAATACATATAGGCACACCTGCATTAACGGAGATAGCGGTTAGCGATAAGTTTGCTTCAGCAGCACTGATTTTCCCATTACAATCACTATCCACATGGATCACACTCGTCCATCCATCACTAACAAGCGCACTATTAGCCGATGAAAAGCTAACTAACCCCTTTCCTGCTGCCGTAAAGGTATGGGGATAAAACTCAACATTGCCTGGTAATAGTGTACCGCTTTGATCAGCAGCAAAAGTAGGGTTATATATATCTCCAAAATCTTTATCAACAACGTCAAGGTTAGCTACTGTAAATTCATCCAAGACATTCGCTGTTGTTGAACGATAACCTGCGGGGTCTTTTGCAGCCGCTATTGAGCAAACTTGCGGTACGGGTGTAGCTTCACGCGATGCTTCATACAGGCGATAATTCCCATTAGGCACCGATAGAAAACGATAATTACCTTGCCCATCCGTTCGAGTACTCACACATGTGCCATTTAAACTATCACGCAATACAATGGGCAAGCCACTAATACCTGCTTCGGTGTTGTCATTCACACCATCCATATCGGCATCTTTAAAGACTCTACCTGATATGGCATAACCTGCTTGGTTAATAGTAGTGCTGGTACTATTGTCGTTAGCCGTGTCATCTTCTGCTACAGGAGTACTTCCATCTGGAGCGGTCGCGCTAGGAGTTGCCGTATTAGTAATTAACCCACCTGCATTGATTTGCGCCTGAGTGATGACTCGTGTCGCCGTACAATTTTGGCTGGCTCCTACCGCTAAAGTGGCGATGGGGCAGCCTGTTAAGGTTCCCGCATCAATATTAACATCAGCAACGGTTAAGTTCGTCAGCACTACGTTACCCGTGTTTACAAAATCGAAGATGTAAGTAATCGTTCCAGGCGCACTGATACTAGGCGTATCTGAACTCTTTGCCATTGTGTAGCTGGGATTTTGAGTGACTGTTGTGCTGGTACTATTGTCGTTAGGCGTATCATCTTCGGGTACTGCTGTGGTTCCATCGGGACCCGTTGCACTCGGTACTGCTGTATTGGTTAATGCAGCCCCTGCGTTAATCTGCGCCTGTGAAATTGCACGCATTGCCGTACAGCTTTGACTCGCTCCCACAGCTAAGGTAGCGATGGGACACCCCGTTAACGTACCCGCATCAATATTCGTATCCGCAATGGTTAGATTGGTCAACGCTACATTTCCTGTGTTTACAAACTCAAAGTTATACGTGATAGTTCCTGGTGCACTAATATTAGGACTATCAGATGTTTTCTTCATAGTGTAGCTAGCAGACTGATTGACTGATGTACTCGTACTATTATCATTGGCGGTATTATCTTCAACCACAGGAGTCGTTCCATCGGGACCGGTTGCACTCGGTACTGCTGTATTGGTTAATGCAGTCCCTGCGTTAATCTGTGTCTGTGAAATTATGCGTGTTGCTGTACAGCTTTGACTCGTTCCCACTGCCAAGGTAGCGATAGGACAACCTGTTAAGGTTCCTGCATCAATATTTGCATCGGCTACAGTTAGATTAGTCAGCTCTACGTTGCCCGTATTCACAAAATCGAAGGTGTAAGTAATCGTTCCGGGCGCACTGATACTAGGCGTATCCGAACCCTTTGCCATTGTGTAGCTGGGTGACTGTACAACGCTGGTACTGGTACTATTGTCATTAGCCGTATCATCTTCGGGTACAACTGTGGTTCCATCGGGACCCGTTACACTCGGAACTGCTGTGTTAATTAATGCAGCCCCTGCGTTAATCTGTGCCTGTGAGATTGCACGCGTTGCTGTACACGATGCCGTTGCTCCAACTGCCAAGGTAGCGATAGGACACCCCGTTAAGGTTCCTGCATCAATATTTGCATCGGCTACAGTTAGATTAGTCAGCTCTACGTTGCCCGTATTCACAAAATCGAAGGTGTAAGTAATCGTTCCAGGCGCACTGATACTGGGCGTATCCGAACTCTTTGCCATCGTGTAGCTGGGTGACTGTACAACGCTGGTACTCGTACTATTGTCATTAGCCGTATCATCTTCAACCACAGGAGTCGTTCCATCAGGCTCCATTGCACTGGGTATAGCGGTATTCGTTAATGCTGCTCCCACATTGATTTGTGTTTGAGAAATTGCACGCGTAGCGGTACAGCTTTGACTCGCTCCTACCGCTAACGTTGCCATAGGACATCCCGTTAATGTGCCCGTATCAATATTCGCATCGGCTATTGTTAGGTTGGTCAACGCTACATTACCTGTATTCACAAAATCAAAGGTGTAAGTAATCGTTCCGGGCGCACTGATACTAGACGTATCTGAACTCTTTGCCATCGTGTAGTTGGGTGACTGTACAACGCTGGTACTGGTACTATTGTCATTAGCCGTATCATCTTCGGGTACAACTGTGGTTCCATCGGGACCCGTTACACTCGGAACTGCTGTGTTAATTAATGCAGCCCCTGCGTTAATCTGTGCCTGTGAGATTGCACGCGTTGCTGTACACGATGCCGTTGCTCCAACTGCCAAGGTAGCGATAGGACACCCCGTTAAGGTTCCTGCATCAATATTTGCATCGGCTACAGTTAGATTAGTCAGCTCTACGTTGCCCGTATTCACAAAATCGAAGGTGTAAGTAATCGTTCCAGGCGCACTGATACTGGGCGTATCCGAACTCTTTGCCATCGTGTAGCTGGGTGACTGTACAACACTGGTACTCGTACTATTGTCATTAGCCGTATCATCTTCAATAGCAGGAGTAGTACCATCTGGCCATGTCGCACTCGGCACGGCTGTATTGGTTAAATCCACACCTGCATCAATCTGTGCTTGAGAAATTGCACGCGTTGCCGTACAGCTTTGAGTCGCTCCCACCGCTAACGTTACGATAGGACACCCCGTTAACGTACCAGCATCAATATTTGCATCTGAAATGTTTAAATTAGTAACAGCCACATTACCTGTATTTGTGAAAGCGAAGGTATAGGTAATAGTTCCAGGTGCACTAATGTCGGCAGAATCCGAACTTTTGACCATTTGATAAGAGGCAGACTCAAGTTCATCGACAAAATTATTATCACTATCTAATTTTGCTGATGTAGCTGTTACTGGTATTTTATTATCGTTTGTATTGCTGTTTGCAACCGTGTCACCATCCGCACTGCTGTCACTATCACTTTGTGATGCGTAACCTGTGGGGTCTACTTCCACTATGTAGTAATTACCGGCGGGTACATTCGAAAATGTATAAATTCCCAAAGCATTGCTTGTAGTCGTCAATGCATTACCCGTCATATCGTTAATGATAGTACCAGCATTGTCCTGAATATGAAGAGTAACACCTGTCAGAGCATCTCCAGCCCCGTCTTTAACACTTCCTGTAACAGTGGCCGGACTGTAAAAGCCATTATTTTCTTCTGTATTATCCACATCTGCAGTGACGTTGACATTGGTTGGATTAGTGCCTTCTGTTTGAATAGTGCCTGCAGGTAAAGTACTTATATCAACATCAACAGATACTGTTCCTGGTCGGATCGCATCAGCACGATAATTGCCTTGAGGATCCGTTTGAACGATTGTTTCAGTACCTATACCGTCTGTAATAGTGACATTGATATTCGCTAAATTAGGCTCACCCGAATTTTGCGAACCATTACCATTAAGGTCATCATAAATATGGCCTACTACAGCACCGCCTGGATTAAAGATAACTTTATAATCCTCAACTTCTCCATCACCACCTGCTCCATCAGGCCCTACATTTTGGTTCTTTGAGAAACGGAATCTTGCGTATGAAACTCCCGTATAGTTACTGCTTGGAATATTTATAGGAATACTGGTATCAATAGCAACCGTACTTGAGATAGAGGCATCATTCAGGATTTTTTCACCAGGATCTGTGAAATCGTTGTCGCCATTTAAATCTATCCATGCGCTTAAATAACCTGTTCCAATACTAGTAACATCAAGGTTATAACTTCTACCCACTGTCATATCCAATAGCGAACCCACGGTAACTTGACCATCGATCCTCACACCATCTTCATCATCAAAGTTGATGCTACCCACATTGCTAGTGTCATCTGCATCCGCATTCACGGAATACTGTGAACTTTCATCATCAGCAGGGAAACCATAGCCAAGCACTGTAAACACACTCACTTGATGTGATGCATCCAAGTAATCGATGGGCATATCTCCATGATCCGTACTTTGATTAAGAATCTGTTCAAAATCCAACTCTTTAAAAGATATTTGAATCAAGCGACGATAATAACCATTAGTAGTATCTGTATTGCCGTAGGCATTATCATTTTGCACTCTTAACTTAACCGATGAAACTTGGTTGGCTACACCCGTATCACTATAAACAGCAATGCCTCCCGCACGACACGCCGCATCAGGGCTTAAGGCATCATCCTGACAGTTACCCGAGGTTTGCCCTTGTAACTTAATATCATAACCCGCTCCAAACACACCTTCGCTATAAGTTACATTAGAGGCACCCGCTCCTTCTATATATCCTCTGCTCGGTGAAATGAGATAGAAATCATCAGTTAGCGTAAAAAGTGTACTATTAGGATCAGCCTCATCATTTTTATCCAGGTCAAAAGCGGAGAAGGTAATTCGGTCGACAGGTAAAGGAGTACTCGTTCCCTGTATAACCACCCTTACCTCTAGATCCATATAAGCACTTGTTCCTGCTCCCCTATTACGGATTCTGGTTTGCAAGATACCGTTACCTACCGCTATACATTTACCTGGTGCTAAATCAGTTTCATCATATTGATTATCTTCAGCTGTTATTTTTACTAATAAATCAATATTTTGACCATTATAGGATGCTGTCGTCCCTAAGCGATATTCGTCACCCGCTAGACAGGTATCAATATCCATATCACCCGCTATTTCAGAAATAGTATTATTCAGCGTTATGTTGACAGCGAAAACGGAGGTACTACTGAATAAAGAAAAAAAGATAATAGATAAAAGTAAAAGCTTATCTCGGCTTTGCTTAGCTTTAACCTTTATGGTTTTTGATAGTAGAGCGCCCTGGATCCTATTAGGTTGATCGTTTCCAATACAGGGGTTTAAAGAAGTAGCGAGATTACTGTGCAAAGAACTACGAGTAGATCGTTTTGTGAACATACCACCACAAAAATTAGCCATCAAATAGCTGACACGCTTTACCTTATGTAACAAGCCCATTCTGGATTCTCTTTTTTATTATTATTTTGACCCAGCTTCATTAACATTTTGAGAAGTTATGAGAAGCCTAACGCACAAATAGAACTGCCCTATATTTATACATTAATGATCATTAATTAATCAATTTTAGTAAGTTAATCAACAAGATAAAAGCAGTTATTACATCGATACTACTTAAAATACGCTTAACTACAGCTTAATTTTTTTGTCGATTATTAAATAGCCTAGCTTATGATTAATATACGCTCATTATTGATAATTAAGTGATCTTGATCGAGGACTTACAACCTCAGTCTCGCACTCTTGTATCTCTCAAATATGATATATAGATAGCTACTGAAGTATCGAGACGTCTAAGGAATATCAACGAGTCATGAGAGGTTTCCCGTATTACGCTGTGCTTCATACGGGCTACGTTGACTTTGGCTGTGCATGTAGCCTGTATGGAGCCTTGCGGAATACAGGTTAATTGCTATTTTTCCATCATCAATAGTTTCTTTCTATGCCATCTAGTTTTACAAACAAACGATCTTCATCATCCCTAGAAGGCACGATGATTACCTGCTAATATCGCCAAAACCTTCTCCTTTCATAACCGTACGCTAATTAAATGAACAAACTGGAACAACGAACTGCTATCACTTTAGCTGCTGTCTATTCCGTAAGAATGCTGGGTTTGTTCATGATTCTTCCCGTACTGCCGCTTTACACCCAAACACTTGAAAATATCACCCCCTTTCTGGTAGGCATTGCTATTGGCATCTATGGATTGACGCAAGCTACTTTTCAAATACCGTTGGGTTTGTTGTCTGACAGAATTGGTCGTAAGCCCGTTATTATTGGTGGTTTATTGGTCTTTGCATTAGGCAGCCTTGTAGCCGCCTTTGCTAACGATAACTTTTACCAGATCATTGCTGGACGAGCCTTACAAGGCATGGGAGCCATCGCAGCTGCCACCATGGCATTAGCAGCTGACTTAACCCGAGAAGAACATCGTGCCAAAATAATGGCAAGCATCGGCATGACGATTGGAGTTGCTTTTGCAGTAGCTATGGTCATCGGCCCCGTACTTAATCAGTATTTTGGCATCTCTGGTATTTTCTTGATTACAGCAGGTCTTGCCGTCTTAGGGATTTTACTGATTATATTTGCCGTCCCCACTCCTATTAAAACCGTTTCGCATCGTGATGCAGGCATTATTGGCGGTTATCTAAAACCTGCTTTGATGAATTTATCTTTATTGCGCATTAATATTAGCGTGTTTTTATTACACCTTATTATGACTGCTAACTTTACCGTCATACCCCTTATATTAAAGGATGAGCTAGGCTTCGCCAGTGTTGATCAATGGAAAGTATATCTACCTGTTTTTCTTATTTCGTTTGTCTTATCCGTTCCGCAAATCATCATTGCGGAGAAGTATCAAAAAATAAAAACCATGCTGGTTATTTCCATCGTAGTATTAGCTATAGCGCAAATAATTCTCGGCTTTAGCTACTCTGATTTCTACCCTATGCTTATCGCATTCACGCTATTTTTTATCGGCTTTAACTTCATGGAAGCAGTACTGCCCTCGCTAGTGGCTAAATATTCCAACGTCAACACTAAGGGAACCGCAATGGGTGTCTTTAGCACGGCTCAATTTTCTGGAATATTTGTCGGCGGGATAATAGGCGGCTATATCGCTACACACTGGGGAAGAAGCGAAGTGCTCTATATGGGTGCAGCCGTAGCCTTTGTTTGGATATTTATCGCTATATCACTACCTAAACCCGTTTTTTACAAAGCCAAAGTCGTACATTTACGTGATGAATACCTAGTTAACCCTTCACAAACTGCATCTACTCTGATGCAAATACAAGGTATAAAGGAAGTAGCTATAGCGCCAGAAGAAGGCGCGGCTTACTTGAAAGTAGAAAAAGGGTTTGATGAGTTAATGCTTGATACTTTTGTAAGCTAGTACTCCAACAAGTTAGGTTTGATGGATACAGCGAGTCAGGAAGCGGTTAGCCGCTAGGCGCGTCTTGAAGGGAATGGTTGTTCCCTTCACAAAAGGCGCAACAACGCGGATGACCGCTTCCTGGTCCGCCCGAAGAATAAGCTCCCTCTCCCCTTTGGGGGGAGGGCTGGGGAGGGGGAGATGTTCTAAGG
>JALXAX010000176.1 GCA_026991755.1 Thiotrichaceae bacterium | reverse complement strand
TGGCTTGAATTCCCTCTATTTCTGCTAAAAATTCGGCCAATAGCTCGGCTATTACCCTCTTTTTTAGCAGAAATAGATGAAATTACGCTCATTTCTCTCTCGCCATCCTTTCATGCAAAGGTCTCATTAAATAATAAAATAGGGGAAATTGAATTGTTCGTATGTTTTTATGATGACGAATAATGACAGTAGATTTAGGGTAAAAACATGACCATAACTAAAGCAAGTTCACGCAGCGTCTTATTCCAGATGCTGCTCTTAATCTTAGCCATTGCTATCATGCTATTAATGCAAAAAAAGACATTATACGGCCTTTATATAGGAGACGATGCTTCTCGCATGGGGCTGCTGCTCAATGGTTTTATCATCGTATTATTCTTATTTGGATTGACAAGAATTGTGGTAGTGTTATTGAGTTACGCAAGAGAGCAAGAAATACTGATTCGACTAGCGGATAACTTAAAAAATAATACCCCAAAACCTGCTGCGAATCTGCCTGAAAAATCACTAGCGGTAAAACGCTTCGAGCAAATACGCTGGATCAACCAGCATAATGCTCCAGTCAATCAAGCAGCATTGGCTGCCAGTTTGAATGCTAGCGAAAGCTCTCGACTAACCTTGATTCGTTTTGTGCATAATATTCTTATTCTCACAGGCGTATTTGGAACCGTAGTGTCACTTTCCATGGCGCTAGTAGGAGCCTCTGGCTTATTAGATTCGCCCGAAGGTATGCACAATATGAGTACCATTATTGGTGGCATGTCGACCGCATTAAGCACCACCATCACTGCTATCATTACGTTTATTATCTATGCCTATTTCTTTCTGCGATTAAATGATGTGAAGACACGTTTGCTCAGCAGTATCGAAGACGTGACAAGTTTATACATACTGCCTCGTATCACACATACCGAACAATCACTAATTAGAGATGTAGCCAAGTTAACAGTAGCACTAAGGCAAGCGGCCGAACGGATGAGCGAAGTCGAGCATAACTTCATAGAAGCTGGTGCAAGCTTGCAGCTAGCGGTTGATTCGATGCATCAGCAAGTAGGGACAGTCGGCAGCGAAATGCAAGAAATTAAAGCACTAGTGAGAGCAGGTTTCCGTTTACCAGTTGAACCCTTAAAGATTCAACGTAGTACTAAGCCATCTAATACTCAGGAAAGAAGCTAATGAACGGCATCGGCTTTCCTAATACAGATATGTATAGCGACCATGAAAGCGTGGGTGAAGAGAGCTTTTGGCCCTCATTTACCGATATCATGATGGTCATTGTTATGACTTTCTTATTGATCACAGTTGCCGTAATTTTAAAAAATTGGGAGCTAATTAATCATCTTAAAAGCAGTATAGAAGCCGAACGACAAGCCACTGTTCAAGCTCAAACCGCTTTACAAGTTGTTGAACTAAAATCAAAGGAAAATGAAACCTTAGAAGAACGGCTAGCAAGATTAGAGCAGCTTTTAAACAAAAGAACACAAAGCTTGCAACAAGCACGCCAGTTGCAACAACAAACAGTACAACGCTTAAATATCAGCAAACAACAAGTCAGCACAGCACAAGCAACACTTCAAACCACCTTGCAGACAATGGAACAAGAGAAAATAAAATATGCTGAAACCTTAGCCAATACGCAACGCTTGTTAGAAGAACAGCAACAAAGAGCGACAGCACTGGAGAAAGAAAAAGACGCAAGTGTGGTTGCAGCGAATCAAGCTGAAGCTAATCTCGTTAGTGTTCAACAAAAACTAGAAAATAGTGGTAAAGAACTAGAAGCATTAAAACAAAAAGATTTAGAAGGGCATGAGAGATTAGTAAGTTTACAAGGGGAATTTAATCAGCTCGATAAAAAATACCAAAAACTATTAAGGCCTGCTCGTTCAACTAAAAATAAACACGTTGTAAGAGTCGTATTCAATAAAAGTAATGGCAAAGTGCGTTATCAATTGGGTGATCAAGGTCAGTCTGCTTTAGAAACCTATAGTAAAAAGCGTCTTAATAGTAAGTTATCCCAGCTCAAGAAAAGATATGGAGATGATCTTTACGTAAAAATAATTATCCCCAAAGGTAGTCAAGTATCGCACTCCGAAGCCTGGAAGTTTACCAGCGAGATATTAAATAAATACGATTATTATCATTCAGAGAAGAATGAATAAAAACTGAATTAGTATTTGCTATTTTTATATAAACCTCATTATAATCACATCTAATCAGCTAGTTATTTTTTTTAAACTGGTGGGTTCATTACTCAAAGCGGCTTGCTTACACTAAATCTATCAATAAAAGCAGTTACCACAAAGCCAAAGATTGTCACAACATCCCGTTATGACACAGGAGAGCGGTAGCGTGTGAAATAAATTATTTCAACTCAACTGTCACTTTTTTAGCGTAAGTCAAATGTAAGACCGAAAAGTAGGATGTGTTAAGTGAGAGTGTATGAATTAATCCATCTGGATAGCTTAAGGTATTTGAGTTATGACAAATCAAGAGGGCTAGTCACCCCCTGTCCACCGCGATTTAGTACATGTGTATAAATCATCGTAGTTTCAATATTTTTATGTCCCAAAAGCTCCTGTAAAGTCCGAATATCAGTACCAGATTCCATTAAATGTGTAGCGAATGAATGACGTAAAGTATGTGGTGTTGCGGGTTTGGCAATGTTTGAATCTAACAAAGCCTGTTTCATTGCACGTTGCATTCCCTTTTCGTTAATATGATGACGTTGAGTTGCACCAGAACGAGGGTCTACAGAGCGTTTAGAAGACGGGAAAACATACTGCCAACCCCAAAACCAAGCGGATACAGGGTTCTTAACAGATAAAGCTTTAGGCAAGTAGACAGAACCAAACCCATCATCTAAGTCTTTGTCATGTAGAGTTTTCGCTCGAACTAGCTGTTTTCTTAAATCCTCTTTTAAACAAAGAGGAAGCATCGTGACACGATCTTTATTCCCTTTACCCGAACGGATGATGATTTCATTCCGCGTAAAATCAATATCTTTAACTCGCAAGCGAATAACTTCCATCAATCGCATACCCGTGCCATACAGTAGGTTTCCAACTAGTGACCAATTGGAGGGCAGTAGAGTTAATAACTGCTTTGTTTCATCACGAGTTAATACCAGAGGGAGTTTGGCAGGTCGTTTAGCGAAATTAAAGATCATATTCTGAGGAAGTTCGATTTGAAGAACTTCTCGATATAAAAAAACAATCGCAGAAAGAGCCTGATTTTGAGTACTGGCTGAAACATTTCTTTCAGTAGCAAGATAAGTCAGAAACTGTTCGATCTCGGGGCTACCCATATCAGAAGGATGTTTTTTATTGTGGAAGAGAATAAATCGTTTTGCCCAACTAACATAAACATCCTCAGTACGTATGCTGTATTGCTTAAAGCGAACCTTCATACGAATTTGATCTAGTAATTGTGTATTTGGCTTAGAAGGTTCCATAGCTGTCTAACTTAATATTCAATTAGGTCGTATAATAATATGGTTTTATTATATCTTGTTGTTTTTACAGATAACCTGTAAATTAAATGCGACAAGATAATAAAGATTAGAAGACCTAAAGGGGGGCTACTAACCTGTTAGCTTAAAAAAGAACATGCGTGAAATTATTGATATACAAAATGAGACCAATATTTAATCAGGAAGAAACTGAAATATAAATAAAAAAATAGTATGA
>JALXAX010000175.1 GCA_026991755.1 Thiotrichaceae bacterium | reverse complement strand
GCCTCGGTAGTCGTAGACGGTTTGGGTGATGGTGCCGTTTTTGGCGGTGATTTTGGCGGGGTAGCCATTGGCGTCGTAGAGTCGGGTTTCTTTGTTGCCGTCTGTATCGGTGATGCTGGTGGCTTTCATCATGCCGTAATTAAGATCAAACTGGTAGTCGTCGGTGGCTTGGGTGTTGATGTCGGTAACAGTAACTTGGCCTACTGCGTAGCGGATGCTTCTGGCGCGAGTGTTGTTGGCGGCGGCGGTTTGGATGACGCGACCTTGTGTATCGTACTGGTAGCTGGCTACGGTATTGCCTGTTGCATCGATGATGTGGGTGAGTTGTCCGTTGCTGTACTGATACTGGTTTTGGGTGCCGTCTACCTGGGTGACGCTGCTGAGGTTTCCTTCGGCATCATACTGGTAGCTGACGATTCCTTCTGGGCCTTTGGCGCTGGTGAGGTGGTTGTTGGTGTAGCTTAGTTCTAGTGTTTTACCAAAATGCCCTGTGATTTTTATGAGTTGGTTTTGGGTATTGTAGGTGAGTTTGGTGGTTTGGCCTTGTGGGTTGGTCATCTGGGTGAGTTGACCTTGGGCGTTGTAGGTTTCCTGGCTGTCACTGAGGGTGGTGATGATCCAGTTGTTGCCGTCTTTTTTTAGGCTGAGTGGGCTACGTGTGGTGGTGGTCCATTCGCCATCTTTTTTGAAGAAGGTTTGTGTGGTGCCGTCGGGTCGCATCAGGCTGTGTAGTGGGTAGGGGTTGCTGCCATCGGCATTTTTTACGGGTAGTGAGGCTACGATGTCGCTTTGTAGGTAGATGTCGCACAGACCTTGATGAAAGAGCGGTTGGGCTTGCGCGAGTTTGCCGTTGTAGACGGTGTCTTTGATGTCGTTCCAGCCTTCGGTACAGGCGGTTTTTGCGTCGTTATACAGGGCGGTTTTGCTGCCTTTGTAGTCTGCATAGGCGGTGCCATCTCCGTCAAAACGACTGGCAAAGTTGTGTTGCCATCCGCCTAGTATGGCACGGGTGGCGCCCTGAGAGACATAGACTCGGCTAAGGCTAAGCGTGCTTGAGGAGAGGTCTGTCTGGCTTTGGGTTAGTTTGCCGCTGGCTATGTCTATGCCGTTGATACTGCTGCCACTGTTGCTGGTGTCTGGGGTTAGATACCAGTTTTTGGCTACTTCTGTGGGTGTTTTGGTATTGTCGTTGTTACACGCGGTTAGTGCCAATGTGATAGCAGCGGATAAGCTGATGCCTGTTAGTGCAAGGGTGAGTGGGCGAGAAGGATGAACAGATTGCATTTGAATTTCCCCAATAATTTAGTGAGTTAAGCTTCTTTGAGCTTTATAGGATGAACGGCAGATTAACTGAGATTAAATGATGAGTAAACCTACCAGAAATAGTAGTTTTATGTTATTTATTGGGTGGTTACGATGGATAATATGATTGTTAATGGGTTTGATAAGCCTATTCTATCAGTGTTGGTGGGGTGTTGACTGATTGATGGCAATGGGTTGTTTTTTAGACTAATTTATTTTTTAAATTTTTTTAAAGAATCTAAAATAAGTTAGAATTCATCAGTTTTTGATAGAAATGTAAGCGACTGCCTTAGAAATTGGTTAATTTCATAGCGAAAAGGGGGCAGATTATGTTAGTGGGAAACCCGTTATCGTGAATTTCCGGGTAATCTGGTGTCCACTTTACGGAGCAAAGCTCCCCTCAATGAACAGCAATAGACACAATTTGCTCCAGCAAAGTTGTGGCATATGACCCTGCTGGCAATACGAAACTAAGCCGCAAGCTGGACTCATCAAGCCATTGATGATCCAGCTCTTTAACTCTTATACGCAAAGAACGTCTCTCTTGTTTTAGGCCATTTCTTTCCAGCCCTTCGCATAAAACGGGATAGTGTTTCGCTATGTTGTTTTCTAAAGCAAATGACTCATCTTTTGTACTTAGTCTCCCCCTGCCCCATAAAGCACCACTTGGATGAATATCAAATTGCTGAAGTCGATGATTAATTTTCTCGTCACTATCATCAGCAAACCATGATCTACTATTACCCAACATAAAAACATCACCTTCAACGTGCTGATTCCATGTTTTATTGGTAATACGCTCAGATAATATATGATTGAAGATCAACGAGCGTGCGGCTGACAAATACAAACCACTCTGATTTCTATTTTTCGGTCTTTTTATCTCACCGTTAAACCAAGCGGTAGCCTTTTCTATATTATTCCAACCCTGCTCTGTTTTATGACCGAAACGTTGCTCACCAAAGTAATTAGGAATCCCCTGCTCTCGTATTTCCTGAATACACTGCTCAAGCTTTTCTTTATCAGATTCAACATAGTCGCAATCACGTATCGTAATAACAAAACGATTACCTTCCAGTGAGCCTCTACGCAGCTTTTTCACATGACGAGTCTGTTGTAGGATTTCTATGTCAGTGGCTAATGATTTAGGCATTAGTTTACTGACATCAGGCGTCTGTTTACCGGGTAGATAAACACTAAACCATTGTGTTGTCACTGCGTTTCGGTCCTTTAAGCCTGCATAGCTGACATCTCGTTTCTTCACTCCAAGTACACGAGCAAGTTGGCCTGCTAACCAATCTGTATTAGCTCCTGTTTTTTTTATATGTAAGAACAGGTGTTCACCTTCTCCCGCTGGCGAAAACGAGGGTATTTCATCAACCCTAAAATCTTCAGGTTTATTACGAATACTACCCTTAATAAGGGGTTGATAGAGGGGTTGAAAGTTCATTCGCTATTATTACCTTTTAAAAGACTTACCTTGAGACCTTTGCATGAAAGAATGGCGAGAGAAAAATGAGCGTAATTTTCTCTATTTTTGCTAAAAAAGAGGGTAATAGCCGAGCTATTGGCCGAATTTTTAGCAGAAATAGAGGGAATTCAAGCCATTTTTATTCGTCATTTCTTTCGTGCAAAGGTCTCACCTTATCCTGTAAACCACTAATACGCACTACCTTACGGCTCAATGCATATGAAAATACATTCTCACTACTGAAGACTTCTACTGTTTCTTTGGCACGTGTAATGGCAGTGTAAACTAGCTCTTTTCCTAACACAGGATTGGGAGTTTCAGGCAACACCATGAGGATATGCTTAAACTCAGAACCCTGACTTTTATGAATCGTCAATGCATAAGCGGTTTCATGCTGGGGCAAACGTGCTGGCAATAGTTTTTTGATACGACCATCTGCTAATTGAAAATAAACCAAAAGGTCTTTTTGCCCTTTTCTTTCCCTTTGTTCGTTACCCATTTCTTCATCATCAAACAAACAAATCCCAATATCACCATTGAATAACCCCAAGCCAGGATCATTACGAGTAATAATGACAGGCTTACCTGCATACCAACGTTGTGAGGTATTCACACCTTGTTGCTGTAAAGCACGTTCAATACTGGCATTAATGCCTTCTACACCCCACTTACCACGCCGGTTTGAACAAAGGATTTGGAACGTTCTATAGGCTTTAAATATCTCCTCTATTGCATTGTTTTTATTAACTATTTCAAAGTAGTTTTTTGTATGATGCATGATATGAGGCAATAAAGCTGTCGTCACCAAAGCAGTAGAAGATGCGTGATCGGATACTAACAGTTGCCAGGCTAATTGAGCATTTTGCTGGTTGATGGCTAATGCCAGATTTTTAATTTCCGCCTTAAAACGCCAGGATTTTTTTAACTCAATCGTGTTGTCAGGCAACCCCTGCGATAAATCACCCAAGATAGCGCCAGACTCTACCGAAGCTAATTGCTCTTTATCGCCCAGCAATATAAGCCGTGCATCTGGCTGTAACGCATCCACCAGTTTGCTCATTAACGCTAAATCGACCATGGAGGCTTCATCAATAACCACCACGTCATACACAAGGGGATTATCCGCGTGATGCTTAAAATACGGTGATGCAGGTTTTGCACCAAGTAGACGATGAATCGTACTTACCGAATCAGTTATAGAGGCTTTAATCTCATCACTACAATTAAGCTTTTCTTTGCCTTCTCCGATGCTCTCTTGCAAACGCATAGCGGCCTTTCCCGTAGGAGCAGCTAGTGCAATATTGAGAGGTTTTGTGCCAGCGGGTGATACTTGAGTGAGTTGAATTTCTTGAAGCAATGCGAGGATTTTTAATACGGTTGTGGTTTTACCCGTACCTGGGCCACCGGTAATAATACTAAAAGACTGTTGAGAGACCTTCATGGCTGCTTCTCTTTGCCAGTCTTTTTCTGTCTGTATTTCGAAATATTTATCGAGTAGTTTTTCTAAATTATTATGGTGTTGTGGGTTATTAGATATCTTGTATCTTAACTGTTCGGCTAAGCGGGTTTCGTAGTGCCAATAACGCTGTAGATAGAGCCTGGAGTTTTCTAGAATTAAAGGAGTATTCGTACGCACTACATCGGTTAAAGAGGTATCATCTACTTCATATATCAGAGCAGATTCTTTCAACAATCGCTGTTGATCATCAGATACCGCAATACAAGAATGACCTTTGGCTAAAGCAGCAGATAGCTCTCTGACAATATCCCTAAAAGTATTTCTTTGTTCTGCCTGATGCTCCTTATCAAAAGCACATCTGGACATTAAAAACTGGGCTATGGCGTTATCAAGACGTGAGTAATCAAAAGAGGAGACATCCATGACTTCATTCTGCTTCTGTTGTTGCTTATGCTTCTGACTCTGTTCTATCTTCATGAGACAGCTCTTGATGAAAATGCTTGCGATAATGCTTGTAACGTTACAAGGTCTGGCTGATCTTCAAACACACCACTCATAGCTTTATCGGGTTTCATGCCTCGCACAAATAAATATCGCACGCCACCAAAGTGTTTATCAAAAGAGTAATCTGCAAGCGTTTGAGTCAAGTAACGGTGCAAAACCAGTGAATAAATCCAATACTGCAGGCCGTAATTATGCTCGCGCATGGACTCTGTCATTTTCTCAACACTATAATCATCCAAAGAGTTGGTTTTGTAATCCATCACGTAATACTTGCCTTGATACTCACAAATCAAATCAATAAAGCCTGTTAGCTGGCCGTGCATTTGCTGTGCCGATAGTGGCAAATAAGCTTCGGATTGAGCTAGTACTCGGTTTACTTCTAGCGTATCAAGTTGGTCGATAGCAAAGTAAAACGGCATTTCTTTTAAGCATTGATGATCACTTAAGTTGCACAATTTAAAATCTGTATCATCTGCGGATAAAACGGTATTTACAGTATCACTAAGCAATTGATCAAGCACCTCAGTGCTCTTAATGTCCACCGCAAAGCGCTTGATCATTTTCTCTCTGTTATCAAGATATTCGCTATCAAGTTCACCAGGCTCTATGGAAGAAAGTACCGAGAACGATGTATGTTCCAATAACTCATGCACTAAATTACCCGTGTGTGCGCCTTTAGGAAGTGGGTCAATAACTGGAACTTCTTGAACAGTAGCGTTATAACTCTCTTGTGCTTTATCTAACGGCAGTTCTGGTACTTCATCATGTACACTGTAATAGGCCATTGCACTATAACTACTCATCATCCAATCTGCTTTTACTTCTCGCTGTAACTTCCTAATAGTTAATTCTTTATTAGAGCCTAATTGATGATAGTTTTGCATTATTTCTGCATCGACTTCTAAAATAATATGCTCAAATGCAGAGGCGTTCTTTGTTTGTAACGCCTCTATGCGTTGCCGCCAATCCTCGCCTTCTTGCTGCTTATACAGATAGGCTAGTGCAGAAGCATTTTCTTCTTTAATCGTACGTTGATCCGCCCACGCTAAATAACAACGATATTTAGCTCGCGTGATGGCTACATACAATAAACGTAATTCTTCTGCCCTATTCTCTTCATCCATCAGCGCTCGATGCTGTTCTATCTCACCACTACCGAGGTCGCTGATTTGTTGACCGTCTTTATGCGCGACAACGATATTAGAATGAAAGCCACCACTTTTTGCCCAAAGATCAGGACAAAAAACAATAGGATATTCCAAGCCTTTGGAACTATGAATAGTAACGATACTAACTGCGTCTTTATCACTTTCCAGACGTAGCTCCTGACCGTCTTGCATGATGCGTTCTTGCATGGCATCTTCCAACCATTCCACTGTTTTTAGCGGGCTGAGTCGATTAGAAATCGCCGCTTCCTGAAGCATTTCAAGAACATGGTTAATGTTAGTGATACTTCGTTCCACATCGGCATAAACAGCCAAATGTTGTACTACCTGTTGCTCAGCTATTAGCTTTTGCATCATGGCAAGCAAACCTTTGCGCTCCCATAGCTCATGATAACGCTGAAAACATATCAGCCAGGTATCTAGCTGTTGTGGCTGATCCAACAGGTCATATAGATCATTTCCACTTAAGCCGAACCACGATTGGCAAAGCGCATAACGAATTAATTGCTGATTGCCTGGTCGTAAAATGGCCTGTAACAGATGATAGATCTCAACCGCTTGCTGACTGGCAAATACCGATGTTTTACTGTTCAGCACCGCTGGTATGCCATACTGCATCAACACCTGTTGATAAGTGGCAGCTTCTGGGTTGCTTCGTACAAGGATGGCGATATCGCTAGGTACAACTGGGTTGCCATCGAGTTGTAATGTTGTGGCTACTTCTCCATTAGTATCCGTTTGCGATAATAACGTTAGGATTTCTTTAACCACATGAGTACGGATTTGATCTTTGGGTTTGCCTTTAGACGCCAACCAATAACCGTCTTTTTGATTTGGATTTTTATCTAACTCCCACAGCACTAATTTTTCCGCCGAACTACCTGCTGCGCCCTCTGTTGCCGCACGCTTCGTATTTGCAAAAGAAAATGATGTTTCCTGTTTTGCTGCATTAACGGGGTAGTAAGCAATTTCTTCAATCAGAAACGGCTTATCAACATCAAATAACGTATTCACTGCATCAACTAAGGGTTGTTGTGAGCGCCAGTTAGTTGTCAAATTATAATAGCGATGTGCCTGTTGCTTGGCTGATAAATAAGAATAAATATCCGCACCACGGAATTTGTAAATGGCCTGTTTGGGGTCGCCAATAAGGTAGAGATAGTTGCTTGTTGCTTGAGAGGCTAAGTGAGAAGCTAATGATGAAAAGATAGTCCACTGCGCATCATCCGTATCCTGAAACTCATCAATCAAAGCTACAGGAAATTTATGTTGTAGTAACTGCTTTAAATGTTGTTCGCTATCATTGTTTTCATCACCCTTGTTAGCAACCCCACCTTGTAGAGCCTGTGATAAGCGCTTGATAATACTGTCGAAAGAAAGTTGATTTGATTGGCTAAGACGGCTTTCCATCTCCACTTCGCTATAAACATATAAGCCTTTTTGGAAAGCAATCCTCAAACTATCCAGTAACGGCTCTAGTTCATCAATAGCTGATGCATCAATTCCTTGTTCGTTAAGGAAGTCTCGTTTCCTTTGTTCACCCGTTAGGACTTTAGTTTTCCGAAACTTAGTGCCATTCAGTCCGTTATTACTTAGACCTTGAGTGCTAATTAGTAATATTTCATCTAGCGGTAGCACTACATTCGAGCCAGTTACCCACAACTGCAACTTGTCTTTTATTTGCGAAAACTCATCAATATAGATTTTTTTAAACTTGTCAGTATGATTCTGTATAGCATTTTCTATGCTAGATATTCTTTCATTAATGGTCTGTCTAATGATTTGTAAGCTTTCTTCTAATACAGCTAAACAACTATCCAAACTGTCAGCGTCTGGCACAACCGTACTACCCTCACGAATATCATTAACACTAGCCATAAGGCCATAAGGCGAGATGGCCGTATTCCTGAGCAAGACCACCTGATCTACTGATCGAGAATAAGTAGTTAAACGCCAATAATCTTCAGCAATTTGTTGTTTGATATGAGCCGTATTTTGTAATAGCTCAGAGCCAAATATCTGACCGCTCTCTAGCGCGTATTGACTTAACATGCGCTGACAAAAACCATGAATGGTGAATATATGGGCATTGTCGATGTCAGATAAAGCATCACTCAACGCATTTTTAGCAGATTGTTCTGGCAGGCTAGCCACCCACTCATTAAACACATCATCTTTGGTAGATTTACCCGAAAAGACGGCTTTCACCTCAAGTAAACGTGCACGAATACGATCACGTAATTCTTGAGCTGCTGCGTTAGTGAAGGTCACTACTAGAAGCTGATCAATACGATAGCCCTTTTGCAGAATAAAGCGCATCACCAGCATAGCAATAGAAAAGGTTTTACCAGTGCCTGCACTCGCTTCTATCAGGTTGATACCAGGTTCAAGCGGCGTGTCATAGGGGCTAAATGCGATTACTTGTTGTTGTGTTAACACTCACTAACATCCTGTGACTCATTGATATATAGAGCGCATTGTAACTGATTAGTTATACATTTTGATAGCGCACATTCTTATTCCCAGCCTTAGCAGGATTGGGGGCATGATGCATACGCTATCAGCGTAGCACATCATGCAGAGGTTAAAGTTATTATCAATATTTATGGGCGTAGGATATAAGGATAGCCTTTTAAATAACTAATTTGTCACCGTAAAGTCAGCATTTGACACATCTTCAGCATTAGTTGCTTTAACGCGAATACGCGCAGTCGTCGTACCTAAATTAATAGGAATAAAGACTGACTCACTTCCGTCATTAGGGGTATTCGTCACTAGATTTATCCAGTTCACGCCTTTATCCAACGAAATATCAATATCCACAAAATCACCGACTTGATAGGAATTCCAGGAAACTACTTGGTTCGTTCCCCCACTCCAACTTACGTTACCCTTTGGTGCAGTAACGATAATGGCGGGTGGTACGCTATTATCATAAAAAAGACTATTATCTAATTGAGGATCATCAAACGTTACATTAGCTGCATTATAGCTACTGGACAGCGTATTAACCCCTATTCTAGCAACGGGGTGGAAACCACCATTGATATAGTTTGTAGTCGCAAACCTTAATGAAGGGTGCATTCCTGCTGGATCAAGTACTGCCAAAGCAACCACATATTCACCATTGGGAACACTTGCAGGCAAGTTGAAAATACCAGTGGATACATACGATGCTGCAGGTGTGTTATACCCAGAACCTAATATCGTTGCGTCATTCTTATCATAGTTCCAATCTTCCCCTGGCATCCACGTTGTTATGTCTGCACTTTGGAAGACTTCCCTCCAAACAGGTTGCTTAGTTGTTGGATCTAGTAAAACAAGCTCAACAGGCCACTTCTCATAAAAAGGAGCCACACCTTCATTCTTTATAGAAAACGAAATTTGGAAGTTATTTCCTTGAGAAACTTGCTTAGGTAATGTCACATTTTCTAATAAGAAGCGATAACCCATTTTCTTTTGTACTAATTCAGCACCATCAGCGGTAGCCGCTGTTTGATTGTAATCAGCAATCCAAGACAAACTGGTATTATGAGTACGATTTAAGTAATTAAGAATACGATTAAAATAGGCGGGCGTACTTAAGGTATCTGTTGGATCAACCCCTAAATAGTTTTCAACTCCACCAAAGTTATAAGCTACTTCACCAATATAAGCCCTACTTTTCCAAGAATCTGGCCTGTTTGCCTCTAACCAGTCAACAAAAAGCTCTTCTACAGGATGGGAAAAAGAATCCCAATAAGTAGCAAAGGGGTAATTACGAAAATAATCTGTCGTACCCGCATGTAAAACTTGTTTATTTTTAAAAGCAGTAGTAAATGCACCTCCTAATAAAACTTCCATTTCAGGTGTGGGGTAAGGAGTATGTTGTTCCCCCCATGCACCTAAAATTCCCATTTCAACATAAGCTATCCGTGGGTCATTATCCCAGGCTTGTCCCAGCTTTTGAATAAAGGCGTTAATGCGCGTATAGAATTGAGTTGATGAAAAGTCTCCCGCAGTCATATCCGCAGGCCAGCGATCTTCAGCGTTAGCATCATCCCCGTAACGAAGATAGACTCTTGGTACAACTTTCTGATTACCTTGTGGTAAAGCAGCCCACAGCGTATTGGAGTAATCAATGATCTTCTGTACATCATCTGCTGTATTATTCTCCAGCAAATCATAAGCTAGATACCATTTTGCAAGAGACAAATAGGGTCGCTCAGCAGTTGTAGGGAAAGCAGTTTGATACTCCTGGTTTTTGAATATCCAACGAAATCCCTTCAACGGATTACGCAGAGCATTGGTATTAACAGCAGGTGTAACCGTAGTAGTTTGAGCAGCGAGTTGGCCTGCTAAATAACCTTGCAGTGCGGCAAACCACTTACCCGCCATTTTGCTCTCACCCTGTTCATTCGGATGATAGTTGTCGTAGTTATCCGTCTGTGGATCATAACCAGTATATTGATCAACCACGATTATAGGTGATGTTGCGGTAGTTCGTGTCGCAATAAAGCCATCAATTTGAGCATTAAAAGCTGCTGTGTCGAAGTTTCGCATCGGAATAATCTTCGCAAGAAAGATAACGACAGAAGGATTTTTCGCACGTAAGCTTTGAATAATACTATCTATCTCCGTTAAGGTACTCGCAACGGTCTGCCCCCTATCAAGATCATTTGTACCAATATGCAACAGCACAATATTTGGATCTACACTGCCTAAATAGCCAGGGGCTGTAGTTGTACCTGGTATATAATTAAGGTCATGTGCGATATCACCTGCCTCCGCACCTGCATGCCCATCATGATCTAAATCATAATCCGTTAGGCCTGAATCATTACGTGCCCATGAGCCAACAAAATCGACGTTGTAGCCTGCATTTTGTAATAAAAACCAAAGTGGGCGTCGATAACTAGGTCGGCCATTGATGCTATCGGTGATGGAATCACCCAGTGGATAAATACGTAGGGTTGTATTCGATGATGGCGGCGTTGCCGTACCTTGCGCTAACTGTGTAATTTGTGCTTTAGTCAAAGCAACGTTGTAAAGCTGAACCTCATCTATTTTTCCATTAAACAAACGGCTTCCTTGCATCGAACCGATAGTAAACCCATTACCTGCATCATGTGCAATCCCTTGAGCGTAGTTAGCTGTTGCTACTTCATTGCCATCAATAAACGCCTTCATAGTATGAGTAGTTAGATCGAAGGTCCCTGCTACATGCTGCCATTGGTTAAATTGAAAAATATTACTTTCAGACTCAACCGTTATCCATATACCCGTCGTATCCTTAAGATAAAATACCACTTTCCTGCTAGTGGGAGCAAGATACAAACCGTAGTTATCACCCTGAGACGCAACCCACTCCCAAGACTCGCTAGAAGTATCAGGATAAACCCAAGCAGAAATGGTTACTGAAGATGTTTGTAAAGCTGCCGCACTCGACGTAGAGACATCTTGATTAGAACCAGGACCTGCAAACTCAAGCGCAGAATCAAATTGACCAGCAACCCAGTTTGCACCATTAACATTTAGGTTAATGGAACTATCCGATTGGTCACTCGTTGTATTCCCTGTATTTTCATTTAATGGCCAATGACCAATAAGCCCGGCAATCGTTGGAGAGGGATCTACCTTGACACTGCGAGTTACTGTACTAGAGTTTCCTGCATTATCGGAAGCCGTATAGGTAACTGTATACGTACCTACCGTTGATGTTAGAACCTGAGAAGAGTCAATCGTTACATTCACGACGCCATCCACAGCATCAACAGCACTCGCGCCAGGATCACTATATGCTCCGCTACCTACAAAAATGACATAGGGATCAGGGCCTGTTAACGTAATCACAGGAGGAGTTGTATCAACAGGATTAGTTAGTGTATTAAGGCAAGCTTGTAATGCGGTAGCGGTAGTAACTTGCGCGCCAGAACCCACCACATCATTAATTAACGTACTACCCGTAAAACCCAATAAATGACGAACAAAGAGCAAGCCATCCGTGAGCGGGGAAACTGTAGTGTTATTTTCACAATCTAAAACCTTAGTTTCAACAGTAGAAGCTAAATATGTGCTAATTTGCGTAGCAGAACAGCGCGCACAACTGGCACTAACAATATTGCCACTTACTAACGACTGACCTCTAAAACCAAACAGGTATCTAAGTGTTAACACACCATACGAGAGAGGAGTTATAGTGCCATCCTGATCAACATCAGCAATGGGGTAGCTACCATTTAAAGGCGGCGATGGAAGTGCTGCATTAGCTACATTAAGCGTTACTAACAACAGCATAAGAGTAATTAGCCTTATCATTTTCATCGTCCCCACTATTATTTATCCCACAATTGCATTTAAAATGCGTTCTAGATGCCCTAAATTAAACCCTAAATTAAATTAATGATGAAATAACGTGTAGCCCGACGAAAAAACTTATAATTAGGATGTTGCGTATTAATGCCTTTTCAAATAAAGCCACGAAAAAGACAAAACACTCATTTATGATTAGAATCTCCATGAGTGTAGACTTTGAAAACCACCTAGTCAAATGTAGATAATGCGCAATAGAAAGGCCTAAGAGGCTGTACGAGAACCAGAACCGTAACAAAAATCACAGGAGCATCATAAGTTGAGCTTATTGAATGAGGTGAATAGTTGTTCTGCATTCGCTTTTAAGTCATTTGCAAGCAAAACACTAAATATTTAACAACTTCAACAAGGTTGGCTTATGATGTTTATGGGGTTGCAGTAGTTTCTTAGCTCTCGGACAGCCTCCTAGACTGAGATGACAGGTAACATTTATCTAGAGACCTTTGCAAATCTTCCAAATAAAGAAAACTAAAAGAATTTAAAAAAATGGATAACGTTCTACTAATCAGTATATTACTGATATTCCTCACTGCTCTGATCTCAAACGTAATGAAGCAACGAAAACGAGATCGTGTGCTAAAGGATATGCAAGACTTTCACATCACCATGCAACTAGTGGGTGGCAAGCAAGTCTGGGGGAAAATGCAAGTCTACTCAAACGGTTTGGAACTAGCCTTCTCAGACCCTCATAAAAATGCATCAGGTGAAATGATTAGTAGCTATATCGCTTACCAAGATGATCTTGATAAAGCATGGGTTTTTTACCGCTTTCATAATGAGTTATCGATAGAAAACCAGCAACGTCGCAAAAAAGAAGTTGAAAACACCATTCACCCAGGCTTTTACAGCCGAGCAAAACGTACATCACGTAACCTGTTAAATGCTTTCAATGATGCTATTAACGAAGCCCTAGGTGTTTTCTTAAATCGCCTGAAAGGTAGTGGTTCGGCTGTTGTACAAAACCAGGATCAGTACCTTAAAAAAGTCGGTGCTTCTGCATTAGGCTTAGTAGGTAATGTTTTCAACCCTATTCTGGAGCGTTATATTAATGAAAGAGTTGTCGTAAAACTGAATCATGAAAATGAGCAGGACGAGTTCTGTGGTTTTCTTAAAGAATATTCACCCGCCTGGATTTCAGTATTGGATTGCACCGTAAAACGCAAAGACAGCTTGTGTTTGGCAGATGTGGAGCGCATGAGCTTACAACGTGATATTGATATGGAAATAATGATCGTTGAGGAAGATAGCAACATCATTATCGATCTCCTTATTAGTTATCACGGTGGTCAAAAACTGAAGATTATCGCTATTCAGGATGAGGATGGGACTAGCAATTATTATCATTCTATCGATCAAACCATCAGTCACAAAGGTTCACTATCACTACGTCTGGATGACCTGCCTGAACAATTCACCCGCAAGGTAAACATCAATCAGCTACCTATTGAGTATGCAATGATTGCACCCGAAAGAAGAGAAGCGGATTCACCCGAGTCACCGATTGAAAACGAAGTCTACCAAGAGCTACTGCCCGAGCTAAAGTTGGTGTTTTATTCAGAAAGAATTGCGGATGTATACATCCCTCGCTCTATGGGCGTGTTACGAAACGGGGCAGATTTTATTGAATAAACCACCCAAGGGAAGCCCACCTCTCTGACTTTTGAAAGCAGGGTATTCAGAACGCTTCATGTCTTTCGTGTAAGGCGATACTCGTAGCAGATTGGCTGTTTGCCAGCTGATAAAATATCGCTTCAACGCGTTACCACAAACGTTTCCGCACCTTTTATTTTTATATCAACGCGTCGATTTAAAGACCTTCCGTAAGCAGTACGGTTATCACTCACTGGTTGGCTTTCGCCATAACCGATAACTGACATCTTTTGTCTAGGGATACCACGAGCAGCTAGATAGTTAGCCACAGCACTAGCTCTTTGCTTTGATAGATAGATGTTCTGCTTGGCTGAGCCAATATTATCAGTATGTCCACTTACTATAATATGATAAATCTTAAAGTTGCCTTTATGGATTTTATCGATCAATACATTGAGTCGTTCAACACCACTTGGTAATAACTGTGCACTGCCTAATGCAAATAATGAGTTACCTGATAACGATGAACTTAGCACATGCACTTTTTTAACTAGCTTTTTATGATGATTAAAAGGTTTTGCAATGGGTACCACTTTCGCCTGAACAGGTATACTTTTTGGTGAAGGAACTTCGACGGGTAGCGCTATAGGTATGCTTACGTTTTTATTATAATTTAAATCATCACTACGGTTATCCAGATAATGAATGCGCTCACGGGGAGCCCAATTAACACCCACACTTAGCTGACTAATATCTTTTGTGAAATACTCATACTCTGCACGAATTTTTAAGTTTTGATTATAATCGTACTCCGCACCCAGCCCTGAAAAAGCACTAAAATTGTTTTCTTTTTTATAGTGCACCGTACCTGTAGACCGATTGCTTATTTTTGCAATCCCCAGTTTCGCAAAAGGATGTACGCGCCCCGCATAGGCAGGCAGGTGATAAACACCATTAACACCTATCGCTGAATAATTAATGCTGCCATTACCCGCGGATCCGTTAATTTTACTTTCTCCAAAATTGGACCAGAATGCTTCAATACCTATCTGATTCGATATATCCACACCAGCATAGACCTTGCCAGAAAGGTCTTTACTATCGGTTACTGATGAACCGGCAGGTGTTTCTGGTTCTAATGAGCTTATCCCCAATGCACCACCGATATACCAACTATCTTCCATATGTTTAATTTGATCTGCAAAAGTCGCCCCATAAACAAGTATATAGATCAATAGCAATAGCAATATCTTATTTAGATTTATTATTTTCATTGTTATGCCCAGTTTCTTATTATTATTTTTATAATTTTTTCTTTTAGCCTATGAATTTATCCGCAAACGTTGACGCAACCATGTGTAACCCAAAAATAGTAATAGCATAATAGGGTTAAATGCACCTCCTCCTGTCACTGTTTTCACTGTTGGTTCCCCTGTTCCAGGGTTTCCTGATAGTACATTGGCATCTCTGTAATCTGGAATCCCATCATTATCCGAGTCATCACACTGTGGCCCCGTTGGGCACTCTAGTTTATCAATGACACCATCGCCATCAGCGTCCCCCAAAGCATTCCCATTTGGATGTAACAGGTTGGTATCAGGATCAAGGTAGTCTGGTAAACCATCACCATCTGAGTCTTTGAGCTGATCAAACTCATCTATAGTTAATGTACCATCACCATCATCATCGTTATCTTGATCATCAAACAGCCCATCACCATCTGAGTCAATAAGGCTAGATTCTAGAAAATCAGGTATGCCATCTGCATCTTGATCAAGCGGGTGCTGAGCATCGCCACCTATTTCGATAGCATCGGTAATACCATCACCATCATCATCGGTATCGATATAGTTGGGGATACCGTCTTTGTCTAAATCAGGACAAGGAAAGCCATTCGGACATTCTTGATGGTCACTAATACCATTGCCATCAGAATCACCCGAGCTATCAGCAACATTCGCATGATTATTGCTATCCGCATCCAGATAATCAGGAATGCCATCTCCATCGGTATCTTGAGCAATGTTCTGCGCATTAGCACCGACTTCGGTTAATGTGGGAATACCATCATTATCATCATCACTATCTAGATAATCTTTGATGCCATCGCCATCAATATCCTGATTATTTGATTCCATATAATCAGGGATACCATCACCATCTGAATCAGCCAAACCTTCATCAGCAGTGCTTATGCCATCACCATCATCATCATTATCAAATACATTCAATATGCCGTCATTATCCTTATCGAAAGGATATTCAATACGGCCATTTGCATTACCCACAGTTGCGTCGTTGTCGTTATCATCCAGATAGACAGGAATACCATCTTGATCCGTATCTAGCAATGGTAAGCCACCAATTTCATTATCATTACTGATACCATCATTATCCCAATCGGTGACAGTTGAATCTGGTATACCATCACCATTTGAATCAATATTGTTCGGGTTAAGCCCTACTAATATTTCAAGTGCATTGTTAATTCCATCACCATCACTATCTTCCAGACCATCACTGATGCCATCGCCATCGCTATCTGCATTTTCAGGATCTAATCCTAGGATTAGTTCGATTGCATTGGGGATACCATCATTATCCAAGTCTTCCTGGCCATCGGGAATGCCATCATTATCACTATCTGGATCATTGGGATCTGATCCTAATGTAACTTCAACAGCATTAGGGATACCATCACCGTCGCTGTCATTGTCGGGGTTGATATAGTCAGGGTTGCCCGTTTGGAAGGCATCATCAATACCATCGTTATTGGTGTCTGTACCACCTGTTTGATCCACATCGAAGGCATCATCTATGCCATCATTATCGGCATCATTGCCCGTTACACCTGCCTCTACAGTGTCTGATATACCATCGTTATCAGAATCGGAATCAGCACTGTTAGGGATTCCATCACCATCAGAATCTAACGGGGTATTATCATCAATACCATCATGGTTGGCATCCATTCCACCGGTTTGATCGACATCAAAAGCATCATCTATGCCATCACCGTCGGTATCATTACCCGTAACACCCGATTCAATAATATCGGGTACACCGTCATTGTCTGAATCGGTATCTACACTATCTGGAATGCCATCATGGTCAGAATCGAGCGGAAAGTTATCATCAACACCATCGTTGTTGGCGTCAGTGCCGCCTGTTTGGTCGATATCGAAGGCATCATCTATACCATCGTTATCGGTGTCATTGCCCGATGCGCCTGATTCGATACTATCAGGAACGCCATCGTTGTCAGAGTCAGTATCAATACTGTCGGGAATGCCATCTCCATCTGAATCTAGCGGGAAGTTGTCATCAAACCCATCGTTGTTAGTATCCGTTCCACCCGTTTGATCTACATCGAAGGCATCATCTATACCATCGTTATCGGTGTCATTGCCTGATGCACCGGATTCGATACTATCGGGGGTGCCATCGTTATCCGAATCAGTATCAGCACTGTTGGGGATACCATCACCATCTGAATCTAATACTACATTGTCATCAATGCCGTCATTATTCGCATCGGTTCCGCCTGTTTGATCCACATCGTATGTGTCATCAATGCCATCATTATCGGTGTCATTACCTGATACGCCTGATTCAACACTATCAGGAGTGCCATCATTATCGGAGTCAGTATCTAAACTGTCGGGGATACCATCATTATCAGAATCTAGCGGGAAGTTGTCATCAAACCCATCGTTGTTAGCATCCGCTCCACCCGTTTGATCCACATCGAAGGCATCATCTATGCCATCTCCATCTGCGTCGTTACCCGATGCGCCTGATTCGATAATATCGGGGGTGCCATCATTATCAGAGTCAGTGTCTATGCTGTCAGGGATACCATCGCCATCAGAATCTAGCGGAAAGTTATCATCAAACCCATCATTGTTAGCATCCGCTCCACCGGTTTGATCTACATCGAAGGCATCATCTATGCCATCACCATCGGTATCATTGCCCGATGCACCTGATTCGATACTATCAGGGGTGCCATCGTTATCAGAATCAGTATCAGCACTATTGGGGATACCATCACCATCTGAGTCTAAAAAAGCATCATCGTCAATACCATCATTATTGGCATCCGTGCCACCGGTTTGATCTACATCGAAGGCATCATCTATACCATCGCCGTCGGTATCATTTCCCGACACGCCTGATTCGATATTATCAGGGGTACCGTCATTATCGGAGTCCGAATCACTGCTATTAGGGATACCATCGCCATCTGTGTCTAAAAAAGCATCGTCGTCGATACCGTCATTATTGGCATCAATACCCCCTGTTTGATCCACATCAAACGCATCATCTATGCCATCTCCATCGGTATCCGTACCTGTAGCACCTGATTCTATAATATCTGGGATACCATCATTATCAGAATCGTTATCTAAGCTGTCAGGTATACCATCACCATCGGAATCTTGTGACGTAGTATCATCAATACCATCATTATTGGCATCCGTACCGCCTGTTTGATCCACATCAAACGCATCATCTATGCCATCTCCATCCGTATCCGTACCTGTAGCACCCGATTCAACAGAATCAGGAATGCCATCATTATCATCATCAATATCCAGATAATCCGCTATACCATCCCCGTCCATATCTGTGGTAACTACTGCGTCATCTATGCCATCATTATTGGCATCGATACCCCCTGTTTGATCGACATCGTAGGTGTCGTCAATACCATCGCCATCGGTATCATTTCCAGATACACCTGATGAAGTTTGGTCTGTAACTCCATCATTATCGGAGTCTGGGTCTAGGTAATTGGGGATGCTGTCATTGTCATTATCTTCGATGCCTTCGACTATATCGGGTATACCATCACCATCACTGTCTACATCTTTTGCATTGGGTATGCCATCACCATCATTATCCGGCAAGGTTGCCGCATCATCTATTCCATCATTGTTGCTATCTACACCCTGTGTTTGATCCTTGTCAAATAGGTCGTCAATACCATCGTTATCCGTATCATTCCCACTTACTCCTGCTTCGATACCATCGCTAATATTGTCGTTATCAAAATCAGGGTCTCTCGGGTTTAACCCCAAGACGCTCTCTAAGGTGCTACTTAAACCATCGCTATCAAAATCATCATGAGGGTTTAAGGCATCAATCAACGCACCGCCACTACTGTTTATAGGATTGTTGGTATCAGTACCTACCTCTATTAAATCTGTTACCCCATCTCCATCCGTATCAGCACTAAATGGGTTGGTATTAAGTTGTCCAACTTCAATGGCATTAATTAATCCGTCATTGTCATTATCACCATTAGGATCAAGCACATTAAGGGTAAAATTATTAGCATCACTAATATTTCCTGCTAGATCTTGTGAAGTTACAGAAACTGCATAATCTGCATAATCTAGTGCAGGGGCAAGTGTACAGCTCCAGCTTAAATCTGCTTGAACTTGTGCTGTACAGCTTGTTGAACTCCCTTGAATTGAGACCGTTATAAGACTATTTGCCTCAGAGGTACCAGACAGCGTAGGTTGACCGCTTAATGTTATCGTATCTGAATTAGTGGTTGGAGTAGTAGGTGGAATTTTATCAATATTATAGATAGGCAAGCTTCCTGAAAATGAAAGACCATTTGCTTCTATATAGGAGCCTTGAAGATAAATGAAAATAGAGCCCGATACTTTAGTAGGAATGATTACCTTGTAAGAGGTCGAGTCTCCATTGATATCATCCACTGATTGAATAATGTCGCCACCGGTATTTTCAATAAACTGAATATCATTAGTTGATAATGCCAAAGCATTTTCAAAGGATATTTGAAATGTAACACTATCCTTATTCGTTAATTCATTTAATGGCTCAAACCGTGTGATTGAAAAGCTGGTGGCCCATGCAGGTGATGTGACTAGACCTGTCCCCATAAAAAGCATTAGAGCTTCAGCTAGTTTGTTGCTAATAATTTTCATTTTTTTTATTTTTATTAGTACCTGAATCCGTAATTTCACTACAGCATGGGGAATAAGATATTGATTCATAGAGAATTTAAAAAAACACATGCTTACACTTAAGGTATATCTGAATCCGTGACTTCACTACGGCACAGTGAATAAGCTATTGATTCATCGCGGGTTTAAAAATGCCCGCTTAATCTAAGGGTGAAGCTAAGATTTTTTAAAATCCCGTGCTAAACTTATCTCATGTTATCCGCATTGAAGTCACGGATTCAGATATAATGAAGAATGCTAATATTTTTTAAATCTCTTTCTAAAACAATCTTTTACCCCTACTATCCGCATTGCATTCACGGATTCAAGTAGTTACTACTATTTCATTTGCAAATGACTGAAGACAGGTAAAAATATTCTTCTATTTTATTTGCAAGCCCTCCCATTCGTTTTGTCAAACTAACATCACACTTAGTGAATAATTATGCAAAAATGGGTAATTTATAAGCAGATTAGCATCTTGCTAAAAGATCAACAATCATTATTTATTAATCAACTATGACTAGTAATTAATCTCATTTAAATTAGCTACATATAGGCTCCAAACCCTCTGAACCCAGTTATAGCAACAACCTCTCATCTGAAACCTGCTCGTATTAAGCTCCTATTAACGCAAAAAATGAAACTATCAATAGGATAAGAAACAATAAAAAACAAACCCAAGCAAAATAATAATAATAATTAAAATAATGAAACTGCTTATACCTATCAGCAAAAGCATTTTCTACACTTTCAACTCAATCGTTAAAGTAGTAGTCAATGTGTTGATCACTACATCGCTACTTTTACCTATTTTCTCCCAAAGTGTACAAGCACAAGGAGTCACTGCAGGTACTGTTATTAGTAATACGGTTACGGTTAGCTACTACCTTGGCCCTGTTACAGGTACACCAGAGACATTCGAGACCACTAACACATTTGTAGTTGCTGAAATAATCAATGCAACACTGACCTCGCTAGATTTAAACGATGTTGTGGTACCAACCCCATCAATCGATAGAGTACTAAGCTGGGATTTAACCAATACAGGAAATGGCACAGAGAGTTTCAACTTAACAACGGTTGATACCTTAACAGGGGATGATTTCAATCCAGAGGTACAAAGTATCTGGTTAGAAACCAATGGTATAGCTGGTTTACAGAGTACCGACACGCTTTATCAACCTGCAAACCCTGTACAACTAGCAAATGATGCTTCACAAAGAATCTATGTAAGAAGTAACATTCCCGCAAACCTTTCCATAACAGAGCTTGGCAACGTTCAACTCATTGCAACATCAACGACAGCGGGTATTACTAGCAGCTCTATAGGGGACGTACTAACAGGGGTGGGGGATGTTAATACCAATGTTGTAGTACTTGTTCAAAATGGGCGTGTCGACAATACTAGCTCTTTTCGCATTTCCAACGTCGCACTAGAGCTTAACAAAACTATTTCAAGTGTAGTTGATCCTTTTTCTGGCACCGATGTAATGTCGCAGTCTCTGATCACTTATCAGATTGATGTTCATGCTACAGGGGATGCTAATGGCACCCTTGAAAACCTAGTTATCGAAGACAGCACACCTGCCAATATGCAGTTTGTGGCAGGTAGCATTACGCTCAATGGAGTAGCACTAAGCGATGTTGCTGATGCAGATAAAGCTGATTTTGGCATTACGAGTGCCAATACCGCCACTATAAACCTTGGCGATATCGTACCGCCATCTCATCAAATAATTACCATTACTTACCGAGTCAATTAAGGAGCATACAATGCTAAAAGCTATGTATAAAAAAACAATAAGAAGAAACCTGAACAATGCACTCAAAAGCACTTTAAAAGTAGCTGCTATGGGTTTGCTTTTGCTGAGCACAAACAATGCACTTGCTAAATCTGAACACATCAAAACGTCTTCAACCGTCGAAAAAGTAATTACGGTTAAAAATGAACAGGGACAACCCGTTAAAAAGCTGATCCCTGCTATCAAGGTATTACCAGGAGAAGTGGTTCAATATACGAATCTTTTTGAAAACATTGGTAATGAGAATGTTGACAACATTGGTGTGACCTACCCTATTCCTGAGCATACTGTTTATGTTCCTAATACTGCTACTGGAAAGAACTTCAGTATTACTTATTCAGTAGATGGTGGTAAACACTGGGGTGCACCCGCATCATTAAAAGTCAAAGGAAAAGACGGAAAGACACACCCTGCTACACCCGCTGATTACACGCATATTCGCTGGGGATATAAAGCGAGTTTAAAACCTACCGAGATTAAGAGAGTTAGCTATCAGGTACGTTTGCTGTAAACAAATGAAAATCATAACCCCTTAGGAATCTCTGGATAAGTCGGGTGGAATTTCTCGACAGATGAAATTGTTCAGTTTTTACTTAAAAATGGAGCTAATAGTCGTTTTATTAGGGAGATTTTTAAGCAACAAATGGGCAATTTCAGCATCGAGAAAACCGCTCATGACTTGTTCAGAGGTTCCTTAAGGAACCTCTGAACAAGTCTGATCGGAATTTCTGAGAGATAGAATTTGTCAGATTTTTGCTAGAAAAGTTAGCAATAGCCGTAGCTATTGGTCACTTTTATAGCGAAAAGCTGGCAGATTCTAGCCTCAGAAAAACGAATCATGACTTGATCAGAGGCTCCTTAAACAAACCGCAATTCTAAAAACAATAAGAGTACATAAAAATGAAAATAAAACACTTACCATTACTATTCAGCCTTGCCGCGCTAGGTGCAAGCCATTCAGCATTCGCATTAACCACTGCGGGTACTGATGTAAATAATACAGCCACTATAAGCTTCTCAGTCAGTGGCACACCACAAACTGATGAATCAAGTAATACAACCACTTTTGCCGTTGACCGCAAGATTGACTTAACCGTTACATCTCCTGGAGCTAATGTACCCGTGGTATCTCTAGCTACTGGTAAAACACTAACCTATACGTTCGCTAATACAGGAAACTCACCACAAGATTTCAGTTTTGCAGTGACAAACCTGGCTGGAGATGATTTTGATACAGCCAGTTGTGTAACTCCTGCCAACCTTACTGATGTTGCACCAGGAGCCCCTGCGGTCAATGTTGATGTGGTTTGTGTTATGCCTGATAGCCTTAGTGATGGCGATCTAGCAAACCTTGTATTAACAGCAACAGCTTTAGAGCCTACCACACCCGTTGTCGTTGATGGTCATACCGTTAGTGGAGTGGGTGGTGCAGCCTTAACAAATGATGCAGGTGCAGCTGATGACGTTACTAACGTTGATACCGTATTCGCAGACGGCGCAGGTGCTACAGATGCAGGCACTGATGCTAAACATTCAGCACAGGGAACTTATGAAGTTAAAACTGCAACACTGACTGCTGTTAAAACTTCTGCTATTTCAGGTACCAGCACTTATAATCAGCGTATTCCTGGTGCTAAAATCACCTATTCAATTGCAGTAACAAACGCAGGTAGTACAGCAGCAACTGCTGTTAATATCCAAGATACTGCACCTGCAAATACCACATATGTAGCCAGTTCAGCTGCTATCGTTGTAACAGGTGGCGGTTCTGGCACCGTTGCCGATCCTGGTGGAACTATCACAACCAATGTAGATATTCCAGCAGGTGAAACAGCAACACTCACTTTCGATGTCACCATTGACTAAATCATCATACAGTAGTCAATAAATTAGCTACTGTAACTGACTTAATTCCCCCAAATATTATTGGGGGAATTGTCTTATACGACGACACACTTAGAAATCTCTAATCGACTTGATAGAGATTCTTTAATATCGTATTAACAAACAAATCCAATAAGCTTAATAACTATAATAAAAATGAATAGCAAAGCTTCCAATTTAAGACGCGGCACAGCAAAGTATCATACCGATACTATGCACAGTACTATGCACAGTAGCGCGCAATTGTTAGCCAAGTTTTGCTATTTATTCATACTGATTTTATTAGGTATTGCATCACCCTCACATGCTGCAACACCTCCGAATACAACCCTTACCAATACCGTCATCGCCAGCTATTCTTTACAAGGAACTCCTATTCAGAAAACTGCTAGCGTCAACATTTCAACCATTGAAAGAACACCCTCAACGATTACCTTTTTTAGAATTTCCACTTTGGGTACAGCTGTTCCAGTGCCTAAAAGTGCATTTAGTAATAGTGGGCAAACCACCAACTCCCAGAACTGGCAACCCATTAATCAAGTTACATTACTTGATGGCAGTCAGGCTACATTCCCAACCTCATATCCTATAGAACCATCAACTCAATACCTTATCAATGAACCCATAGTCATTGAAGTAACTGATCTTGATCAAAATGTAGATTCATTAATTACCGAAACCATCTTCATTACTATTACTGTTGCTGAAACAGGCGATACAGAAGTCATCCAACTCACTGAAACTTCACCCTCTTCTGGTAAATTTAGAGGAGCCATTCAGACCGATGGACTCACCGCTAATAATTTTAACGGTGTATTAAGTGTTGCTAAAGATGCAAAAATAAGCGTCAACTACCGTGATGCCTTAGATAGTACTGATGTAAGTGCAACAGCTGCTCTGGTTGAACCCGCAGGTCTTATCTCTTTGAGCAAACAAGTTAGCAGTACCATTGCTAGCATTGGCGAATCAGTTACTTATACCCTAGACATCCGCAGCAATACTATTCAACAAGGTCTAACCCACTTAGAAATTAGAGATCTGCTCCCTCCTAGCTTTCGCTATATTGCTAATACTGCCACACTAAATAATACGTTGCTTGCTGATAACCAGGTCATTAGCAACGGACGCTCTTTACTGTTCGTTTTAGGCAATATGCCAACCCAAAGCAACTGGATCATTAAGTACCGTGTCCGTATAGGTGCAGGTGCGCCTTTATTTATCGCTAAAAATACCGCACAGGCATTTTCAGATAATCACAATTCATTCATTGCATCAGCCAATGTAACTATTAAAGATGAGTTAATGCGCGACCACATTATTCTCACTGGCCGTGTGTTCCATGGCTGTGGAGAAAAAGCACCTGTCATAAAAGGCGCTCATATCTATATAGAAACGGGTCAAAGTGCCAATACGGACAAAGAAGGCTTTTGGCATATGGACGGCATTACACCTGGTACTCATCTAGTGAAGCTCGACACTGAGAGCCTTGATGATGGATTAACGCCGATCTTGTGTAATGATAATACGCAATTTGCTGGGAAGCCTGACTCACAGTTTATCGATGTAAAAGGCGGTGGCATATGGAGAGCTGATTTTCATGTTAAAGGAACAGCGACTGCTTCAAAATCAGCTGATGACACATCATCACCCGCAAAAAACCCACTAATAGACTTTGCAGATGATTACATCACGACAGCTAAAAAAGGCACTGAAATACTATGGCCTCCTAAAGGCTTTATTCCCCCTATTGCTTCTATTAGTGTGGTTGTAAAACATTCACCACAGGAAAAAATCACCCTATTACTTAATGGCGAAAAAGTAAGTGGTCTGAACTATGACGGTAGCTCTACCAATAAAGACAAAACGGTACAAACCAGCCGTTGGCGTGGCGTTGATATTGATGTTAATAACCGTGAAAACAAACTTCAGGTGATTGTTAAAAATAAAGCAGGAAAAATCATAAAAAAGCTAGATAGGTTAGTGCACTTTTCAGGAGAGCCCGCTTTTGCTAAATTTGATGAAAAGCGCTCAACGCTGATAGCAGATGGACAAACATCACCTAAAATTGCTGTTTTAGTTAAAGACAAAGAAGGCTTTCCTTTACGTGCTAATAGCTTCGTTTATTATTCCCTTGAACAGGGTAATTATCAGATTGATGATCGTGAAATTAATAAAAATGATTCAGAAAAGCTAAGCTTAAGTACAGGCAGTTATAAAGGCGATCATAAGCTGCATATAGAAGAAAATGGCATCGGCTATATTCGCTTAAAACCGGGTACTCAAAGTGGTGAAATACGTTTGACCATAAAACTGTCTGACAATAAACAACAAGAAATTAAAGCATGGATTACGCCTAAAATACGCGAAGAGTGGATCATGGTAGGACTGGCTGAAGGTACGCTTGGCTACAACACTTTATCGGGCAACTTAAAGACGCTTAGTGATCTTGAAAAGAAAGAGCGTATTTATAACAACGGAAGGGTCGCATTTTTTGCCAAAGGTAAAGTAAAAGGTAAATACCTGCTCACAGTTGCCTATGATTCTGCAAAGCGTCGTGGTGAAGTAGGTGAACAACTACAAGGCAACCTGGATCCCGATGCGTTCTATACAATTTATGGTGATAACGCGACCAACCAATTTGAAACGAAAAGCTCCAGTAAACTGTTCATCAAGCTGGAACGTGAACAGTTTTATATGTTATTCGGTGATTATCGAACCAACATGACGGTTACTGAGCTATCACGTTATGAGCGTACTTTGCACGGCATTCACAGTGAATATAAAGGTCGTAATTATCATCTAAACACATCCTTTAGTGAAACCAAAAACAAGCATCAACGGGATGAAATTCCTGGGGATGGAACTTCTGGTGAGTATCTATTGACACAGCCAGTTATCCCTAACAGTGAAGTTGTCATGCTAGAAACTAGGGACCGCTTTCATTCTGAAAGGATTATTTCCCAGCGTTTATTGGCATTACATGCGGATTATGAAATTGATTATGATAGCCATAGTCTCTTTTTTAAATTCCCTATCTCTAGTCGTGACCATAACCTCAATCCTACTTTTATTGTGGTTGACTATGAAAGCGATAGCAACGCTAAAAAATCAATCGCAGCAAGTGGTCGCGTAGCCTACTTAACCAATAACGGTAAAACTGAAATTGGTTTGAGTTTAATACATGAGAACAATACCAGCGGCGACAGCAGCAACCTAGTAGGTACAGATATCACTTATAAGCTAAACGAAAGTGAAACAATTAAAGCAGAAATCGCGCAAAGTAGTGGCACATCATCAGGTACCGCATGGTTACTAGAAGCTGAAAAGAAAACTAAAAAAATAACCAGTCGTGCCTATATTCGTCAACAAGACGCTACTTTTGGACTAGAGCAACAAAATATTAGCGAACGTGGAACGCGTAAAATTGGTGTTGATGGGCGTTATAACTTTGGTGAAAATGATCAAACCTATATCCGTAGCGACATGTTCCACCAAGAAAATCTTGATAACAATAATGAGCGAAATCAGATTAGTCTTGAGTTTGGTAAAGAAAATAAACAAAGCAAATATGCAGTAGGTATACGACATACTAAAGAATTAACTAATGGAATCTCCCGGAAAGGAACCCTGTTAACCTTAGGCGGTTCTGTCTCACCTGATAACGGTCGAGTCACTCTTCGTAGTACGATAGAGAAAAACATCGGTGGACGAGGCGCTAATGAAGCCTACCCTGATCGTTTCATCATTGGTGCTGATATCGGTCTGACTGACGGTGTAGCGTTATTTATCGAACGAGAGATAACACGTAGCGATGACGTTGATACGACTACCGATAGAATGGGTCTTACTTCAAAACTGTGGGAGGGTGCTAGCTTAAAAAGCAGCATTAACCGACAAAATCAATATGGAGGGGATCGCACCTTTGCAACTTTGGGCTTAGCCCAACATCTTAATTTAACCGACAACCTCTCAGCTGATCTTAGCGTGGATCATTCAAAAACGATTAACGATTCACAATTAACACCTGTCGATAGTGATCAACCCGCTATTAATGGCAGCATCCGTGATGATTATACCGCTTTTGCCGTAGGTTTAGGCTGGCGTGATGAGGATTGGAGTTGGACAGGTCGACTAGAACATCGTAATGGTGATAGAGAAAACAAGGATAACTTTCGTTTTGGCTTCTTGCATGAGCTAGGCAATGGCAAGGATGTATCTGCACGTATTGGTGTGACGCATTCGCGATTAAGCACAGGACTGGAAATTAGCAAGGCAACACTTAGTTTGGGTAGTGCTTGGCATCCACAAGAGAGTGATTACACCGTATTACAACGCTTGGACTTCACACACGAGGAAACACTAGGCAGTACCAATGGCCTAAATGACAAGCAGACACAAAAAGTGATTCATAACCTTCATATCAATAAGCAAGCGGGCAGAAAAACACAAATCAGCTTACATCATGGTATTAAACATACTCTGGAAGATGAGTTTAACCAATCGTTTAACTCCACAGTTGATACCGCACAGCTGCAAATCAGAAGGAACCTCTCAAGCAAAATGGATGTTGGTGTTCATGCAGGATATCTTCACGATTGGAAGACAGACAATTGGCAATATAACTATGGTGGGTCTATGGGCTTAACTCCTGCTGAAAACATGTGGTTAAGTGTTGGCTATAACTTAGAAGGCTTCAGTGATGATGATTTTGACCAAAGCGAATACACCGCTCAAGGTCCTTTCTTGCAACTACGATATCGTGCTGATAAAGACCAACTGAGTAAACTCGTTAGATTTAAGAAAGCTACTGACAGCGCTAAAAAAGCAGAACTAACAGAACAAAACATGTCACATAAAAATGATAACAAGACTTAAACATCGCTTTACACTCAGCACTTTTCTAGGGCTACTTATCGCGCTAATTATTAGTGCCATTAGTGTCAATGCTACAGCGGCTTACACAGAAGCAAGTGTTGCAGGAACAGCATTAGAAAACCCCACTACTAACTGGGCAGCCGGTGATGATGATACGATTTCTGTCCCTATAGGTTTCGACTTTCCTTTTGGTGGACTTGCTACTATCAATACGATCAATATAAACTCCAATGGTGCTTTGTCACTTAATGCATGGACTGATTTTAATAACCAAGCTCTTGCCACAGCGTCTTCATCAACGGTTATTGCGCCCTATTGGGATGACTTAAACCGTGGTACAGGAACAATCAAATACGAAACCTTTGGTAGCGCACCCAATCGACGCTTTGTGGCTGCCTGGAATAATGTGCCTCGTTTTCCAACTACTGGTAGTTGTACTTTCCAGGTTGTCCTCTATGAAACAGGAAATATACGTTTTCGATATTCCACCTCCAGTACTTCATGCGATGGTAGTAGTGCAACGGTTGGCATCCAGGAAACTAGTTCCATTTTTACTCAACACTCATTCAATTCTGCTATCACACTATCCAATGATTTACTCTATACCCCCGTTGCGCCCCCTCCACCACCACCTGGGCCAGCAACACCTTTAATAGTGGGAAGTTGTGATTCCTTTGAAGACAACTTGGATAACTGGACAATCAGTGAGGCGGGTGGTTTTGTTAATATTAATACACTCACCTCCCAATCACCCAACCGGTCACTGGATATCAATGGAGGCGTAGCCAGTGCCACCTCTATCGTAGTTGATACCAGTACTAATTTTAAAGAGATCACCCTTTGGATACGACGGGGAGCTGATTCATTCAGTGAAGATACCGATAATAATGAAGACTTAGTCGTAGAATATTTAAACTCCAGTAGTAATTGGGTAACACTTGAAACGTTCTTAGGTTCAGGCACCAACGGACAAAGCTATACCCGAGTCTATGCAATGCCTAATACCGCAAAACATGCAAATTTTCAGATGCGCCTACGGATGACTCAAGGTAATGGAAGCAATTTTGATCATTGGCATATAGACGATGTCTGCTTAAACCCAGTAACAGCATACCCCAGCATCAGTCTGCAAAAGTCATCTACTGTTATCAGTGATGGTTACAGCGGCTCTAATCCTAAACGTATCCCCGGTGCTTTAGTTGATTACGATATTGTTGTCACTAATTCAGGCATTGGAGCGGCGGATAATGATACCATCGAAATAAATGACAGTATTCCTGCCAATACGGCTCTCTATGTCAATGACATTTCTGGAGCAGGCACTGGCCCCATAAGATTTACCGATGGAACTTCTCCTAACGCACCAAGCGGGTTAACTTACAACTTCACTACATTGGCTAATACAGGTGACGATATAAGCTTTTCTGAATTTCCCACAGGTACTGACTTCAGTTATGTGCCTATCCCTGATGCCACTGGGGTTGACACAAGTGTTAAACGTATAAAAATAATGCCTAAAGGATCTTTTTCTGCCGTAGGCATGTCTGGAAATCCTACTTTCTCTCTAAAATTTAGAGTGATAGTACAATAAAGTCACTTTGACACCTGATCTGACTTGTCAAAATTGCATCTATTTTATAGACGAATGAGTATTATCAGTAAATAAGATATAATGAGACCTTTGCACGAAAGATATGACGGATTAAAAAGGCTTAAATTTCCCAGATTTTGTCTAAAAACTTAGCCAATAGCTCGGCTATTACCTTCCTTTTTAGACAAAATCTGAAAAATTACGCTCTTTTTTCTCTCGCCATACTTTCATGCAAAGGTCTCATAATGAAAACATCTTGCTTTTTATTATACTTTGAGACCGTTGCATGAATGGATAATGTAAGGTCTCATTCGTTTATTAATCAATCTTGTATTCCTGGGTTATACTCATAATGATCATAAAAAAAATAATCACGCTTTGCATCCTGTTACTCACTACTCAAATAAGTACTTATAGTTTTGCAGCAGACTCTAGCGGCAATGGCTTATCCGGCTTAGCCCAGAAGTTAGGCATTGGTGGCGGTTCTAATGAGCCATTACATCCCGATGACGCCTTTAAGCTTTCAGTAAGTAGCGAAGGCAACAAACTTAATGCCATCTGGACCATCACACCCGGTCATTACCTCTATCGTGATAAAACTCATTTTGTTGTTAAAACACCTGCTGATGCAAGTCTTGGACAAGCTGAATTCCCTGCTTCTAAAACCAAACATGATGATTTTCTTGGTGATACAGAAGTCTACGAACACGACTTCTCAGTACTAGTCCCCGTTACTAGTAGCAACAAAGAAGTCACTGTCGAGACAACCTACCAAGGCTGTTCAGAGCTAACAGGCATTTGTTACCCGCCGCAAAAGAAAACCCATACGGTCACACTCGCATCACTGGATACGGATACTGCAAACACAATGACCGCAGCACCTGCTACTTCTGAGAACACATCTACTAATGACACTTCGGTTGCTGAAGCGTCCTCCACTGACTCCATCATGAGTTTGGGTGACTCCAATGAGCCTTTACACCCTGATGAGGCCTTTAAACTTTCTGTAACTGCCGATGGCAATACCCTCAACGCGAGTTGGAAGGTAACCCCAGAGCATTACTTATATCGTGGCAAAACCAAGTTCTTGGCTAAGTCACCTGAGGGTGCAACGCTTGGAGAAGCGATATTCCCTGATGGTAAGAAAAAGCATGATGAGTTTCTAGGTGATGTCGAAGTCTATGAGCATGACTTTACGGTTAATATCCCCGTTACCAGTCAAACGGATGAAATTACACTAGCAACGACTTATCAAGGTTGCTCCAAAAGTACGGGCATATGCTATCCACCACAGACCAAAATACATACGGTTAAGCTAGCTAGCCTTAATACATCTTCTCCACAAACCAATAGTTCGAATACTTTACCCGAAGATGTAACTATTCAAAGTGCAACACCCAATATGGCTCAAAGCACTAAACATGAAGCCGCTCAGCCTATCTCAGAACAAGATGCCATTATGGATAGAATCAAGAATGGTTCATCTATAGGTACAATTTTAATGTTTTTACTATTCGGGCTGGGGCTAGCTCTTACACCTTGTGTATTCCCGATGATTCCTATTTTATCAGGCATTATTGCTGGACAAGGTGACAGTATCACCACTAAGAAAGCATTCGGCCTGTCGTTATCTTATGTAATCCCAATGGCACTAATTTATGCACTTGTGGGGATAATTGCAGGCGTATTTGGTGCTAACGTACAGGTTATGTTCCAAAACCCTTGGGTCATTAGTGCCTTCGCCTTAGTCTTTGTTTTACTCTCATTATCTATGTTTGGCTTTTACGAGCTGCAAATGCCTAGCGGGATTCAATCCAAGCTAACTAATATCAGCAACAGCCAAACCAGCGGAAGTTACATTGGTGCTGCGGTCATGGGTGTGTTATCTGCACTTATTGTAGGCCCCTGTGTTACCGCCCCTCTTATTGCTGCATTGAGTTATATTGCGCAAACAGGTGATGCCGTATTAGGTGGACTATCATTATTTGCTCTCGGTATGGGCATGGGCATTCCCCTTATTATCATTGGAACCTCAGCAGGTAGCTTATTACCCAAAGCAGGTGCATGGATGGATGCAGTCAAGGGCGTGTTTGGTGTGATAATGCTAGCAATGGCCATATGGATGCTTTCAAGAATCGTTCCTGCTCAAGTAACCATTGCTCTAACTGCTATCTTGTTAATTATTTCAGGTATCTATTTGAAAGCCATCAGCCCAATTCCTGAAGGCCAAAGCAAATGGGCTTACTTATGGAAAGGCGTTGGTTTTATTATGCTGCTCTACGGTGCACTGATGTTAATCGGTGTTGCAGGTGGTGGTAAAAGTTTACTACAGCCTCTAAGTGGCGTAGTGGGTGGACAGTCAGTCAGCTCATCAGCGTCTAATGTCAGAACGGAGCACGGCTTAGTCTTTAAACGCATTAAGAGTATTGCTGAATTAAACGCCGTTCTAGCCAATGCAAAGACAAGTAACCAAGCAGTCATGTTAGACTTCTACGCTGATTGGTGTGTATCCTGTAAGGAAATGGAACACATCACTTTCAAAGACCCTGCTGTTATTAACACATTGAAAAATGTTATCTTGATCCAGGCAGATGTTACTGCTAACAATGACGATGATAAGGCACTACTCAAGAAATTTGGCTTATTTGGCCCTCCAGGTATTATGTTTTTCTCACCTGATGGTGTAGAAAATAAAGCTTATCGTAAAGTAGGATTTGTAGAAGCAGATAAGTTTGATGCTGATGCTAAAGCATTTTTAAAGAGTGTAGGTCTGGGTAAATAAATCGTATTTTTAGGAACTTACATTGACTCTTTTCCTAAAACCTGAATCCGTCATATCTTTCGTGCAAAGGTCTCAAATTCTAAGTGTTTGCTAAATTTTACTCACCAGCTCGCATAAAAGCTTTTCAACGGTATTTCATCGCCATTCTCATCAAGCACTTCTTTGACACGTTTGCGTAGTTTTTGGTTACTTTTATAGATTGATAATGGCTCAATAATCATCAAACTTAATGTTTCATCTGCATACAATAGTAATGACAATAACCAATCAAAGGCATCGTCACTACGGTGTTGTACCGTAGCACGGATAAGCACCTCACGTTGTCGTTGATGAATAGAAAAAGTATCATCCCAGGCTTGTTGAATGGCATTGAATGCATCATCCAGATGAGACTCACCCAATGCTAGCGCTGCCATTTCATAGAGAGCTTCATCATCTTGATGCAAATACGCGCTAACTAACGATAGCGATTGTCGAGGTTCTACCTGCAATAACGCAATAAAGCATTCACCTATAATTTCAACTTCGTCATCACCCTGAGCTATTTTCTGCCTTAACACCAAGGCCGCTTCATAGGGTATGCCATAACGCATTGCACGTATGGCGCCAGCCCTTGCATTGGCTTCTTTATCATTGAGTAAATGAAGTAATTCGATCATTGAGCGTGAATAAGTAGTGGATACCAATCCCATCGCGCTACTACAACGAACATCAATCGCGGTATCAACCGTTCCACCCCAGGTAGGTTCAAGCTGTTGGTAGCGCAGGCCTGCTAACCAGAAATCCACATCATCGCAATCCAAAGTAACAAGGCAACGCATAATGGCGCTCTTTGCAGTACAATTGGCATCCTTATTTACCGCATCGGCTAACATCCGTTGATACGCTTCTTTTAAATCAGGAACTAGCGTATAGAGTTGATTCTCTTCTGCAATAACAGCTATTTTTGAGAGTATACGGTTATTATTACTACTGTCGCTGTGGTCGCTGTGTAGATAGCCCAACAACACCTTAGACAGTTCATCGGTATCTGCCCTATCCAAACCATTAATGACATGATTAAAACGTGCTAGTTTCTTTTCACTGTTAGCACTGGCCATCAATAGCTTACCTCATACCACGTTGTTGTTTAATAAGGTCATAAGCAGCCTGAATTTCTTGAGTGCGTTCAGTGGCTTCTTTGATCATTGCTTCAGGCAAGCCCTGCCCTGTAAGTTTATCCGGATGATATTCACGAATAAGACGACGGTAAGCTTTCTTGATCACTGCATTTGAGTCATCCTTAGATACACCTAATGCCTGATAGGCCACATCAATTTCATTAACTGAAGTGTAACCACCACCCGCTGAAGATTGGCTTCCCGAAGACTGATAATGCCCACCCGAGAATTGGTCCTGCCCCAACAACATCGCCAGTAATTGTTTATACGCCTGTTCTGAATAACCTAGTTGCACTGCAATTAGGCGCATTGTTTCGGCTTCCTTCGGGTGTAACTGACCATCTGCCAGTGCCACACGTACCAGGTACACCATTAACATCTGTTTTAGGTTAGGTGAGGTGGCTGTTACGCGATTAAACTTTTGAATTAGACTTTCTATTTCATAGCCCAGTGTAGAACCTGTTTTAAAATGTAAAATCGCCTGCTGTCGATGTGTTGCACTCATATTGAGCTGAGTCATAAAACTTTCAATATGTGCAATTTCTTGTTCTGAAACGCGTCCATCCGACTTGGCAAGCGTACCCATCAAAGTAAATACGGTTTCAAAGAAAACAGTTTGGCGTTCTGTGTTAAGTACTTTCATACCGCCCACATTACCAAAGCCACTAAGCTGTCCGATTAAACCACCTGAGAGTTTGAAGCTGATAAAGATACCCGCTAATAGACCAATAAAAGCTCCAAAGAAACTGTGACCAAAGAGATAAAAGCCGATTATGGCAGTAATATATTTTATATAACGCATCGCAGGAATATGGTACCTATAGCTGTGATTTTCAAGCAGTAGAGTATACAGAATAGGTAACCATTAAGGAGACTTGATTAAGGTTATATAAACTGGAAATATGACAAACTTATACCAATTATCAATGAATCTAATTCGCTGGTAATCTAAAACAAGTAAAGCTAAAAGAATAACAAACAGATGCTAAAAACTAGACTATAAACAACAACACGAATTACATAAAAGAGTCTTTGCACGAGATATATTGATGAATGCAAGATCTCCAAAATACATTATTCGACAAATACACACCTGAGATTTATAAATGTTAAAACAAATGGAAGTATTCTTAATAGCTGCCGTATTTGTACTACTCACAGCCATCACTTTAATCATTAATACATGGCATCGAGCTGATGAATTTAAGATGCAAAATACCAACAGCCAAAAAGCTGTTATTAAAGGTGCCGCTTATGCTATTAATACACATCTACAAAATAGACATCGGCATGTACGACTATTCCTAGATGAATATGCTCAACTAATCACACACCTTAGCAACTCCCCTGCCGACGAAAATACTGCAAATGATATCCGTCAGCGCCTGCTACAACGTTTCCCCGACTTTTTTACCTTTACTATCACAGATAGCCACGGTAAACCTGTTATGCAAGACATTGACTCATTAGTCGGTCAAGCTTGCCAAACTGATTTAAATAATTTTTCTAAAATTATTAAAAATAATAATAGTGATTCACAAAATAAAGTCGTTATTCATCCACAACCCTTTCAATATCACTATGACATCATGTCACCACTTTATGTAAATGGTGTTGTTAAAAACACCAATGAAGCCCTCAGTCCACGTGTATTTTTTTCCAGCTTTTATCTTAACGAAATTGCAGATATTTTGAAAACACACGAGGTGCCTGGGCAACGTTTGATTATAGTGAAACAGGCAGATACCAGCCTAATTGAAGTAACAAGAGAAGGCGCAAGAGATAAATTAAAACGTGATATAAACCTGACTAAAGAAGAGCTAAGAAATATAAGAGCGACAAAAAATATTCCACATACCGCATGGCAACTTGTTAATTTACCCGATACCACCTATGAAAAAGCCTATCTTCGCAAATTATGGAAGGAAGCGATTATTATCATGGTTATGGTCGCTTTTGCCCTGTTTATATTGATTATTGTTTTAATAAAAACAGTAGAACGACGTGTTCAATAAGCTAACAGGCTCGCATTGTCCCCATGACAAGCTAAGAACAAACACTTTGAAACACTGTATATTTACTAGCCATGTCCTCGAACTTTATTGGACGAAACGGGTTTGATTTCCCCCATTTGTTTACTAACCACCATCACTTCAAAAACTATTGGGCTAGTATCATAAAGCTTCATTTGATGTTTACTATCTGCCAAAGACCACTCTTTAGCCGCAGGGCTTAACCAGTGATTTCTTGCTGCAGAAACCTTATCTTTACCCTCAAGCATCCTTGTTTTTAGTTTGTTAGAATAGTTTTTCTTTAACCACTTGCGTAATTGTCTGTAGATTGCTTTAGCACGCTCTTGATCAGCACAAGCATCATCAGCAAGCCCTGTGTTTATAGCAACAGAACCTACTATTAGCCTATCGGCTTGTAATGTTCCTGCTGTTACGATGACATTGCAATCACCTATTAATAAACATGATTCACTATTATTAGTTTCAATCCTGTCTACTTTATCTTTAACTTGCTCAAGAAGTGTTTCTACATCATCTGGCATAGCAAAAAATTGTATTTCAGCTTTCATAAAATACTCGGTAAAGTTATAAAATAATTCGGTTATCAACTGAGAACTTTGCACGAAAGATATAACTGATAAAAATTACACTCATTTTATTTAGCAATCTTTTCATGCAAGGGGGTCTTCTATATCTAGAAATATCTACAGAAAACGAGAGATCAACATCTTGTCATGTTCGATATTATCAACAGGTAAACGAACCTGATGACCACTGCCTGGCGCTACTTCCATTGCTTCTCCCTTCAAATTATGCATGGAAGACACAACAATTTCACGATTTTTGCCATCAGGCATAATCAACTCTAGACGATCACCTACTGCGAACTTGTTTTTAACTTCTACATCAATCGTGCCATTCTCTTTATTCGCGCTGATCATCTCGCCTACAAACTGCTGTTTGTTCGCTTTGGAAGCATTTTCCATATAGTTTTGATATTCATGCGTATGATGACGTTCAAAAAAGCCATCGGTATAACCACGGTTAGCTAAGTTTTCAAGCACGCCCAATAATTTATCATCAAAGTCACGACCTGCAACCGCATCATCAATTGCTTGTCGGTAAGCCTGTGTGGTTCTTGCGACGTAGTAATGGGATTTCGTACGACCTTCGATCTTTAAGCAATCTACACCAATTTCAGTTAATCGATTGATATGCTCTACGGCACGTAAATCCTTAGAGTTCATGATATAAGTGCCATTCTCGTCTTCCGTAATGGGCATCAACTCACCTGGGCGTTGCTTTTCTTCTAAAAAATATACCTGATCAGCCAGTGGATGGCGCTCTTGATCACCACAGCCTGAATTATTCAATGCATTAGACGGCAACACTGCTTCTTCAGAAGGTCTAATCACACCGTCTTCTGTTTGCACAGCAGGTTTGGTGGAGTACTCCCAACGACAAGAGTTGGTACAGGTACCTTGATTCGGGTCTCGGTGATTGAAATAACCTGATAATAAGCACCGTCCAGAATAGGCAATACACAATGCACCATGAACAAAAACTTCCAGTTCAATATCAGGGCATTCTTGACGAATTTCAGCGACTTCATCCAAAGATAACTCGCGCGATAGAATAATCCGCTCTAAACCGTAGTTTTGCCAAAACTTAACGGTTGCGTAATTTACTGTATTTGCTTGTACGGAGAGGTGTATCGGTATTTCAGGCCAACGCTCTTTCACCATCATGATTAAACCTGGGTCTGCCATAATCAATGCATCAGGCTTCATTTCAATGATAGGTGCAAGATCTTCCATAAAGGTCTTCACCTTTGCGTTATGCGGCATGGTATTAACAGCTACAAACAGCTTTTTACCCAAGTCATGAGCTTCCTGAATGCCAATGGCAAGATTGTCATTCATAAACTCATTATTACGAGCACGCAAACTATAACGAGGTTGACCTGCATAAACAGCATCTGCACCATAAGCAAAGGCATATCGCATCATTTTAAGAGTGCCTGCGGGGGCTAGTAGTTCAGGTATAATCATGGTGGCAGATTGGGTAGGTTTAAAAGAGGGTGATAATACCACCTCGATGTTAATAAACCTTAGCTTTTTAAAGGAATGCAGCTATCCTTAGGTTATATTTTCTAATAAGACTTGAAACCACTACAACTCAACTTGTAAAAACAATGAATCAAAATGGCTAAGAAAAAAACAGAATTTGACCCTACTTGCTTCGGCACTATCAATAAAGATAAAAAATCCAGCTGTAACAACTGTGCATACAGCGAAGAATGTGAAACCTTCAAAGAACCATTTGCTGAAAAGAAATCAGCGGCGGGGGAAAAAGCACTTAATAGTTATTTTACGAGTAAAGCCGCAGCAAGAAGTACCGCTATCAGCAAAATACTGGCTTACGGTATAGCCGTTGCTATCTTAATCTTTGTGTTTTGGCGTATAGGGAATGATATCTAAGTTAAGGGCAGCTCTATTAAGTCTGTATTGGCAAACTAAGTAGCTAAAGGAACCTCTGATCAAGTCATGAGCGGTTTTCTCGAAGCTGAAATTGCCCATTTTTAAGCAAAAACTGAACAATTTCATCTGTCGAGAAATTCCACCCGACTTAATCAGAGCTTCCTAAAAGAATATTAGCCCACTGCCCTATTTCCCGAATCTCATCCATGCAAACGCTATGTTCCATTGAATACGTTTTATACGTCACATCATAATGATGTTCTTTAAGTTTTTGTGTCGCTAGTTGACCTAATACTTCTGGCACTACCGGATCCGATGTACCATGACCAATAAAAATAGGAATCTCTGAATTCGCATCAGAAAGCTCAATGACATCAGCAGTAGCAAAGTAAGTGGATAAAGCTAATATACCAGCCAACGGTTTCTTATAGGTGAGCGCACAATGATACGCAACTGCCCCTCCTTGAGAAAAACCAGCAACAACGATACGACGGCTATCTACACCTCGTTCTATTTCTCTATCAATTAATGCTGAAATAGCATTCGCAGAAACTTTCAATTGTTCTACATCGACGGCGCGCTCTATAGACATCTCTAAAATGTCATACCATGCTGGCATCACATATCCATTATTAATGGTGACGGGCATGCTCGGTGCATGAGGGAAAATAAAACGCACTGGTAAATTATCCGCTAGCTTTAAATCCGGGACAATAGGTGCAAAGTCATTACCATCAGCTCCCAAACCATGAAGCCATATAATACTGGCTGTAGCTTGTTCTTCAGGCTCTATTTCCAAACAGGGTAAATAGCTCATTGGTATATTCCAGTTTATTATGCGCATGAAAGGCTAATGGGAAAACAGAGGAGGTTGTATTCTTGTTACTCATTCAGATTCTAATAAAGACCGCATCTCATCAAACTTACTACGTTCTTTATTATCAACTTCGGGGAATTGAGGATTCAATGATTGTAGTGTTTCAACCATGATTTTTGCAACCGTCATACGCATGTATTTTTTATCATCCGCTGGTATTGCAAACCATGGCGCATGTTCTGTAGAGGTAGCACGAATAGTTTCTTGATAAGCATTCATATAATCATCCCAATGTCCGCGCTCTTTAATATCCGCCGATGAGAATTTCCAGTGTTTATGTGGGTCGTCAAGACGGGATAAGAATCTGCGCTTTTGCTCACCTTTAGAGACATTTAACCAAAACTTTAATACAGCCGTTCCATTACGGACCAAATGTTTTTCGAGTGCGTTGATGGACTCAAATCGTTGCGTCCATAGATCATCCAGGTTTATAGGCAGTGAAGGCAGACGTTGATAGTTTAAGTATTCTGGGTGAACTCTTACTACGAGCGTTTCTTCATAGTAACTACGATTAAAAATACCAATCCGCCCTCTTTCTGGCATACATTTTGTGGTGCGCCAAAGGAAATCATGATCGAGTTCTTCAGAGCTAGGTTTCTTGAAAGAAAAAACCTGAGTGCCTGCTGGGTTTACTCCCTTCATAACGGCTCGAATAGTACTATCCTTCCCGGCTGCATCCATTGCCTGGAAAACAATTAACAAAGACCGTGTATCTTCGGCATAAAGTTTATGTTGCAAATCACCTAATTGCTTAGTGTATTTACGCAATTCATCTTTAACATAACCTTTTGTTAGGTGGCTATCTAGTGGAATAGTCGAAGCATTTGATAAATCAAAATCGCCACCTGAACTGACTAGGTAAGGTGAGTTTAAAAACATATGGCTCTCAGTCTCTCTAAAAAGTGTTTAATAACAAAGCAACTTAAATTTTATACTACTAAAAAACTTATGATTATAATTACACTAACACAAGCCATTTCTTTCCATTTACCAATAAGTCGTATGT
>JALXAX010000174.1 GCA_026991755.1 Thiotrichaceae bacterium | reverse complement strand
TGGCCTAAAATACGCCTTTAAAGGGTTTGCTTTAATTAATAACAAGGGTATCCGACGTTATGCCTTTGTACCTTTATTAGTCAATATTTCAATCTTTAGCTTTGCGATCTATACAGGTTTTACACAGTTTGATTCATGGATGCACTCGCTTTTGGGCAGTATCTCATGGTTGCCAGACTGGTTAGAGAAAGGTATTACATGGGTGCTACTACCTCTATTCACTGTACTAATACTGATTGCAACTTATTATACCTTTACTGTTATCGCTAATCTTATAGCAGCTCCTTTTAACTCAATGTTGGCTTACAAAGTAGAACAACATTTACGAGGAACGGTTATTACTGAGGGCGCAACTGAGCAATCGGTGATGTCGGTAATGGGGCGCACTTTATCTAGTGAAGCAAAGAAACTGGCACACATGCTTAAATGGCTTATTGCGCTACTGATCATCACTATTATTCCAGGACTAAACGTTATAGCTCCTTTTGCATGGATGGTTTATGGCGCTTGGATGTTGTCGCTAGAATATGCGGACTATCCCATGAGTAATCATGATATGTTCTTTAAGGATGAGGTTGGCTTGTTGAAGAAAAACAGGTTCTTATCGTTAGGATTTGGGTCAGGCGTTATGTTGCTTACAGTCATTCCTATTGTAAATTTCTTTGCTATGCCAGTAAGTGTTGCTGCGAGTACAGCGCTATGGGTTGATCGGTTGTCTGATTGATGCTTATGCTTTAGATATTGTATTAATTTAGCTGTAGTTGATATGGAAATGTCGTTTAATAATTTGTTATGAGCTTAAAGCGCGCGGAGTCGATATGAATGAAGTTGAGGTTAAAGGAACTTTAAGCTCTATTACTGATTGCTTGAACGAATCTGCTGGAGGGTTTCAAGCCCTATGGTTTCGTGGTCAACCAAATTATGAGCATAAGTTAGTCCCAAGTATATTTAGGCAAGGGGAGGATTTTGGAGTCATATACAATGAACAGAAAATGTTTGAGGAGTTTAAAAGACGATATCCTGACCAATCTAATAGTCATAAAACAACATATGAATGGCTCACGCTAATGCAGCATTACGGCCTTCCGACACGGCTGTTGGATTGGTCTAGCAATCTCCTTGTGGGCTTATACTTTTGTTGTATAAGTGATAAAAATGAAGATGGGGCATTGTATATATTTGATCCAACTAGTATGGAGGGATATAGTTTTAATGAGTTATTGGAGATGCAAGTTCAAGAAAAATCTCGGAGTGATTTCTTTAATAGACTAATCTATAAGCTAGATGACACCAGTATGCTCAACGGAATCAATATCGGAGATCTTAAACAGGATATCACTAAACGCTTAAAATTTACTGGCCTTTCAACAGGAAGCACGGAGAATTTTGATAGTTTGAAAATTAAGACTGAATTGCCAAACACTGTTGATATAGACGGCAATGCTTTTCCTCATATATACCAAGATATAAAGCGATCATTTTCAGATATAGTCCCATTTAGGGCGCCTCACCTTAACCCTAGGATTCGTCAACAGCATGGATTCTTCACGTTCCATGGTGGTATGTTTATCGATGGTGTGGATTTTATACCAACAGGTGATATGGAAGATGAAATGTATACTGGTCAATCTCTAATAAAATTAAAAATTTCAAAAGATGATAAAACTGGCCTGCTTCGTGAGCTATCTTATTCTGGAATCCGAGAGGCTACTCTTTTTCCAGAGATGGAATACCAGGCTAAAGAAATTAAAGAGTTGCATGCATCCAGTAGCCGCTCTTAACAAGCTATCAAAACCGCCTTACTATTCTTTCCATTTGTCGCTCAATTAATTATTTTCGTCCCTTTGCAGCTATTTATCAGCAAACCCTTAAATATATAATTACTACTCATTCAGAACGGCTTATGTCGTGTGGCTGAAACCACTTTAAACATCTATTCACTATTTAAAATAAAAAGGATGAGTATTATGAATCCTGTTTCAAATCAAAATGATAGCCTCTTTATAGGTCATAGTCGCCATACTCGCGGGTCTAATCAGAACACCAGAAAAGATGCCACACATTTCCACAGGGACAGAAGCAGTACTCGCACTCATTCCCAACACTCAAACAATAGACGAACGAACCATCACAATGGTGGCTTTCAAGGAAACTTATTAAGCAATCGAATTCTTCTTAAATTGATTATACAAATTCTTATTCGTTTGATTGCACAGCTACAAGGTAATAATAATCCTGATACTCCTAAAGATGACTACCGCAGCTTTGATGGTAGCAAGAATAATGCAAATAGCACTGGTATGGGAGCAGCTAGCAGCGAATATCTTGATATTATTCCTACTGATACCACACGCGACATTGGAGGCACAACAGAAGCTAACCTAGCTAATCCCCGTGCGATTAGTAATGAGGTAATGGCTCAAACAGAAAACACTGAGAATAAGAAAGGTCTTAGTGATATGTTCTGGTTATGGGGTCAATTCCTTGACCACGATATTACATTGGGGCCCGACAAAAAAGGCGACCATGCCAATATTGCTATCCCTATTGGAGATCGTTTCTTTGATCCTCAAGCAACAGGCACTCAAACAATGGGTTTTGAACGCACTGAAGGCACAACCAACGAAGCAGGCGAAAAAACCTATAAAAATGCTATTACCTCCTATATCGACGGCTCGAATATCTATGGTTCAAGCAAAGACACAGCAGACAAGCTCAGAAGCTTTGAGGGTGGCAAGCTTATTAGTAGCAACAACCTGCTCCCAGAAAATGACAAAGGCCACTTCCTTTCAGGTGATGTTCGTGTCAACGAGAATCTAGGGTTAACTTCAATGCATACCTTATGGATGCGCGAACACAACCAAATTGCCGAAAAGTTAGGCGACGAAAATCCACAATGGAATGATGAAAAGCTATTTCAGGAAACCAGAAAAGAAGTTATTGCCGAGATGCAAGCAATAACCTTTAATGAGTTTCTTCCTCAAATGTTAGGCAACGACACTATTGAAAGCTATAAGGGTTATGATTCCAACGTCACATCACAGATTAGCAACTCATTCGCAACCGCAGCCTATCGAATAGGCCACACGATGATTTCACCCAACATTCACCGCCTTCAAGAAAATGGCGAGGTCGTTGTGGGGGGTAATCTACCCCTTAGAAATGCTTTCTTCCAACCTCAAAAGCTTAAAGAAACAGGAATAGATCCTATTTTACGAGGCTTTGCATCACACACAGCTCAAGCGGTTGATCCTATGCTGATTGATGACTTGCGTAACTTCTTATTCGGCCCTCCTGGTGCAGGTGGTTTCGACCTTGCCTCTCTTAACATCCAACGTGGACGTGATCATCAGCTAGCCAGCTTCAATGATTCACGCGAAGCCTTAGGCCTAGAGCGCATTACCAGCTTTAATGACCCCATCTGGAAAGGTGATTTCGGTCAGAAATTAGCAAAAGTATATAACAACCCTGATGAAGTAGACCTTTGGGTCGGTGGTCTTGCCGAGAAGGAATCAGGCGACTCTTTAGTAGGTGATACTTTTACATTGATAATGAAAGACCAATTCGAGCGTGTTCGAGATGGCGATAGATTCTGGTATCAAAACCAGTTTTCGGATAGCAAAATTGATGAGTTAAACACGTTAAAGCTCTCAGACATTATCAAACGCAATACGGATATTGAAAATATTCAAGAAGATGTGATGGTGGCAAGACCCATTGAAATCCAAGCCTCAACTGCTGGAGCCACAACGACAGTTAATGAAAATGTGCTTACAGAAGCACCAACCATTATCAAAGAAAGTGCCACAAATAGCAGTATTCGTACGCTTGATTCGGAAAATTAAAATTAGAATCCTCAGTTGCCCTATAAGTTGTAGCGCCTTAACTCTTAGAGTGAAAATTAAAATAACTACTTATTTACAGCTTATCTATTACTTAATGATAGCTGGAAGCGCTCAACTGAAGAATCTAGATTAAACCTAGAATCCTCAGTTAACCGCTCCAAGTCTTTGCTAAGTATCTGATAGGATGTAAGTAAATGGTGGTATTAATCTTCACTCTTAGAGTGAAGGCGCTACAGCTTATAGAGCAACCCTCACAGACTGATTGGCTATGTGAAAAAACTCATTAAGGATCAACCATTAACTCCTTTTTCCACTACGCCACTCAGCCTGTGAGAATTACTCTAGTAAGCCGTCTAACTGAGGATTCTAGGTTTAACTACGCTATGGCCAATAGCACGTTCTATTGCAACTTTTAGAACGTGCTAATCCCTCCCCTTGTACACACGTGCCAGCACTGACACGACCGCAACCACGCCGTATTTACCATCCTATAGCGGTGTTCACCTATTAAATTTCTTATCTACTGTGGTAGAGACGTTGCATGCAACGTCTCTACGAAAATTATTTGAGTGAAGGTCTATACATAGAAATACAAAATCTAACGAATCTCCACATCAGAAACATAAACAGGATGATTTACCTCACCTGTACTATCAGCATCACGATATTTCACAAACCAGGCTTCTGCATAAACAGCATTCTTATTTTTAGGTATAACTTGCACAGAGACTTTTTTCCACTCATAAGGTGCGTCAAAAACATTCCAGCCATTCGACTCAAGATAAAGCCCATTAGCATCAAAGTAACGAAAGTTAACCAGTAACTGTGATCGTAACTTTTCTCCACCATCAGATTTCAACATCAAATGAAGGGTTTGTGGTTTATTTTTTCTTATCAAAAACATGCTTGTAGTGAAGGTACTATGTGTTTCCCAGCCATCTTTCTCTGGGGGCAATACACCTTTTATTAGCTTATCGGTAGGTTTACCTTTGTATGAAACCGCATAACTAATTTCACTACCCTGATTAACGGATCGATTAAATGCAACAAAACCAGGCAATATATTCTGAGTCTTCTGGGAAGGCTTATGTTGTGGCTTTACTTTATAGTGAACCTTCTCAGCAAACACAGAGAAAGTAACAAAACACGAGGCTAACAATAAATATTTAACAGTGCGGTTTCTTGCGATACCCTGCATAAAAAGTTTACTATCCACAGCGAAACACACCTCTGTTAACTATTGAGAAAATATATACCATGCGTCCAGCACATCTCAGCACCATACTGGATCAAGAATTTCTAGGCGCCAAAAACGGACACCACACACCCGTTATGCTTTGGGGGCCACCCGGTATTGGCAAATCAGACATCATCAATCAAATAGGAACACGTAACGATATCCCCGTGATTGACATACGTTTATCGCAAATGGAACCTAGCGATCTTCGCGGTATTCCCTTTCGCAATAACGACTTGGTGGAATGGGCAACACCTGCCATGCTACCCAATACTGAGCGCCACGGCGAAGAAGGGATTCTATTTCTGGATGAAATCACCTCAGCCGTACCTAGTGTATCCGCAGCAGCTTATCAATTAATACTGGATCGTCGACTAGGTGAATACAGAGTCCCTGATGGCTGGGCTATTTTTGCTGCTGGAAACCGTCAAGGTGATCGTGGCGTCAGTTATACCATGCCAGCACCATTGGCTAATCGCTTTTCGCATTTTGAGGTAGAGCTTAACCTGGACGATTGGGTGTCGTGGGCTTATCAACACCATATAGACGAGCGTATTATCGCCTTCTTGCGCTTCCGCCCAGAGCAGTTATTTGATTTTGACCCTGCACACAACCCTGTAGCCTTCCCCTCGCCTCGTTCGTGGGAGTTTGCACATCGGGCTTTACATAAATTTAGTCATCACCCAGAGCTATTGCTAGGCACCTTACAAGCCTGTGTCGGCCCTGCGGCAGGTATTGAATTAAAAGCATTTGTTGATAGCTTGGATCAAATGCCAGACCTCGACGCGATTTTACGCGGTGAAGACGTTAAAGCCCCCAAAGAAATCGACCTTCAATATGCAGTTGCAGCAGCTTTGGTAGGGCGTGCAATTCGCGCAAAAGATACCGATGAAGGTCCACAAACCTACGCTCACATACTCAACTACGCCAAAGCATTTCGTACCAAAGAAATGGGCGTTATGTTGGTATCAGACATGCTCCGCGCTATTGGTGATGATCTATTTGCGGTTGAAGCATTTGGTCAATGGGCAAAAGCCATTGGCGATATCATGCTTTACGATTAGTTAATCATTGAAGCTAAAATAACATATGTCTAACACTAGTAATCACATTGATATTTCAGTCATCGAAGATAAATTGATGGCCGCTCGCACTAAGCTTATATTGGATAAGCCATTTTTGGGTGCGCTAGTGTTACGACTTCCTCTTCAACATGCAGACCCAGCTTGGTGCACGACCACGGGGACAGACGCAAAAACTTTCTACTACAACCCTGAATTTATCGCAGCTTTAAAGCCTTCCGAAACACAATTTATACTTGCACATGAAGCCTTACATTGCGCCTTATCACACTTCTCTCGCCGCCAACATCGCATCAAACATCGTTGGGATTTAGCCTGTGATTACGCCATCAACCCTATTTTAGTCGCAGAAGGTTTAACCCCACCAGCAGGCTCATTGATGATGCGTGAATATGAGGATATGAGCGCTGAGGAAATCTATCCACTTATAGCGGATAACGACATGAGCGATACGCTAGATCAACACTTATACGACAAGGAAGATCAGTTTAGTGAAGGCGGTCAAGACACCAGTGAAAACCCTTTAGACAACGCCAAAGGCGAAAGCGAGCCTCCTCCCGAACAAGAGCCCAACCCAGGTGATAACACAACATCAGATCAACCCTCTGATGGCAATAAAGCCAAGCAAGAATTTGATGAGTCAGCAGGCGGTGCGCCTCCCCCCCCACCGTTAAATCAGCAAGAAGCGGAAGAGCTCACCATTCAATGGCAACAGCGACTAGCAGGAGCTGCACAGCAAGCGCAACAAGCAGGCAAACTAAGTGGCATTTTAAAGCGCATCATCGAAGGAATGCTACAACCGCAACTCCCATGGCGTATGCTATTGGCTCGATATATGAATGCCGTTGCTAAAGACGATTACAGCTATACTCGCCCCTCTAACAGACGCGGTGATCCTGCAATTTATCCCAGCCTTAAAAGCTCGCAAGTGAATATACTTATCGCCATTGATGTTAGTGGCTCAGTCGGTAAAAAAGAGATGAGTGAATTCATCTCGGAAATTAATGCTATAAAAGGCCAAATACGCGCCAGAATTACGCTATTACCTTGCGACTCCCAACTCACCGAAGGCGCACCCTTTATCTTCGAACCATGGGAAGAAGTTAGCCTACCCAAAACCCTACAAGGTGGTGGCACAACTAGCTTTAAACCCGTTTTTGACTGGGCGAAACAACAAGACCAAGCACCCGATGTATTAATTTACTTCACCGATGGGCACGGTGACTTCCCTCAACAAGAAGCGCACTTTCCTGCTATCTGGCTTATAAAAGGCAAACAACCTGTACCGTGGGGGCAGCGAATACAGCTGAATTGAGGAGTAAACGGCTCGAAATTACTAAGCTTTGAGTAACGTTTCACTTACCGAACAAATAAATTTATATTAATCGCTTAGTAAGTTTCCCCTTCGAACTGGATACTAGTGTCATACTCAGGGATAAAAACCCACTCTGTTCCATCCCCAGATCACAAAGCCGTTTTGATGAAAAGAGGAATAGGGGGCAATGATCTATTCAAGTGTGATCTACCCTTATAGGGTGAAACCAAAATTGTAGCTGGCTGAAAACGGGATAATTAGGATAATGACGTGTTTTCTTTTACTATTCGCTTACAATACGCCGCACCACTTGTACTCCAACAAGTTAGGTTTGATGGATACAGCGAGTCAGGAAGTGGTTAGCCGCTAGGCGCGTCTTGCTGTGAATGGTTGTTCTCTTCACAAAAGGCGCAACAACGCGGATGACTGCTTCCTGGCTCGCCCGAAGGGAGCAACACAAAGCGCTCAATACTGCGTTATGGGTCTTGCTAAGGGAACAACCATTGCCTGCAACCCAAGCCTTATCTTGACCGCTTTGGATTGCTCTGTATCCATCAAACCTAAGTTGCTGGAGTACTAGATAAGGAATAATGTAGGCGTGCTAACAGTAAACAGGTAAGCAAATGAATTACGACGGAATAGAGACACTTCCACTACAAGACTATACCGAAAAGGCGTACCTTGATTATTCAATGTATGTCATTTTAGATAGAGCTTTGCCACATATTGGTGATGGTTTAAAGCCCGTACAGCGACGTATTATTTATGCGATGTCTGAGTTGGGGTTGTCGGCAGCTTCAAAACACAAAAAATCCGCTAGAACAGTAGGTGATGTATTAGGTAAATTCCATCCTCATGGTGATACCGCCTGTTATGAAGCCATGGTGTTGATGGCGCAACCCTTCTCTTATCGCTACCCGTTAGTCGACGGACAAGGCAACTGGGGTTCTCAGGATGACCCTAAATCATTTGCTGCGATGCGTTATACCGAGTCTCGTTTAACACCCTACGCTAAAGTCTTGTTACAGGAGTTGGGGCAGGGCACGGTTGATTGGGTTCCTAATTTCGATGGCACGCTACAGGAGCCTTCTTTATTGCCCGCACGTTTGCCTAATATCTTACTCAATGGTGGTATGGGTATTGCTGTGGGTATGGCGACGGATATTCCTCCGCATAATATGCGCGAAGTGGTTAAAGCCTGTATTGCGCTCCTTCAAAAGCCAAGTACTGATTTACAGGAATTGTGTGAATATGTACTTGCACCTGATTATCCGACTGAAGCTGAAATTATTACTCCAAGGAAAGACATACAAGCGATGTATGAAAAAGGCTTGGGGTCTATCAAAATGCGTGCTCGTTGGGAACGTGAAAATGGTGATGTGATTATCACTGCGCTGCCTTATCAGGTTTCTGGCAGTAAAATCATGGATCAAATTGCTGATCAAATGCGTTCCAAGAAATTGCCTATGGTGGATGACTTGCGTGATGAGTCTGATCACGAATATCCTACGCGACTGGTGATTACACCTCGCTCGAACCGTGTTGATATTGATATGCTCATGTCGCACTTGTTTGCTAGTACAGACCTTGAAAAAAATTATCGTATTAATCTTAATATGATTGGTACGGATGGTCGACCTGCGGTTAAGAACCTGAAATCTATATTGGTTGAGTGGCTAGAGTTCCGACGTCAAACCGTGATTCGTCGTTTGGAATGGCGTTTAGATAAAGTGCGCAAACGCTTACATATTCTAGATGCGTTATTAATTGCTTTCCTTAATATTGATGAAGTGATTGAAATTATTCGTAATAATGACGAGCCTAAGCCTATACTAATGGAACGGTTCTTGCTTTCTGATGCTCAAGCAGAAGCAATCCTCGATTTAAAATTACGTCATTTAGCGCGCCTTGAAGAGATGAAAATTCGCGCTGAACAAAAAGAGTTAGAAGAGGAAAGAGATAAACTAGAAGCATTATTAAATTCCCCTCGTAGGCTAACTACGTTGATTCGCAAAGAATTAGAAGAAGATGCTGAAAAGTATGGAGATGATAGACGCTCTCCCTTGGTTGAACGTGAAGTCGCTCAAGCTTTGGATGAAACTGCGTTACTGCCTTCTGAACCTGTCACGGTTGTACTCTCAAAAATGGGTTGGATTCGAGTAGCAAAAGGTCATGAAATTGATGCAACTTCATTAAATTATAAACAAGGTGATAAATACTTAGCCTCCGCGAGAGGTCGTTCTAACCAACAAGTCGTATTGTTAGATAGCACGGGTCGCACCTATTCATTATTGGCACATAGCTTGCCATCAGCTCGTGGTCAGGGTGAGCCTGTTACCGGTCGTTTCTCATCGCCTGCGAATGCTACCTTTATGAGCGTGATAATGGGGAAGAATGAGTCCTCTTATTTGATGTCCAGCTCTTATGGTTATGGTTTTGTGTGTAAGCTGTCAGATATGCAGACACGAACAAAAGCGGGAAAGGTAACACTTACCGTGCCTAAAGGTGCTACGGTTTTAGATCCTTTCCTTATTGATGATGTCGAGACTAGCTGGGTTGCAGCAGTGACTAGTAGTGGTTATTTATTGATTGTTCCCATTACAGAGTTACCCCAGCTGGTTAAAGGTAAAGGTAATAAAATCATCAATATTCCCGCAAAGACGCTAAAAGCAGGCGATGAGTCAGTCGTTTCTATTGCTGTCATTCCCGAAGGTGGACAGCTGATTGTTCATGCAGGAAAAAAGCATAAGACTATCCAGAAGGATGAGTTAGATGAGTATAAAGGTGAACGTGGCAGACGGGGTAAGTTACTACCTCAGGGGTATCGTAATGTGACTCGTTTGGCGGTATCTGACTAGAGAACCTTAAGGAGCCTCTGATCAACTCATGATTCGTTTTTCTGAGGCTAGAATCCGCCAGCTTTTCGCTATAAAAGTGACCAATAGCTACGGCTATTGCTAACTTTTCTATCAAAAACCTGACAAATTCTATCTCTCAGAAATTCCGATAAGAGTTAATCAGAGACTCCTTAAGGAATCTCTGATCAAGTCATGGCTCGTTTCTCTCAGGCTATAATTTGCCAGCTTTTCTCTATAAAAGTAACCAATAGCTATGGCTGTTGCTAACTTTTCTATCAAAATCTGACAAATTCTATCTCACAGAAATTCCTTAATGGGTAACTTGTGGGGAGCTTGTTAAAACTTCTTAGCTAACTCACCCGCGATAGTGTCATCTAGCTTAGGGAAAATGAGCTTTAACTGGTTTTTGCTTAATGATGAGGGATGAACACCTATCTTTCGAAAGGCGGTAATGGTTTTACTCGCATTAGGATGTACACCATAAAGAGCAAGAACCAACCCATATGCTCTGCGGTATTTACCTGAGCCAATATAATCAGTTTCAATGTCGATACCCGCTTTTCGGGTAGCCTGAATCGAGAAGTAAGTCGCTAGCCCTTCTTCAAAAAAAGTAGCTTTTTGCTTTCCTCCTGTTGGCATAAGCGCATGGAAAATCTCGTGGGATAATTGAAACACTGCCTCTTTTTTGCTTTGAGCCGCTTCGGGTGTTAACTGAATGATAATATTTTTATTCTTCTCTGAATCGTTTGAATAGGTTGGATGCCAATTTCTTGGTTGCTTATCATTATTAAACTCTGTCCCTAAAATAGTCCAATCTTTATTCCGCTCGCCATATTCTTCTTCAGCCATAGTTAGCAACTGTCCTAACCTAGAGGCTAACGTCCATGTAAAACCATGGTCTATAGGGCGAGCTAATACTTGATTGCTACAAAAACCAGCTTTACTTGATGTGCTTGCTTTCTCTTTTTTTATGTTTTCATTACTAGAATGACTAGGTGTTTCCTTAGCATAAAGGGGCGTGGTGATGACTGGGAAGGGAAGGAAAATTAGCCAAAGTAGTAAGATAAGTTTAGTCATTGTTGATACATATAACCTGAAAAGTTAATTTTAACCCGTACTCTAACAGTACTTTATCTTTAGTGGTTTACCATTAATAAGTGTGATTACTCCATTAATCTAGAAAACTTCAAATTAGAGGCTAAGTAACTGGAAATCATTATATATTCGAACATTAGCATATTGAGGTCGTTCTAATTGTGGAATGAATGCCTTTGTATGTTCAGTAAAAGCAAAGCATGGAAGTTTAGTAATTAGAAGTTTAGAAATTAAAGGAATAATAATGAACGTTAACGGATTAATATCGAATCAACCGATTGCTACACAAGCAAATCGTGCTACTAGTCGCGTCAATAGCAGCATAGGAAGTTTGAGAAATATAACAGAGGCATTATCGGGGTCTGGCAATACGTTGACTGAGGAAGTATTGACGCTCTTTATCAGTAAAATAAGAGCCCTATTAAGTTCGCTTCAAACTAATCAAAATACGAATTCTAACGAAGCTCCTGCAAGAGGTTCAGCGTCTGCTGCTTCTAATGTTTCACCTGTTCCCAGTTTGGGAAATCCTGATAAAAGTATATCAACTACTAGTGCGACAGTTAGGGCGACAGTGCCTAGCTTGGGTGACTTGAGCAGAGTGCCACAGTCTTCAACTTCCCCGGCAGTACCCAGCTTAACAGGAAGTAGCACGGCTCCTTTATCGGTGACGTCTAACGTCTCTTCTGTTCCGAGCTTGACCAGTCCAGCAGATACAGGAAACAGTCGAGCCTTCACACCGACAGCGATACCTAGCTTAACGGGTGGCAGTACAGCTCCTTTATCGGTGACGTCTAATGTCTCTTCTGTTCCGAGCTTAACCAGTCCAGCAGATACAGGAAACAGCCG
>JALXAX010000173.1 GCA_026991755.1 Thiotrichaceae bacterium | reverse complement strand
ACCCAGGGCTGTTCAATGCTAGGAATCTGTTCATGGAATAGACAAAGTTCCCTCCACCTAGCAGGGGGAGGGTTAGGGAGGGGGTAGATAGTCTGATAAAAAAGACGACCTTAGAACATCTCCCCCCTTCCCAGCCCTCCCCCAAAGGGGAGAGGGAGCTTAGTTCATTTAGCATTGAACAGCCCTGAGGTAACACCTACCTGTAAGTGGTTGCCAAAGTTTGAGATGGTGTATTTCTAACCCTAGAAATATTGCTCTGAGGAAACATGTCCTGGCTTATGGTTTAGGTGTCTATCCATACCTCTTTGCTTAAGTACCGCCTTGGTATCTTTTAACATGCCACTATTTCCACACAACATCACGTGTGAGTCCTCTTTACTTATAGTGAGTGAAGCTGCTTTCTCCAAAGCACCTTTATCAATGAGTTCTGGAATTCTCCCTTTCAAAACTCCTTTGTGATCTTCGCGGCTTACAATCGGAATAAATTGAAAGGTGTCAGGGTGTTCACCATTATTATATTGAAACTTAGATAACCACGTCCTGTGGGCGTGGCAAGCAAAAGGCTGTGCCGTTGAGACGGCTCAGTGCTAAACCTCATCTTGAGTTGACCACCAATTCAAGAAAGAGAAAATAACATATGAGATTATTACAAAAAACTCGCTTCTTGAGCTGTCCGTTTTTCTAGGTAGAGATATCAGTATAGAGTAACCCACATAGACTGGGCTATGTGGAATGTACTTATTCTGACCGCTTATAATCTTAATGGGTGTTTTTGTCATCCTCAGGCTATTAGTTGTAGTTGTTAATTTGTAACCTAATATTCATATAACGAATGTATGGGTTCAATAATGATAAATATAACTTCAAATCCTCTAGCTCGGTACATAGTAGTTAGTTCACTTTCTTTTGTATTGCTTTGCTTGCAACAAATAGAAGCAAAAGATTTACAGTGGAATGATACATCCTACACACATTACTCAGATCAAGAGCCTCTTAGCTCATTACTAAGAGCCGTAGCTGCTTCGCAAAAAACGCCCATTATATTGAGCGATAAAATAGACGCAGTAGTAAGTGGTTATTATAAAAGACAAACACCTAAGAGTATCTTCTTGGATATTCTCAAATCAAATGGCTTGGTTTGGTATTACGATGGAGATACGTTATTTGTTGAACGTGAAGAAGAAATGCAAACGGGAAGTGTGAGCCTTACTAATGTATCTGCTACACAGTTTACGCACTCCTTAGAACGTTTAGGAATTCTAGATCATCATTATCAATGGATCTCATCCGATATCGATAAGATGGTCTATTTTAAAGGTCCTGAGCCTTTCGTTACAGCCGTGCTAGAAATGTCAAAAGTACTTGATAAAAACGTATCGGGTAAACGAGTTTATAAATGGGTTGATGACAACGGCATTACAAACTTTGGTTCAGATATGCCTGATAAACATAGACAAATAACCGAAATAAAAATAACTAAAAGTGATGAGCAAGAGGTGGTGATAAGTAAACCACGTATCAAGTAAAGAATGCCGTCGATCTAAGGGTTACTATAAATGATAAAACAAAATGTACAATATGTAGTGAAGGTATTGTCAGGAGTCAACGAAGGTGCGACAGCAGACTTAGGAAATACTTCAGGCTTGGTTATTGGCAGATCTGCAGGATGTGACATCATCTTTAACGGAGCCAACGTAGCCGATAGACATGTAGCTGTTGAGTTAGATAAAGGAAGAATTCGTTTAACACCGCTAGCCCAGCCTGTTTACATTGATGGTAGGGATGTGGGATCTAATGAAATCATTCTACAGCCGAATCAGTTGGTTAATATAGGTACTGTTGACTTTACAATAGCGGATAAACAACAGTCTTGGCCAGGCGATGATGCAAAAACAAAACAGTTATCAGTTAGTAGTACTACTAACACACAAGGTGAATACTTAGAAAGAAGGAGCAAAAGCGACCATAGTAAGAAAACATCACTATTTAGTAACCCTTGGTTGTGGCTAGCTGCAGTGATCATGCTATTGGCAAATGTTCAGTATTTAACGAAACAGTACGGAGGAATATCAGGACTGCTAGGTTTAACTGAAACGGCAGATCAAAGAATAAGCTCAATGATTAGGGTGGAAAAATACCCCAGTATTTATGTGAAGAGTATAGATGGAAAGATTCATATTAATGGTTATGTGAGTAACGAAGCAGAGAAATCTTTACTAAAAAGAGATATTAGTAATTTTGAAGGTGATGTGGTTTCTCACTATTTTGTTGACACTGAGTTAGAAGATAACGCAAGAATGATTGCTCAGTCTTTAGGTGAGAATGAAATAACGTTTACTACATTAGATCATGGACGACTAAAAGCAAATGGTTTGACAGATAACAGAGCTAAGTGGATAAGCGTAAAAGAGAATATTCGAGGTGATGTTCTTGGTGTTACATCAATTAATGATGATGATGTTAAGAACCTTCGAGAGATTTATTCTGTTTTAGAACAAAAAGTCTTAGCAGAAGAGTTTTCTAAACGCTTAGAGCTTGGACTAGAAAAAACAATGATTACTGCAAGAGGAAAACTGACAAAAGCAGAAGAAGCGCGTTGGATACAACTTAAAAGAGAGTTTATGGATAATAGCCCATATCCTTTTCAGTTTAGAGAGTCGATACGTGCTCCAGATGCAGATATAAAACTATCAATTAGAAGTGTAAGTGTTGGTGAGGTTCCATTTGTAGTTTCAAAGGAAGGAAATAAGTATTTTAAAGGATCACATGTGGGTAGTAATTATTATATTGAATCAATAAATGATGACCATATACTGCTAAATAATAATAACATTATATTTCCAATATATTTTGGACAAAAAAAGGAATAATAAAAGTGATGCTAGATATCGAAAGTAATCTGAAAGATGATTCAACAGGTGAATATAAGAAAGAACTGCTGGGCAAGTTTAGTTCTTTTGAAGTAGATATAAGGAGTGAGCTTAATAAAGGCTTAGCCCCTGATGAGTATGAGAATTTAAATAAGCTTCTACAGGCTGTAGAAGCAAGTGTTTCAGTGGTAGAACAGTACTAGAAAGTACTTATTGGTGCAGGGATACTAAAGTTTTTTTGGAAATATGTAGAACACAACATTTTTTATTTTTTTTGTTTCTTTGTGTTTGATTGAATTATCAAGAAACAATACTTTATTGAACTTAGGAGATTTACAATGGATGGTGCAAATTTGACAGCTGGTGCTTCAAGTGGAGTTAAAGACCTGCAAGGTTTATTAACAGAGCAGAAAAGCCAAATGCAAGCAACGATGTCTTATCAAAGCGAGTCAGCAAAATTGAATATGGAATTTCAGATGCATAAAGCTGCTACTGATCGACTAAATGCAATGGCTGAGGCAATTGGTAATACAGCTCAGCAAACATCACAACAGTTAGCTAGTTAATTTCACTAGTTAGTTAAGGAATCTCTGATCGAGTCTGGTTGGAGTTTCCTTAAGATGTACCTAGCTTGATTCGTCAAGCTAGGTTTTGTTGATTAAACTAAGTACGGTTTAGTCAAGTTATCAAAGTCCCATTAAAAACATAATTATAAAATCAAAGAGGGTATAAATCTTATGGAAATTAGTACTGAAATGATCCAACTATTATCACAAGTTGGGTATTTAGCCTGCTTCAATGGTGACGTTGATAAAGGGCAACTCATAATGGACAGCGTAGAAGCAAACTGCGGCGGACAATCAGCAGCGCTTGTTGGTGTTGCAATTTCTAGAATCTATGCAGGTCAATATGAAGACGCAATAAGAATATTGAAAGAAAATGTGCTCACTGATGAGCCAGAGAATATGACTGCTAAGTGTTTCCTTGGGATGGCACTTAGTGAATCAGGTGATGTCGATGAAGCAATAGCATTGTTTAATGACATCATTGAACATGGTGGTGAAGATGATCGTACGATAGCAAGTTTTTATCTTGCAGAAATGACTGAAGCCAAACAAGCGGTATAACTCATTTTTAAATGATGAGTATATCTCTGCTAGTGATGTCTGTATAACGAGGAGAGTATTATGATCGAACAACTAATTTCTGCACAAGGGGCTCAAGCAGCATCAATATCAGATATATCAAAGCAACCTCATGCTGCAAAGAATGATGATGTCATGCGATTTAATATGGAGTTAACAGAAAAGAAATCGGATGTCTCAGAGGCTCATTTATTACAGGATGTCAAAGTAGATTCCGCTCGGATTGATAGCGATTTACTGCAGATGGATGGTTCTGATACAAATCCTACCGTTAGTAACCCTTTGTCTAGGTTAGATAGTTCATATAAAGCTATTATGAACCAAATGAATGATGTGCCAGAGTTCGATAAGTTTCTGGAGATGCAACATAATGATAAGGCACCGGCTGTTCGTACTAACGTACATGAAACGGTTGAGAAGGATCCAGCTAATGAGGTTCAAGACATGTTAGAAGAAACCCGGGATTTGTATAAAACTGCGGGTGGGTATTCTAAAGAAATATCGAAATGGCATATTAAAACTCAGATTTGGTCTGCGAATATAAAAATATTAACTACGGTAGTGAGCCAGGCAAGTCAAGGTTTTAAAACATTGTTTAGATCAGCAGGTTAGTTTTCTACAAATCTATATATAAGGAGACCTTTGCACGAAAGATATGACGGATAAAAATGGCTTGAATCTCCTCAATTTCTGCTAAAAATTCGGCCAATAGCTCGGCTATTACCCTCTTTTTTAGCAAAAATAGAGAAAATTACGCTCATTTTTCTCTCGCCATCCTTTCATGCAAAGGTCTCATAAGATCTCTACTCTTAAAAACGATGTAAAGTTTTTATTAAGCCAATAAATTTTATTGGATAGATTACTAATCTTAGCAAGCTGTATCAAAATTTATGTAATAACTAACATTATTGTTCAATGGTGACAAGAAGCGAGATGATGGACTATAAAAAAATATAATAATGTACCTGATTACCCATATGCTAACCTTATTTTAAATATTATTAATACCTCAGGTTAGCATTAATTTGGTTATAGATGTTGTGTAGGGTTCCATACCTTCGATAAACTTCGGTAAGACTTGGTACGAGTATACTCAGGATACTGCTGAAACGCTCTTAACAGTTGAAGGTCGTAAATAAATCACACCTCTATCAAGTTTTTAGCTTAGACGTGTGAAGATAATGTACTTCAATACTTTATGTACTATAAATAATGAATAACTATAAAAATGAATAACTATAAAAGAATAAAAAGCCTAATAATTATTGTAGCAGTGTTTCTAGTTTCATCTTGTCAAATGGAGTTGTACAACGATTTAACAGAAAGTGATGTGAATGACATGCTTGCACTGATGCTGAGTAATGGGATAGATGCCGAAAAAGTTAAGTCTAAAAAAGGTGAGTCTTACTCCTTGATGATAGATGAGTCTAAAATCCCAGAGTCTGTCAGATTGTTAAAGGAATATGGTTATCCAAAAGAGAAAGTTGCCAGTATAAAAGACCTTTTCAAGAAAGAAGGGCTTGTGTCGTCACCGACAGAAGAACGTGTACGTTACATTTATGCCCTATCGCAAAGTGTCCAAGAGACGCTGACAAATATTGATGGTGTCATTGTTGCTCGGGTACATATCGTTATGCCAGAAAATAATCCCTACAATGATAAGGTGACCCCATCCTCCGCTTCGGTATTTATAAAATATCATCCAAGGACTAATTTATCGGATATCAAATCTGAGATTAAATTGATTGTTGAGAAGAGTATCGAAGGTCTAACTTACGATAAGGTCTCTGTAGTCATGTTGCCTGCTCAAATTAATAAGAAATAGTGTGGATATCGTATAACTATTATGACTGTTCCATCTAGTAAAAAGCCAAAAGATAAAATTCCATACTCCGTGTGGGAATTTAACTATAAGCCTGAGCGCTATGTGCATGAATCATGGGTAAATGACTTACCTAATGCGGAATTGTTGCATAAGCTAATTCATGAAGATAGTAGTCAGAGTTCTACTCGTTTGTCCCATCATTTAATGGCTCAACTCGGTTTTAATGGAAAATTCTTTTTTGATTTCTCAGACCCGATTACGAAGCTTGCACTATGGCATGGAAAAGACCTTCAAAAGCTTGTCTATTATGTTGGCATTATGTTTTATTTTGATGAAATAAGACAGCAAATAGTACAGAAAGAAGTTCGTAAATATCGTCTAGATCTGGGGTCTAAGTTATATGATTTTGCGCTCACACGTGCTCCACATCTGAAGAGAAAACAATTGAAACAGATAGACTTACCGAATGCTATGTCTATCAAGCAAAAGGTGTTAATAGCAGGATTGATTTCCCTATTTACAGCTATGAAAGGCTATCCTGCCCCCTTGTTGAAAAGACTTGTCGTTAAACTACCACGTAAATGGTTTGATGCTTATGTTCATTATTCTGTTCATAATAAAATTCCTGGAGGGGCATCTGGCAATATGGCTATTATCGAAACTATAATGAATGAACTAAACGTCGATAAGAGGTAGATGGAATGGTTGCAAACTTTATTCAATTAAATGGACTTGCTCCACAGGTAAAACCTGGTGTTAAGGTCATTAAATCAGATGATTACGTTCAGTATAAAACAGCTAAAGATCTATGGCATGAGTCACAGAAAGATAGAGAAAAAAATAAAGCTGAGGCCGAACAACTAAGGCTAAATTCAATTGAAAGCGGTCTTATCAAGGGTGCAGAAGAAGCGAAAGCAAGAATGGCAAGTCAGATGCTAAAGTCGGCCTCTTCTTTGATGACACAGCTATCTGATATAGAGAAAGATTTAACGGATGTTGTTATTTCTGCAGTACGAAAAATCATAGCCGATTATGATAATGATGAGCTAGTTCTTGAGGCCGTAAAAAAGGGTTTACTACCTGTTTATAACAGCAACAAAGTGGCTATTCGAGTTAATCCACAATCTATTCCGTTTTTGTCATCGCAGATAGATACACTTAAACATGAAATTGAATTTCTTGAAATCTTGCCTGACCCCAAGTTAGGAGAGACTGATTGTATTATTGAGTCTGATATAGGTATCGTTGATGCAAGTATTGACTCCCAGCTTCAGGCTATTGAGAAAGCAGTTAAGCAACATGTTATTGGGAAGTTACAAGAACGAAAATCTGTAGAGCCTAATAGCTAGAAAGATTTCTGGGTATTCCCAAACTTGGAGTTGAATGCCTGTCTCAGGTTGAAAAAACCGGTGCCTGCTTGCTGAGTTGAACAGAGCATTAGCAGTTATAGCCGGTTATCATATTTATCGGCATCCGACGCCTACCCACCAGCAATCACCGACGCTTTCTTGAAATTCCATAGCTCCATCAAATTTCGGTGACTCAGAACGTGGTTTATTTAGATGTTCTTTAATGCCGAAGTTACCAAAGCGATAATAGGATTGAGGTAGGGTATAAAGCGTGAATAGAGTCGTGCCATCGTTCGATAAATTCTTCCACTCATTGAGAAGTCGCAAATAGCGTTGCTTCATCCGTGGGTCACGGTTAGCGTTATTAAATAAGGCTCTTAAACGTGTTTGTTCACTTGCAGATGCACTACTACCGAGAACACCTGTAACTAGGTGTTGTCCCCCTTCATAAGTGAGAAGTTTAACGCCTTTGCTGTTTGTAACAACTAGCTGCCTTTTAATAGAATCTATCGTTCCATCTAATGATTTCACATCAACAAAATTACCCTCCGCATCCTTTCCTAGTTGGTCAATGACCTCAAAAATATCATCTACCGTTTGAGCGGTAAGAAGAGACTTCGCTGCTCTTGGACATCGCTCTGGAGCAGGACAACCAAAAAAATAAGGAGCAATAGCAACGGCATCAACATTGTTAGGTCCAACATGCTCAAGCATGAGGTCTGTGAGTGTTGTGTCACCAATGAAGGAGCCAAGTACACGAACTAGTCGGGTATTATTGTTGTTAAATTCAGCCTTCCATAAATTAAATATTTCTACGGCGCGTTGGCTGTAAAAGCGTAGGCGCGCATAGTAATCGCCAAAGCACCGCGTGTTGCTGAGTCTTATATCCTCAGAAAGCCCATCGCAATAGGCGATAACATCAGGTGGAACGGTATCTAGTGATAACTTTGTGCCTTCGGATATTGAATAGTTATAGCCAGCAAACCCTGAGTTCCATACTTCGTTAGTGTATTCAATGTAGACTTTTAAAGAGGGGTTCAATTGGCTAGAGACTTGTCTGGCAAATTGAGTAACATAATTATTACTCGCAATATGTGGCATATTGACCCAAATATCACGTTTAATGGTGTTAGCTAGCGCTATCATGACCTCAACGGGGACTCCGTTATGATCCTCATCCGCTGTCCTACCATCATTACCGCCCCAAACCGCATCATTCATTTTTGCTCGATGATCCCAAGTGCCGACTACGGCAGGACAGTCTTCAGCGGTAAAGCATAGCCTTTTAAGGCTAGCTTCCATCAGGTTCATCATGCGGATAACTTTAAAGTTTCTTAGGAATAGCAAGTAGTCAGGGTTGAAAATGATAGCATTTCTGTTTGTTTGTAAGCGGTCAGCAAAGGACTCGTACGTTGTTCCGCTTGGGCAGTCTTCATCTGAATCAACTCGAAGAAAGGGGTTACCACTACACGTCCCACCGGGCATAACGATACGGATATTCTTCATATAGTTACCATTTCCAGCAGAAATATTTTTAATATTCATATTGATCGCGTTGGTATCCGCAGCTGCCGCTCCACCATCACCCGCAAAATCTCTAAGCGAAAAATTGAAGGTGTATTTATTTTCACCTGATATCTTCTTGATGTTGGTTACTGTACCGGTAGATCCAAACTCTAAGCTGCCTGCACCGTCATAAAGTACCGTATATTGTCCATTAGGGATTGATCCCTTTAACGCGCCCTGTAATAACTTGGTTCTAGCAAAGTTACTTCCACTAGCAAACTCCGTTGGCCATCCATTATTATCGTAGCTAGTACCGACAGGTGATAACTCTTTAAAAGGACGAGCAGTACGGAAAATATCAACAAAAGGCATGGGTAAACCTGCTGTATCGGCTCCGCCTTGTGGGGCTTCTGTATTAATTCCAAGAGAAGGAGTAAAGGAAAGCGAAGGTGTTGTATCTATTACGGAAAATAGAGCTTGATTAATTTCATTAGCAGACAGAATTATAGGTTGTGAGACAGTACCATCAGAGTTAGTACTGGTAACTCGTGCTTGACCTGCAAGCTGTGCACCAGCACTAGTGAGTTGATAATCGCCATTTGCACCCGCAGTAGTCGTCTGTTGCGAGCCATCAGGGAAAGTGACAGTTACCGTTGAATTGCTTTCAGCTTTTCCTGATATGCTAATTCGACCATCAAGGTGGGCAGTCACTGTTGTATTAGTAGATGTTGCTGGGGTAGTTGTATCTGTGTTACCTCCCCCACCACAGGCAGTAAGTAATGTGGCTAACATTACAAGAATGATTAGTCTTTTAATCATAGTAATCGATTTCATTTTTTATCAACCCCGATAATGCTAGTGAGTACTTATCTCACTTTAGTATGCTATTCGTATAACAAGTTCACTTTATAGTGATTATACGGACTTAACAGAGGTAAATCTGTAGCTCATGGAACTATATTAAATAATATTTAAACGTTACTTATAGCAATAAACTCTTTGATATTGACAGGAAACAAGCCTTTTTATGCTACTCTTGTTGAATAGAAATGTTCCTTAAAAACACTCTTTAGAGGATGTTAAAAATGACTGAAACCGTTTATCTCGTCTCCGCTGATTTTGCAGCACAAGCTAATGTTAACGCTGATCAATATAAAGATATGTATCAAAGATCGATTGATGACCCTGATGGCTTTTGGGCTGAGCAAGCGGAGAAATACATCTCCTGGTTCCAGCCGTGGGATAGCGTGAGTGATTGGAGTTTCGATGAGAGTGATTTACATATTAATTGGTTTAAAAATGCCAAGTTAAATGTTTCTTACAATTGTCTGGATCGACATTTAGAAACACGAGGTGATCAAGTCGCTATTATTTGGGAAGGAGATAACCCCGATGAAGATCGTAAAATCACCTACCGTGAATTACATCAGGAAGTCTGTCAATTTTCTAATGTATTAAAAGCACGAGGTGTCAATAAAGGTGATCGTGTATCACTTTATATGCCAATGATCCCCGAAGCTGCTATTGCGATGCTAGCGTGTACACGTATTGGAGCGGTGCATTCCATCGTATTTGGTGGGTTCTCACCTGAAGCCTTGGCGAGTCGTATTAAAGACTCTGATTGCCAAGTGGTGATTACAGCAGACCAATCTATGCGTGGCGGAAAGAAATTCCCATTAAAAACCAATGCGGATGAAGCACTTAACAGCTGCCCTAATGTCCACACCTGTATTGTCGTAAAGCGTGGTGGCGACCCCATTGATTGGGATGAAAAGCGTGACGTTTGGTATGACGAAGCCATTGAGAGTGCCAGCACCGAATGCGCAGCAGAAGAAATGGACTCCGAAGATCCCTTATTTATCCTTTATACCTCAGGTTCTACAGGCACCCCTAAAGGCGTATTGCATACCACTGGTGGCTACTTACTACAGGCTGCAATGACACACGATATCGTATTCGACTACAAAGATGGTGACATTTATTGGTGTACCGCTGATGTCGGTTGGGTAACAGGACATAGCTATAGTGTGTACGGGCCACTCACTAATGGCGCAACAACGCTCATGTTTGAGGGTATTCCGACTTATCCTGATATCTCACGTTTCTGGCAAGTAGTCGATAAACATCAGGTCAATATTTTCTATACTGCACCCACCGCCATTCGTGCATTAATGGCAGCGGGTAATGATCCTGTTGAATCAACATCTCGTGAGTCCTTAAGAGTGCTTGGTACAGTAGGTGAACCCATCAACCCAGAAGCATGGAAGTGGTATAACGAAGTAGTCGGTAATAGTAAATGCCCTATCGTTGATACCTGGTGGCAAACAGAAACAGGTGCACACATGATTACTCCCTTACCAGGCGTGCATGCACTTAAGCCGGGTTCGGCAACTGCCCCTTTCTTTGGCGTAAACCCCGTATTACTTGATGATGAAGGTAATGTCATCGAAGGCAATCCTGCTTCGGGCAACCTGGCAATAGATCGCCCCTGGCCTTCTATGATGCGCACCGTGTTTGGTGATCATAAACGTTTTTATGAAACCTACTTCTCCATGTTTAAAGGCTATTACTTCTCAGGGGATGGCGCACGACGCGATGAAGACGGTGATTACTGGATAACAGGTCGTGTTGATGATGTACTTAATATCTCAGGCCATCGTTTAGGCACAGCGGAAATTGAATCTGCATTAGTACTGCATGAAAAAGTAGCTGAAGCCGCTGTAGTAGGCTACCCCCATGAGCTAACAGGACAAGGGATCTACGCCTATGTGACGCTAATGACAGGGGAAGAGGGCAGTGATGAGTTAAAAGCAGAGCTAGTTCAGCAAGTACGAAAAGAAATTGGTCCTATCGCGAAAGTAAATATTATCCAATGGGCGCCAGGTTTACCAAAAACCCGATCAGGAAAAATCATGCGCCGTATCTTGCGAAAAATAGCAGCGAATGAATGTGATGGTTTGGGTGATACCTCCACTTTGGCTGATCCATCAGTAGTTGATGATTTGATTGAGAACCGTGAAAATCGATAAAAGTATGCTTACAAAATGGTGGAAGCTAAACGGTAAATTGATGAATGGATGCTAATACTTTGTTGGGGCGGCAACAAGTCATTGTAGAAATATGATGTAAAAGTATATAAGGGCATGAATATAGTAAAGGAGTCATAGTGACTCTTTTACGAGTAATGCCCGAATCTGGTATATGAATAGTTGAAAAAAAACGGTCTATCTGGAAGATTGCAACTTGCACTTGAACCAGTGACTTCATAACCACATATTATCCTGCAACCTACTGATATAAAAGATATAATAGCGTTAACTATCACTCACCAAAATCTCACTTGTCAGGTGAAACGCCCCCTCTTGATTGTTTTATTTAGCCATTTGCTTAAGAGCTGCCTTCGCTCCCTTATGCCCACCTTTAGCTGCTTTTTGTAACCAAACTTTAGCTTGTTTTGCATTAGGCTTTGTTTTTCCATAACCCGTAGCCAGCATTGCGCCAACGCTATATTGGGCATGTGGAATACCTTTCTTAGCTGCCTTTTTGTACCAAGAAATAGCAGTGTCCAAGTTTTTGCTAACACCCGCTCCATCGTGGTACATATCGCCTAACATAAGCATGGCTTGTGGAAGGCCTTTTTTAGCTGCTTTTTTGTACCATGGTGCAGCTTTCTTATAATTCTTTTTAACGCCTATGCCGTTCAAATACATATCGCCAAGCATAGCCATTGCTAAAGGAGCTCCTTTTTTAGCTACTTTATTAAAATAGTTGAAAGCTTGTTTTTCATTTTTCTTAGTACCCACACCATCTAAATACATCAGTCCAAGGCTGTACTGAGCATTAGGAAAGCCTTTGCTAGCCGACTTTTTCATATAATTAAAAGCTTGTTTTTCATTTTTCTTAGTGCCTTTGCCATTGGCGTACATGATGGCAAGCATGTAGTCGGCAGAAGGATGTCCTGCTTTAGCCGCCTTGCGTGCAAAAGCAATGGCTTTTTTAGGGTTTTTCTTTACACCCGAACCTTCTAGATAGCGTTCTGCTAACATAAGTTGTACATCTACCATGCCTGCATTAGCAGCTTGCTCATACCATTTCATAGCTTTGCTTATGCTTTTTTTAACACCTAGACCTTGTTCGTGCATAATACCTAGGTCGCGTTTAGCGTCAGGTATTTTAGGGGCTGATTTAGTCAGCCATGTCATTGCTTGTTTATAATTCTTTTTAACACCGATACCTTTGACTAGCATTACGCCCATAAAGTATTGAGCGCCAGAGTGGTTTTTCTTCGCCGCTTTTTGATTCCAGTTAAAAGCTTGTTTAGGATCTTTTTTGACACCCTGTCCGTTCAAATAAAGCTGTCCTAAAATATATTCACCCGCTGGGTCTCCACGTTTTGCAAAGGTAGAGGCAATTTTATAAACGGTTTTGTAATCCTTCTTTGCATAAGCATTGCGGAGCTGGACATTGGGATCGCCTCCTGATGCTCGGCTAGGTTGTGGTTTGCCTGTGGGTGCAGGCCTATTGCCAGCAACTGCTTTACCTGGAGCGCCATTGCCATGTTTGTGCGCAAAACCCTGAGCAGGTAAATTATGATCATGAGCGCGTCCATTATGAGTATGTGGCTCCGCAAAAGATGATTGGCTAGATAGCAGTAAATAAGATGCAATCAAGGTGTAGCTAATAATAATACGAAAAGAAAGCGGTGTAGGTAATAGTTTGTATTTATTCATAGTGCTTTTATTGTTAATCTCTGGATCAATATTTGGGTGTAGCTTAACATAGAGTAATTCGTAGTTAATGCTTAATAAATCAGCAATAAGAGGCGCAAACATATGGCAAGAGTAAAAATTTGTGGTATTACTTCCGTAGAGGACGCGCTTCAAGTGGCTGCTGCTGGTGCCGATGCTATAGGACTAGTCTTTTACAAAAAAAGTTCCCGTTACGTGAGTGTTGAACAAGCGGTCGAAATTTGTGAAGCTTTGCCTCCTTTTGTCTCGGTTGTTGCCTTATTTATGAATGCGAGTAGTGATTATGTACATGAAGTCATTGCAGATGTGCACTGTAATATGCTGCAATTTCATGGTGATGAGTCGCCGAGCTTTTGTTCGTCCTTTGATCAACCGTATATGAAAGCGGTTGCCATGGGCAGCAAGGGTGGAGATGCAAATGATGAGGATGATTTCAACTTTACTGAATATGCAGATCAATACCCAGATGCCAAAGCCTTCTTAGTCGATGGTCATGCACCCGGTGAAGCGGGTGGATCAGGCCAGAGTTTTGATTGGCAACAAATCCCTATTGATTACCCTGCACCTATTATTTTGGCAGGGGGGTTAAACCCTAATAATGTGGCAAGCGCATTACAGATGGCGGATGTCTACGCGGTGGACGTAAGCAGTGGTGTGGAAGTAGAGCCTGGCATCAAAGATGCAACAAAAATACAAAAATTTATGCAAGAGGTTAGAAGTGTCTAGCACAAACAATACAACAGATTTTAGCGCTATTAATTGGGCAGAATTTCCTAATGAAGCAGGGCATTTTGGTATTCATGGTGGCTGTTTCGCCGCTGAAACCTTGATGGAGGCCATTGATTTATTGCGTGATGCCTACTTTAAATTAAAGGATGATCCTGCTTTTCAGGCGGAATTCGATGATGATTTACGTCATTACGTCGGCAGGCCTAGTCCTCTCTATCATGCTAAGCGTTGGAGTAAAGAACTCGGTGGTGCACAAATTTATCTAAAGCGTGAAGACTTAAACCATACGGGCGCTCATAAAATTAACAACACAATAGGGCAGGCGTTGCTAGCAAAACATATGGGTAAAACCCGCATTATCGCAGAGACAGGAGCAGGGCAGCACGGTGTTGCCTCTGCGACTATAGCAGCTCGATTAGGCTTGGAATGTGTGGTTTATATGGGTGAAGTTGACGTGGCTCGTCAAGCACCGAATGTATATCGTATGAAATTGTTAGGGGCAGAAGTCAGACCTGTATCTTCAGGCTCCAAGACGCTAAAAGATGCACTGAACGAAGCGATGCGCGATTGGGTAACCAATGTCGATGATACGTTCTATATTATTGGCACGGTGGCGGGGCCTCATCCTTATCCTTTATTGGTGCGTGATTTTCAATGTGTAGTAGGTCGTGAAGCGCGTGAGCAGATACAGGAACAGACAGGACGGCTACCCGATGCATTAGTCGCTTGTGTCGGTGGTGGCTCGAATGCTATTGGTTTGTTCCATCCTTTCCTGGCAGATGAGTCTGTAGAGATTTATGGGGTTGAAGCGGCAGGGAATGGTTTGGAAACAGGGCAGCATGCAGCGCCGTTATGTAAAGGTCAGCCTGGTGTGTTACACGGTAATCGTACCTATTTGATGGATGATGAAGACGGACAGATTATTGAAACACACTCAGTTTCGGCAGGTTTGGATTACCCTGGTGTGGGTCCCGAACATTCGTGGCTAAAAGATATAGGTCGTGCAAACTATGTGGCGATTACTGATGATGAGGCGTTAAATGCCTTCCATGCATTAACTCGTATTGAGGGTATTATTCCTGCCTTAGAAAGTAGCCATGCACTGGCTTATGGAATGAAGTTAGCCGCGAGTATGTCGCCTGATCAACAGATCATTATCAACTTGTCAGGACGTGGAGATAAAGATATTAATACCGTTGCAGCACTTGAGGGAATTACACTATGAGCCGCTTAGCCCGTTGTTTCGAGAACCTGAAAGCTAACAATAAAACGGCTCTGATACCTTACATTGCCGCGGGTGACCCTGATTTGTCAGTCACCGTGCCTTTGATGCATCATATGGTAAAGCAGGGTGCAAATATTATCGAATTAGGCGTGCCTTTTTCTGACCCTAGTGCGGATGGCCCAACTATCCAATTGAGTATGGAGCGTGCTTTAGCACAACATATTAGTGTGCTGAAAGTACTGGCGATGGTAAAAGAGTTTCGTCAAACCAACACGGATACACCGGTTGTTTTGATGGGTTACCTAAACCCTATCGAAAAAATGGGTTACGCTACCTTTGCAACAGCCGCTAACGAGGCGGGAGTGGATGGCGTGCTAACGGTAGATTTACCGCCCGAAGAAAGCGATGATTTCGTCAAAGAAATGAAAGCAAATAAACTGGATTGTATTTTCTTGATTGCACCTACTACTATTGAATCAAGAATCAGTAAAATCGCTGAGTATGGCAGTGGCTTCCTGTATTATGTCTCGTTGAAAGGGGTAACAGGCTCTAGTATCTTAGATGTAGAAGCGGTTGCTCAAAAACTAGAACAAATTAGAAGTATTACAGCATTGCCACTGGCGGTAGGCTTTGGTATTAAAGATGAAGCCTCAGCTACAGCGGTAGGTAAGGTTGCAGACGCGGTTGTGGTTGGTAGTGCTATTGTGAAAAAAATTGAGGCTAATACCGATGACTCGGGTAAAATCATGCAGGAAATTGGCGATTTATTGCTAAGCATGAGAAAAGGAATGGATAACATGACACAGGAAAAGGTATGAAAGAAGATGTAATCAGCTGGTTCGAGAAGTTACTACCTTCACGTATTAGAACGGAAGATACGGGCAAAAAAGGCTCTGTGCCTGAAGGCTTATGGAGCCAATGTCCTTCGTGTAGCGCGGTATTGTATAAGAAGGATTTAGAGCGTAATAACGAAGTCTGTCCTAAATGTGAACATCATAATCGTATCGGAGGTCGGCAGCGTCTTGAGGTGTTCTTAGATGAAGAAGGACGTCAAGAAATAGCTGAAAACGTTACACCTATTGATATCCTTAAATTTAAGGATGGGAAAAAATATAAAGACAGAATTACCGCTTCTCAAAAAGCCACAGGTGAGAAAGATGCACTTATCGTAATGAGAGGTCTGGTGCATGGAAATGCTTTAGTTGCCGCAGCATTCGACTTTCGTTTTATGGGTGGCTCAATGGGGTCTGTTGTGGGCGAACGCTTTGTACAGGGTGTGAACGCAGCTATAAAAGAAGGCATCCCGTATGTTGTGTTTTCTGCCAGTGGTGGCGCTCGAATGCAAGAAGCACTTTTTTCACTTATGCAAATGGCGAAAACGAGTGCAGCGTTAACTCGATTATCTGAAGCAGGTTTGCCATTTATATCGGTATTAACGGATCCGACTATGGGGGGTGTATCCGCTAGTTTTGCCATGTTGGGCGATGTTATTATCGCAGAGCCTAAAGCATTAATAGGTTTTGCAGGCCCTCGTGTTATAGAGCAAACCGTTCGTGAAACCTTGCCAGAAGGTTTTCAGCGTAGTGAGTTCCTGGTAGAGAAAGGTGCGGTTGATAAGATTGTAAACCGTAATGATTTACGTGCTGAGATTGCTGATATGTTAGCGATTCTTAAGCATAGACCCCGTCCAGCCAGTATTGATCATGAAGCAACGGAAACGGAAGAAGATCAGAAGGATGAAATAACGGTTGATACTGAAGATAAGGCATCAGATAGTTAATTTAACTCCTTTCCCTAACCCTCTCTCTTGCTACAAAGAGAGGTGCTTATTGCATAATCCGCTAAAATTTCTTTTAGGTCTTAATTAGTTATCATCAAATAATGGGTAGCTAAATCAAATTCAATACACTCACACCATTTAGTAAGGCAGTCCTTATGAGCCAAAGATTTAACTCTCTCAATGAATGGTTAGACTGGCAAGAGTCCCTGCATTGGACAGATATTGATCTTGGATTGAATCGTATACGGAAAGTTGCTGAAAGAATGCAACTGCTAACATGCTCATTCCCTATCATCACTGTTGCGGGCACAAATGGTAAAGGCTCGACTGTGGCCTTCCTCGAAGCCATTTTATTGGCAGCCGGTTATCGTACCGGCTCTTATACCAGTCCCTATCTCTATCGTTACAATGAACGTATCAAGCTATCTGCGAAAGACACAGAGGATGCGCTTATTTGTACAGCTTTCGAGGCTATTGATAATGCGCGTGCGGGTACCAATAGTGATGATGCGGGTAAAAATGAAGAAGACATAAGCCTTACTTATTTTGAATTTGCCACCTTGGCTGCGATGTGGATTTTCAAGCAACAAAAGGTCGATGTGGCCATTCTCGAAGTAGGCATGGGTGGGCGCCTAGATGCGGTGAACCTGTGGGATGCCGATGTGGCTATTATTACCAGTATTGGTATAGATCATGTGAAATGGTTGGGCGATAACCGTGAAGATATAGGCTTTGAAAAGTCAGGTATTATGCGATCAGGGAAGCCTGTTGTCTCTGGAGACCCAAAACCTCCCGTGTCTATTGCAAAGCACGCGACTGATATCAAGGCTATACTCTATCAGGTAGGTGAACATTTCTTATGGAACCTAGAGGCTAATGACTGGCATCTTACTATTGCTGATTCATCTAAAACTGAGCTAACGGCCTTACCTTTCCCTGCATTGAAGGGGAACTTTCAATTTAATAATGCAGCAGTTGCGATCACTGCTTTATTCTTATTAAAGGATAAAATTGCAACCAATGAAAGATCTATTCGTGATGGCTTGCAGCAGGTTCGCTTGTTAGGGCGGCTGGAGCAAATTCAAACGGCTCCTGACATTATATTGGATGTGGCGCATAATGCTCATGCAGCAAAACAGTTGGCACAATGGCTGTCAGGAAATAACGTTGCTGATTTGTCTGAGCAGAAGTTGGAAAGAAACCCAGAGGAAAATCGAATAGATAACCAGCTAGGTAAAACCTATGCCCTGTTTTCCATGTTGGATGATAAAGATATTGGAGAAGTGGTTGCGGTGATGCATCCACATATTGATGAATGGTTTGTTTCATCACTCGATGATCCGCGTGGCTTACAGGTTGATGATGTAGTGCACAAAATGCAACAGGTAAAAGTAATAGGTAGCAGGATTCATCCTTTTGACACTTTGCAGGAAGCATGGAAAGCTTGCAAATTACAGTTAAAACCTGCTGATAAAGTTATTGTATTTGGTTCTTTTTTGGTTTTATGTCAATTTAAAGTGATTTTTTAAGAAAACGTGCTAATATACTCATACATAAACGTTATTATTTTTTAAAGCTGTTTAAGTATTCGTGAAAATTGATTAGCAGCTCATAGAAACAGGAGATGGTGAAATGGAAAAGGCAGTCGTTAGACGTGGAATAGGAGCAGTGGTCTTAGCACTTGTCGCTGCATTGCTATTAGGCTTCTTACTTAAGGGTAAGGGGCCAGAGCGTAAAGAAGTGGTGAATATGGAGCTACCCAAGTCACCGATTCAAATATTCCCAGAAGGTAGTGGTGATGCTACTGCTGGAGGAGCTTCAGGCTCGGCAAATGCTGTTGCAGCGGTGGGAGCAAATGCAGTAGGCGCTGTAAAAGAGGGTGCAGGTAAAGCAGCTGATACGGGCAAGAAACTAGTAGGTCTTTCTGGAAAGACTAAAGCGAATGAGACCATGGGCAAACATCAGCCTGTTGATGCGAAATCTGGCAATCCTTCTTTAGATAAATCAAATGTAGTGGTTGATGGATCAGGTCAAGCTATCTACGGTGCAAAAACAGCAGGTGTTAAAAACACACCAGCAAACTTTGAATTCCGCACTCCTAGTAAGCGTGAAGTGAGACCTTCAATTGATGGTCGATTAACTGCTAAAAAGCCAACAGTAAAGAAGACGGTTAAATCTAATGCGAGATTAGTCGGTGAGAAAAAGCTTCCCCCAGTAGGTAAAGGTAAGCGAACTAAAAACTCACAAAAAATTGCTAGCTCAAGAAATAAATCGGCTTCAGGTAAAAAGAGTGTAGTTAAGACCCAAAAGAAAAAAGCGGCAAAAAAGAGTACCGTTGCTAAGAGAAGTGCAGCTACACCAGCGGGTCGTAATAAGTACGTGGTTCAATTACTAGCAACGACTAGTGCCTCTAAAGCGAATAGCTTAAAAGCAACGATGGCTAGAGAAGGTTATCCTGCTTATGTAAGCAAAACAAAACGTAGCGGTAAATCATTGTACCGTGTCCGTGTAGGTAGCTATTCAGGTAAGTCAACTGCTATCAAAAAGCAAGCTTCCATGAAGCGTCGTTATCGCAAGAATGCCTTTGTTCAAAGCAGTATTGTGGTTAGAAACTAATGAACTCAATCAACTACATTGATATTGGTATTGTTATATTAGTACTCTTATCAGCGATTGTTGGTTTTTTTCGCGGGTTTGTTAGAGAAGCCTTTTCTCTAACAACCTGGGTTGCAGCAGGTGTTGCGGCTTATATGTTCTATGAGCAATTAGCAGAACAGCTTCCCTTTAATATATCCCCTGATATCGCACGTAATGGTGTTGCCGTCTTGTTAATAGTGGTGGGTGTATTTGTTATAGGCTCTCTCGTTAATTATCTATTTAGTAAGGCGATAAAAGCCGTAGGTCTAGGTGGAACGGATAGAGTATTAGGCGGGGCATTTGGTGCACTCCGTGGTGCATTGGTTGTAACGTTGGTTGTTTTGTTGATGGGCTTAGGGTTAACCACTTTTACTGATGGTGCTTTATGGAAGGGTTCTAAACTAGTGCCTTACTTTGAAGACTCAGCAGAGTGGATTAAGAAAGAGATACCTGAAAATGCAGCAGAGAAAATCAGAGCAGTTGCTGTGACGTTAGGTATTGAGAGTGCTATGCAAAGTGAGCAAAGTGAGCAAAGTGAGCAAAGTACGCAAGGTGATGCTACGCAGTCTGATGCTTCATCAGATGCACCTCCCGCTACAGGTGAGTCATCACAATGATAGGTGGTTTTCCACCTCCTCAAGGTAGCAAAGAAGAAAGAAAGTTAATTGGCTTGTTCAAATCTTTGCAAGCTAATGATCAGCAGACTTTATTAAAGTTTGCTGAGTTTCTCTCTAGTCAGTCATTAGCATCGACTGATGGTGACACAAATTCCACTATTAATAAGTCGACTGCCGATTTACCTGCACCTCAAGTCATTGAGCGTCCTGCTCAGGAAAGTGTGATCAAAGCTATTAAACGTCTTAATAAAACTTATCCTATGCATGATAAGGGAAGTCTGTTAGATAAGACCTCTTCTCTTATGACTGATCATATTATCAAAGGACGTGAAGCTAGCTCAGTTATTGATGAGTTAGAAGTACTCTTTAAAGAGCGCTACGAAGAAGAGCAATCTTAAACCTAAATTCCTCAGTTAACCGCTTCCAGCATTAAATAAATTGTTGATAGCATTAAAGTAAGAAACTTTATCTATCTTCATTTATAGAGTGAGGCGCTACAGCCTATAGAGCAACCCTCTTCGGCTGACTGACTATGTAAAAAAACTCATTAAGGATCAACCATTAATTCCTTTTTTTACTACGCCATTCAGCCGAAGAGAATCACTCTATAGGCTGTCTAACTGAGGATTTTAGGTTAATCCACAGCCCGTTCCAGAAAATCCTAATACCTCAAATCAATTCCAAAGACTATCAATCCAATCACTATCATTGCTATTGTAATTGGTATGTTTAGGTACTTTTTGTTGATTTTTACGGATTTCATTGATATCCCAATTTGTTAATTTAGCCAATGTTTTGGCAGTTTTATTAAGACGCTTGGGTAGCTCATTATTAAAGTAATTATCACCTGCTTCACACTGTGCTTTGCCTTTCCAGGGGTGGCGTATGACATAGCGTCCTTGAAAATTAGAGCGATCACCTGTTACTTGAAACATTAAGTCTTCAGGAAAACTTTTACGGTCGTAACGTAAGTGTAAACGACTGATGAAAACATTTTGTTGCGGCATTCTACGTGGCATAAAAGGCCTGCTTGACATGTTAGGCTTATTGGGTTTTGTTGATGGGTTGGTTTGTTGTGGAGGGTCAATCCAAAACACACCCAGTTCCTTTAATTCTTTATTCGATAATGGAGCTGCTGAGCAAGGATCACATGAGCGCATATTCCAGGCGTATTCTAAAAATACAGCCCGATTGTTATGCTTTTCTACTTGGGTAGAAAACATATCTTTATAGAACTTACCGAACATCTTTTTCTCTTTGATATAACCAGGGATATCAAAGCCTGTAGGCAACTTAACAGTACGGTAGTTAGTAGTCTCAACCCGACCTTTTTTGGTAATAGCATAAACAAATAGCTCTTGCTTGCCTTGTGCGTTGACTGTACCCAGTCTAATAGGGAGCATAAATTTGCTATGGTTATAGGCAATCTGAATAGGGCGTAGCTTGGTATAACCCGATTTATCAAACTCTTTCAGGTTGACCTTAGCGACAAAAAATTTCATGCCTTGCTTAAGGTAACTCCCGACAACACTTTCAGCGCCTTTAGGTAGTGTATAGCCTTCCCCTTCTAACCATGTCATTAGGCCTGTGCTTTCCTTCGCAGAAAGTAGCAAGATGTCGTATTCCTCAATGGTGTATTGTGCTTCAATAGTAACGCCAAGGTCTTTCGCTTTCTTTCTCATCATTGCGCTACGTGGAGCGGGTGCGGCCATTGCCATTTCATACATAATCTGAGGTTGGCAGGGATCATCATCGTGATACTCGACTAACCGAGGCGCTGAAAAATCGTCAATATGTTTGATGATAGCGTTATTGGTTACATGAATTTGTTTGCGCTTTAAAACCGTGGGTACGGGGATAACCATCGCGAAATCCTTGGCTTTCCCTTGGTAATCACTCGCCATAGTGACAACGTTTCTGTTGCCGTCGCGGACATAAACCACTTGTGATGATTTGTTGAATAAACCGGTATCAGCTTTTGCAACATAGAAACCACAAAAAGCAGAAAGCTGAGGAGATAAAGCCAGCGTGGCTAATATTATCATTAAGCGGCTCATGATTGTGGTTGATGTAAGTGCCGAGGCTGTTCTGGGTATAGCTGATTTGTTTTTATTTCTCATAGTGATATTCCCTTGGCCAGTGATAATGACGGCCCGTAAAGTAATGATTCAATAATAATACCAATGGCATTGATAGTGCTAGTGCGTAGAGGAAAGCATTAGGGATATAAAAACCAAAGAGTAAGATGGCACTGGTAATAGCAAGCCAAATGCCAAAAATAAGTCGTGATATGTTGTTGCTCGGTGTTGTCATCGGATCGGATAACATAAAAAAGGTAAAGATTAATAATGCACCGTTTTGCAACTGGTGTAGGGGGACAGGTAGCGGGTCACCTAACCAAAATGCACGTAGTAACGTGATGCCAGCAAAAGTGACTAAAAAGCTGATGGACGTCAGCATCCGAGAAAAACCCATTATAAAAATAAGCGCCAGACCTGCCATTAGTAAAATAAACCAAGCCGCTTGTCCCCATTGCCCTGGAGCTACCCAGGCAGATGAAGTTAATAACAATACAGCTACAATCCCTAGGTTGGATGGGTTAAAGATGTGTTTATTGTTATAGCGGATAATAAATTTGCTACTAATAGCCACAAAACAGGCCAGCATAATCCACACCCAGCTATTAGCATGTAACAAAATCAGAATGGATAAAGTTGAATTGAGGGTGCTGAGTAGGTTTGTAGGTAAGCTCAAGTAGCGAGTAAAAGCTACTTGCGTCATCAAGCTGACAGAAAAGCCTGCCACAATATGTGAAAGAGGTAGCTTTGATTCTAGGTAAAACGCACCCCATAAGATTAGGGACGCTTGTACGATCAATTGATAGTAGCGTGGGTCAACGTTAAGGGCAGTGATGCCTGTTACGTGTCTTGAATTAATAGCTAGCCTCAGTTAATAAATGTGATTCACTGTACTTTTTATCCCTCATATCTTTCGCGCAAGGTATCACTTTAGGGTGATATTTTAAAAATTAGTTCATAACTGAGACCTTTGCACGAAAGATATGACGGATAAAAATGGCTTGAATTTCCTCTATTTCTGCTAAAAATTCGGCCAATAGCTCGGCTATTACCCTCTTTTTTAGCAAAAATAGAGAAAATTACGCTCATTTTTCTCTCGCCATCCTTTCGTGCAAAGGTCTCTAACTAACACTTTTAATGTTGAGTATTTATACAGCACGTCCTGTTAATAAGACAAGCGGGCTGCCTTAATGATGACGCTTAAAATAATTTCTTATAGACTATCATTCTACTCAACGCATTAAAGAATTAGCAAATCATGACTGATATTAACAAACAAGGATTAGCCAGAGTCTCTTTCGTTTTAGGCTTTGTATCGTTATTTTTAATGCTCGGCATTATTACGGCTATTCCTGGCATTATCACAGGGCATATTGCGCGCTCAAGAGCGATTAACTTCCCTCATCAGTATGCAGGATCACGTATAGCTATACTAGGCCTGCTTATGAGCTACCTGTCTGTGGTTGTTATCATTATTATGATAGCTGTAGGTGATCATCTCAATACGAAGGGTGATCTGATTCCATTGTTAGATGTTATGGATTCAAGCCACACGCTATCAGGCTATGCTAAATCATTGTATGGAGCTTCACCACTTTCTCAATAATTTCACCACCGGTAGTGGTTAAAATCGCTGAGCTTTCACACTTTGTGGATACGGACTAATTAGATATACTACGCCTCCCTATAAACAACAGCGTATTAGTATGAATTCGGATCTATCGAATCTTCAGCCTTATCCTTTCGAACGTATCGCAACACTCAAAGAAGGCATAACCCCTCCAAGTGACTTGTCGTTAATCTCCTTAGCCATCGGTGAGCCAAAACACCCATGTCCGAATATTATCACTCAAGCTATAACGAATAACTTAAAGCAGTTTGAGCAGTACCCTTTAACCAAAGGGGTGCTAGAGCTTAGAGAAGTGATAGCCAAATGGCTAGAACAGCGTTTTGCGTTACCCGCCAATTCAATCAACCCTGAGCAAAATGTACTTCCCGTGAATGGTACTAGAGAAGCCTTGTTTGCCTTTGCTCAATGCATAGTTGATCGTAGTGTCAATACGAGTACGAACACAGCAAAAGTAGTCATGCCGAACCCGTTTTACCAGATCTATGAAGGTGCAACGATTTTAGCCGGCGCAGAACCCGTCTACTTACCCTGTACAGAAGCAACAAACTATAACCCTGATTACACCCTTGTGCCTGCATCCGTGTGGCAAGATTGTCAGCTACTCTATTTATGTACACCTGGAAATCCTACGGGGGGTGTTGCAGAGCTGAGCCAATTAAAAGAAGTACTAGCACTTGCCGAGAAATACGATTTCGTAGTTGCCTCTGATGAATGCTACTCCGAATTATATTTAGATGAAAACAACCCACCTGCGGGCTTACTGCAAGCAGCAGCAGAAATGGGTAATACCGATTACAAGCGTTGTGTGGTGTTCCATAGCTTATCAAAGCGCTCCAATGCACCCGGTATGCGTTCGGGTTTTGTAGCAGGCGATGCTGCTATTCTTAAACAATTTTTGCTCTATCGTACTTATCATGGTTGCGCTATGTCGTTACCGATACAACAAGCCAGTATTGCAGCATGGTCGGATGAGGAGCACGTAAAAAAGAATAGGCGGTTGTACCGTCAAAAGTTTGATGCTGTGTTAGACATTCTTGCTCCAGTAATGAAAGTCAGTAGACCCTCAGCCAGTTTTTACTTATGGCCAGAAACTGAAGTTGATGATGAAACGTTTACCAAAGAGATTTATGCGCAACAACATGTAAATGTTATTCCAGGTAGTTACTTGTCAAGAACGGTCAATGGTTTTAACCCTGGAGAAAATAGAATAAGGCTAGCGTTAGTTGCCTCAGTTGAAGAATGTACCGAGGCGGCTCATCGTATTAAGGCTTATGTTGAACCTAAATTCCTCAGTTAACCGCTTCCAGCATTAAATAAACTGTTGATAGCATTAAAGTAAGCAGCTTTATCTATCTTCACTTATAGAGTGAAGGCGCTACAGCCTATAGAGCAACCCTCTTCGACTGACTGGCTATGTAAAAAAACTCATTAAGGATCAACCATTAATTCCTTTTTTTACTACGCCATTCAGTCGAAGAGAATCACACTATAGGCTGTCTAACTGAGGATTTTAGGTTGAAAGTAGTCTATAGAACAACAGTTCTAGAGTTATCTGCAGGATATTTCAAAGGAGTATTTTGGTGCTCACAGGTTTTGGTGCTCATAGGTATAGTTATAATTTAATAAACCTAGGTTGAGTATATTTGGTGTTGATTCTTCTGAGGTGAAGTTAGGGGCATAGAGCTATGCCATTAGCCGTGGCGATAAGTTCTTTTATGGCTATTTCTTGAGGCGGTTTTCACTGCAATGCCAGTTAAACTGACACTACAGCAACATATATGTTGTAACTTCTAGATATTCGCTATGAATTTAAGAAGCAACAACATTCTTTGCACAAGGTCCTTTTTGACCTTCACCAACATCAAACTCTACCGCTTGACCATCGTTAAGTGTTGCATAGCCGCCATCAGCTTGTATATCTGAATGGTGTACAAATAGATCCTTATCCCCATCTTCTGGAGTGATAAAACCGAATCCTTTTTCTGCATTGAACCACTTGACTGTACCTTTACTCATAACTTTTCTCTTTACTTAATTTATATTAGACGCAGAATTCTGCTGGAGCATTATAGCTGTACAATAGTGAAACAACGATCTTTTATTTGAATGTTTTTTATAGTAGCTTATTTTCTGACCTGTAAAAGGGGTTTTTCTCAAGCAATGTGGTTAATACCTGAATCCGTGACTTCAATGCGGATAATAGGGGACAAGAGATTGGTTTAGCACGGGATTTTAAAAAATCTTAGCTTCACCCTTCGTTAAGCGGGTATTTTTTAAACCCGTGATGAATCAATATCTTATTCCCTATGCCGTAGTGAAATCACTGATTCAGGTAATACTCAGCAGGAATTAACGCTATTGAGGAGTTTATTACTGAGGCTTTACTGGGATTGTGGTATCGACTGTCTGATCTTCAATTAGCTCAGTCTCTCTAAAGCACTACGAGACTATATGATTGCCTGCTATTTACGAGTAGAATACGCGCTTTATTTTCGTCTGCGATGTCTGCCTGAGTGGTTTCAAAGCTGATGATCAAGAACCCATAACATAGAGAAAACACACATGACAATCAAACGTACTGGCCATCGATATATTGATAGTGAAACAGGGAAGACCATTGATACTTGGTTTCCTCGTTCTAATAAGCAAATCGCGAGAAGTTGTTTAGCGCAAAAAGTAGGTTTGATTAAAAGTGACTTCGTTGATGTTGAAATTGATTCTGTCGATGATGCGCCTAAATCAACGGAAGACGCTTATTTACGTCTACATTTGCTATCTGAATGCGTTGTAAAACCCAATGAAATTAACCTTGAGGGGGTATTTGGTCTACTTGCTAATGTTGCCTGGACATCGGCTGGACCCGTTTTACCTGCACAAGTTGAGGCATTACGTGGTCTTATAGCGGATGAAAATCATCAATTGAATGTAACTTCATTAGATAAGTTCCCCCGTATGACAGATTACGTTATTCCTGAAGGGGTACGTATTGGCAATGCAGACCGTATTAGACTAGGTGCTCATTTAGCATCAGGCACAACGGTGATGCATGAAGGTTTTGTAAACTTCAATGCAGGTACATTGGGCGAGTCTATGGTTGAAGGCCGTATTAGTGCTGGCGTTATCGTCGGTGAGAATTCCGATATCGGTGGTGGTGCTTCTATCATGGGGACACTATCTGGCGGTGGTAAGCAGGTAGTTTCTATTGGTAAGGGAAGTTTGCTCGGAGCTAATGCAGGTCTTGGAATTTCATTAGGCAATGAGTGTATTGTTGAATCTGGTTTATACCTAACTGCGGGTACTAAAGTAAAAATGCCAGATGGCTCGATTGTATCGGCAAGAGAGCTTTCAGGTAAGTCTGGCTTGCTTTATAGGCGCCATAGCCAAACAGGTTCGGTTGAAGCCATTGTTACTGATACTTCTTTGTGGGGTGGATTAAATAGTAGCTTGCATAGTAATGACTAATGCACTTCTATTTCAATCTATGATGTTTACCTATTAAATTTCTTATCTACTGTGGTAGAGACGTTGCATGCAACGTCTCTACGGAAATTATTAGTAACACTCTATTGGCAAGTCGCCTTCCAGCTATGTTGGAAGTGCAATTTTTCACAGTCTCTTCAGTCACACCAGTCTGGCAAAAGTTATTATCCCCTTTTATACCGTTTATTAATTAATACGGTCATTCCACCCCTTTGAAGCTGTACCTAGCTTTCTTTTTCATTAAGGTGATAGCTATTGGAGGCCTCTATTTATTGTTTTTGTTTTCTGCATTGGATGATGCTTTGCGACCCTTATGTACTTCGTAGTACTTGGCAAAACTCAAACGAAAGCTAATGAATAGTAGCGCAGCCTATAAATATTACCTAGACAACATATTATTTCGAACAAGCTTAATTTTCAAGAATCATGACTTGATTAGAGGTTCCTTAAGCAAGCTCTGAACAAGTCATGTTTCGTTTTTCTGAGGCTATAATTGGCCAGTTTTTCGCTATAAAAGTGACCAATAGCTACGGTGATTGCTAACTTTTCTATCAAGAACCTAACAAATTCTATCTGTTAAAGCTTCTAAGTTTCGCTAAAGCTCAGCTAGATCACAGAAATTCCGAGCAGACTTATTAATAGTTTCCTTAGTGCAGGCTGAATTTAATTTAGTCAGGTTGTCTACCGATTATTCACCAGTTCGTTAGTAATAATCACAATGCTATCAAATAGATCAATACTGTTTCTACAGGGAGTAGCCAGTCCCTTTTTCGCGTCTCTTGCTAATAGGCTTGCGGATCAAGGGTGTGTGGTATATCGAGTAAACTTTTGTGGGGGTGATTGCCTGTTTGATAGAAAACCCAAAAAGTCTACAAGCTCTATTAATACCCTGGAAAATAGAAAACCCTCATGGGATTTTCGTGAGCCGATGGATCAATTTTCCTCTTGGCTTGCCGCTAAATTTGCTGAATATACTATTACCGACATCGTTCTTTTTGGTGATTCTCGCCCCATCCATACTAATGCTATAAGCTTAGCTAAATCTCATCATATTCAGGTGCATGTCTATGAAGAAGGTTACATGCGCCCTAGTCGTATTACGCTAGAGAAAAATGGAGTTAACGCAAATTCATCATTGCCTCAGCAAGCAGATTGGTATTATAAACATGGTAAATTCCCTTCAAGAAAAATTGAAGATGCAGGGAGTTCTTTATTAGTAAGAGCGTGGCATGATGTGCGTTATCATTTATCCAGCTTTATCATGCGAAGAAAGTTTCCATACTATTCGACTCATCGACCGGACAGCCCGTTAAAAGAGTACTTGGGCTGGGTTAAGCGTTTTCCTACCTTGCCTTTTCATGAGTGGAACGGTAATCGAATGATAGAACGTCTTGTTGATCAGCAAGTGGATTATTATTTTTTACCCTTGCAGCTCAGTGCAGATACACAAATTCGAGTTCATTCTACCTTTCAAAACGTATCTGAAGTTATTGCACATGCCATTCAGTCGTTTGCGTTACATGCGCCCGTTAAAAGTAAATTGGTTATTAAGAACCACCCTCTGGATACGGGTCTGACAAACTATCGAAAGCTTATCAAGCAACTTACCCAAGTATTTAATATTGAAAAAAGAGTGGTCTATTTGGAAGATGGTCACTTACCGACGATGGTGCGTAATGCCAAAGGTGTTATCGTTGTCAATAGTACGGTAGGCACGTCAGCTTTATTTCACCGACGGCCTTTATGTGCGTTGGGTGAGGCTATTTACGATATACCTGGCCTGACTCATCAAGATGGTCTAGATACTTTTTGGAAGGAAGGAAAGCCACCAGAAATTGAGCTGTACCATAAGTTTCACAATGCAGTGGTGAACCTCACACAAGTCAATGGTGATCTCTATTCTAACAAAGGAATAAAGATGTCTGTTGATGGAAGCCTTCGTTTCTTTGGTCTTTCCAACGCCCAGCAACCCAAGGCTCCTCATTTGGAATTGGTAGTAAACAACACCTTTAAAACGCCTGTTACTTCTCCTACTTATGTTGCCAAACTTTAGAGGCTGTGAAAGTATTCTGGGAAGTTTCAACTATTTTAATGACTACCATGTATATTTTCTACAGCCTCTTTAGCTAGGCTTTTGGGCTTCTATGACAGCACAGACCGTTATCTTAATTACAGGCGCAAGTAGAGGCATAGGTGCTGCACTAGCGCTGGAATATGCTAATGCTGGAGTCATACTAGGCTTATTAAGCCGCAGCATCAGCTCACTAGACCCCATTGTCCCTATCGACCCCATCGTTTCTGCTTGTGAGCAAAAAGGAGCACAGGTTATATGTGCGAATATTGATGTGACAGATACCGAAGCTTTACAACAATGGATTGCCGATTTTAACAAGCAATATCCTGTCGACTTGTTAATTGCTAATGCAGGGGTGACAAGCTCTATCGGTACAAAGGGAGAAGCAGAATCATGGAGCGCAATTAGCAACGTACTAGATACGAATCTACATGGAGTCATCGCAACCATCTACCCACTCATAGAACCCATGCGACAACGAAGAGCAGGACATATTGCCATTGTTAGTTCGTTATCAGCTTATCGCGGCTTGCCTATTACACCATCTTATTGTGCCAGCAAAGCGGGTGTAAAAGTCTATGGAGAAGCACTAAGAGGCTGGCTAGCAGAGGAGGGTGTTAAGGTCTCAGTCATTTGCCCAGGATTTGTGAAGTCTGCAATGAGCGATCAATTTATGGGTGATAAGCCATTTATGCTATCAGCCGAAAAAGCCGCTGTGATTATTAAAAAGGGACTGGATAAAAACAAAGCACGCATTAGCTTCCCGTTTCCTCTTAATTTTGGAATTTGGTTATTAGCCTTGTTACCTGCTGCTTTTGCTGATCGGATTTTGTCACTACTGTCATATGGTGCTAACCGTGAGCCTCGCTAGGAGGCTGTACGACTGTAAGTCGTATGAGTTTCCAGCACGAGAAAAGGTAATAAACTAGATGAGTAATATTCTGTTTATCTATGTTTTAACGCTATTTTTATCCTTCATTCCTGAGCATTTTCTAAACCCAAAGCCCTCTAGAAAAGCTTATAAAGCAAGGTCTTTAATACTCCATGTTTTAACCCTATCTGCAGTTTTCATAGTGGTTTTATTGTTATTGCAGCGCCCTTATTTTGCATCAATCTTCACTCTCGTTACCCTAAGCGTATTCGTGGTTGTCAGTAATGCTAAGTTCAAAACTCTACGCGAGCCGCTGGTGTATTCCGATATAGCCATGTTCTCCCAAGCCTTCAAACACCCACGATTGTATTTTCCCTTTTTGGGATTTCTGGGAGTAGCCCCTGTGGTGTTAGTACCATTGGTTATAGGAAGTTTTATATTCTTAATGATCAAGTACGAAATAGCCATCAAGCTTTCGTTATTATTTGTGCTTGTTAGCGTGTTAGTGATAATTGCTATTCTCTATTTTATTAAACGGATATCACTTCAATTAACGTTAATGCAACAACCCTCGGCTGATATTGAACAATACGGACTGATCGCCAGTTTATGGGCTTACGCCTATCAAGCACGAACACCGCAGTATAAATCACAGATAAACAAAGTAGTACAATCATCGATAATGAATAAGCAAGTTGTGGTCAATGAAAGTAAGCCCAATATCCTTGTTATTCAAAGTGAATCCTTCTTTGATGCCAGACGACTACATCCATCCATTAATCCCACCATTTTGGACGGCTTTGACCAACTCTGTAACGAAGCTATAGCTCATGGACAGCTAAAAGTCCCCGCATGGGGAGCGAATACCATGCGTACAGAATTTTCCTTTCTAACAGGCATAAACGCTGATGAACTAGGGCTGTATCGCTTTTATCCTTATTACTATTTGGCGGATCAAAAGATTCCGTCATTAGCTAGTTATTATCGTCAACAAGGCTATCACTGCGTGTGTATTCATCCTCATGCAGCCAGTTTTTTTAAGCGTAATACTCTATTTGTCAATATGGGGTTTGATGCCTTTATCGACATTGATGACTTTGACAGCAAAGATACCTTTGGGCCGTATATTTCGGATGCGGCGGTTACAAAAAAAATTAGCGAAGTACTGGCAGAGAAAATACCCGAAAAACCTGTGTTTGTTTTTGTGATTACGATGGAAAACCACGGACCTCTACACCTGGAAAAGGTGGAAGAAAAAGAGGCAAAGCAATACTACAGCAACAGATCTTTTGATCAGCATAACGACCTTGCAGTTTACTTGAGGCATATAATAAACGCTAATACTATGTTTCATAATATTAGAGAGTTATTGGATAAATCGAAAGAAGAATATAAACTATGTATCTACGGGGATCACATTCCAAGTATGCCAGAAATATATAAAATATTGGGGTATGAAAATGACAATACGGATTACCTGATTTGGACGAATACAGCGACTAAAAAAAGTAATAGTAGAAGTGCTGTTGCAGTGGAAGACTTAGCGATGCTAATGATTAAATCATGATTGAACCTAAATTCCTCAGTTAACCGCTTCCAGCACTGATTAAACTACTGATAGTATTAAAGTAAGAAGCTTTATCTATCTTCACTTATAGAGTGAGGGCGCTACAGCCTATAGAGCAATCCTGCTGAAGCTTCTAAGTTTCGCTAAAGCTTAACTAAGTCTTCGGCTGACTGGCTATGTAAAAAAACTCATTAAGGATCAACCATTAATTCCTTTTTTTACTCGGCTTTAGCGTCCTGCGTCGCCCTAACACCTACATCCCTGTAGGTGTACGCCATTCAGCCGAAGAGAATCACTCTATAGGCTGTTTAACTGGGGATTTTAGGTTGAAATTACTAGTTCTTCTGTATGTATTTGGTAAAAAGTCATATTCACCCAAACACCTAGCCACCAAACGCCTAAAGAATGTTAAAACTCATAATTGCCCCTAAAGCCTCCTTCATTTCCATAAAAGTAGGTGGTTCAGCATTAGCAGGATGATCCTCAACACCACCACAAACCAAATTCAATACATCAGGCTGTTTGGCTGAAGAAAGGCTCATAACAATAGTTTCAGTTATATCAGAAGGTGCATCTGAACTAGAAACGAGAAAGCCAAAGCGAGGTCTTATCGAACCAACATTAAGAGGAATAGCTACTCCACTGAGTCCTGCGATTAATTCAGTCTGCTGACCGCTGCCAGTAATGGTAAATGTATCGGGCTGAATCGTTCTTTCTACAGCCATTACATCTCTAACCCGTATCTTGCAGTAGGGATCAAAACGGCTGTGTTTACTCCCTGTAACCTTTCCTTGTTGGATATACAAAGCCGCTGAGTCGGGCTTGAGGGTAAGCGGCTGGTGTAGTATTAGCTTTGCTCCCACTTGCGGGAAGAACCAGGATTTATTGGGGTCGGCATTATTCAGGTTGCTTGAGCTGCATCCCATGATGCCGATGAGATAACAGGAAAAAAGAAGGGCTGTTTTAATGGGGGTCGTTATATTCATAACTTCAAGTATAGTAAAATCCTTTACTTAAAACTCCTCAACATCAACCAAAATTCCTTTAACAGTATTAAAGACCGACCTTGTTTTTTTAGCTGTTTGGTAAGCTGGCTATTCGGCCATGAATCATAATCTGCTTTATCTGCCTCAGTGCCTATCGCTTGACGCTCTTTATGTTTCATTAAACGACTTGACTCTTTGTTGTCACCAGCCTCACAAATCGCCGCAATAGCTATCTCCGTTCCCGCTTCAAAAAGTTGGCAGTTTTTAGAGAAAACACTATCTGTCAAAGTTGTTGTAATGCACTTTTGTTTGAGTGTTTTGCCTGTATCAAACGTCTCATCCATTAAGTGAGTGGTTACCCCAAGCATAGATCGGTTAGCTAGTAGAGCATAAAACACAGGATCAACTCCCTTATAGTTCGGCAGCAAGGAAGGGTGGATATTGATCGCGGAATAGCGTTGCAACAAAGGAGGTTTGATGAGCTGATTAAAGTGAGCTGACAGCAAAAATTCTGGGGCTAATTGTTTAATAAAACTTACTTCGTCATCAGCGTTTATATCAACGGTGTCGAGAAGAGGGATTGCCTTCTTTTTGGCAATATGATGGATGGTTTTAAGTCGTGATAAAGGTTTAAGTAATCTAAATAAGTCTGTAATTAAAAACAAATAAGTAGAGTAACTCAAGCCTGTTGTTTGGATGAGTCTGAGTGCGCCCGTTAATGAGTTGAATGAAGGTTTTAGTACGCGGGTGGAGTTAATAATACCAACGACTTCAATCTGCTCTGACTGTAACAGTCTACTCAAGACTAGGCTGGAATACAGACTGGAGTAGGTGCAAAAGATCAGCCGATGTTTATGGTTCATTAGAGTGAGTAGATATTAGTTCAACAGCGCTTTAGGATTATGAGAGCAGTCTAACATGTAGAACTAAATATCCATGTTCTTAGAACGTTGGTTTCTATTTACGCTAGAAGGGTACTGATTTACAGTACCCATATCAGTATGCGCAAATACTCCCTTCTAGGTTGAGAGGAGCTGGAGGAGGTTATTTTTGTACAACCACCACTTGAGGGTTATAACGCTTAACCGCTCGGACTAAATTGGATGCTTTGAACATTCTATTTTTCCCCGATTTGGAAAAGGAGTCATGAGTTTCAAAGACTAATGTGTTATTAACCTGCTTATAGCCAACCACTACGAGGTAGTGCCCCCAGCCTCCAGGAATAGGGAAGGTAAAATAAGGCTTGCCGACCTTTCCAAAACTATGTGGCATATCATTCATATTAAGGTTAACAATCATAATATTGCCTTTGTTTAGCTCATTTATTAGCGCTTGCTCACTCTGGGTCGTACTATGAGTGAGGTTAATAGAATAATGTTTAACCGCATTTTTATTGAAGTAAGCTTTAATGTCACTAGTACGCCACCAACTAGAATCGCTACTGCTGCTACGGCTGTCGAAGTTTGTAATTCCATGTTCTTCGTCGTCATTCTGGTTAAGAACGGGTTTAACTGTGTATCTGGCTTTACTAATGGACTGATTTAAATTAGAAACTGAAAATTGATGTGTTGAGAACTTTCTAGCCATTAGTGCTGCTATGGGTCCACAATTACTAATATCGCCCGCTGATTTTTTTATAAAAAGCTTCCCTTCAGGATCATTTGATATGTTCTGAAAAAGGTGTGCGTGGCTTGAATGAGAAAGTATTGAAAATAATAGAATACTTAAGCCCAACGTCTTCTGTGTGATGGTCATTGTTACTCCCCTGATTATTCCGCTCGTGTGATGAGCATCTCTTATTTTTATTATTATTGAGAGACCTTTTTGTATGGGACTCTGTTTGTGAGATCTTGAACCTAGAATCCTCAGTTGAACAGCTTATCAATTACCTAACGATAGCTGGAAGCGGTCAACTGAGGAATCTAGGTTGAAGACCTCTTAAGAGATTTTTAACACAGACTGGCTTAACTAAAGATTAAGGTGTGATTAATAAATAATCATGGAACGTTTGAGGGAAGATAACAAGCGATTAAATTTCATTCAAATGATAGGTAGGTAGCCTTCTGCGTAGCCATTACAGACAACTCATTCAATTTATTTATTAAGAGACCCTTACACGAAAGATATGACGGATAAAAATGGCTTAAATTTCCTCTATTTCTGCTAAAAATTCGGCCAATAGCTCGGCTATTACCCTCTCTTTTAGCAAAAATAGAGAAAATTACGCTCATTTTTCTCTCGACATCCTTTCATGCAAAGGTCTCATTAAATACCCATTAATTTATTTATGATTTGTTAAGTTTGCAGCGTGATTAACCACATGGAAGATGATGTTTTGTTCATGGGTTCCCGTAACGAGGTGAGCGCCAGGCCCTGTTGCGAAGATGCCAACATCTTCTGCGGCATGAGATTCCGCAGAGCTAGCTACAAAAGCCTCTTGATGAAACCCTGATTGCGTGGTGTCGATATGTGTTAAATCGACTCTGCCCGCATGAATGCTTTTCTGGTACGAAATATCGGCATCGGTTTCATGTTTTAAATCTTTGAAACCACGACCGTTTCTATAGGAAAGTGTGGTAAAAGGAAGGCCATCATCTGCCAAACTATACTGGCTTTTGGAGTTGCCTTGGTGATCATTTTCGATCACTTTGCCAAGGATTGGGTTGCCGCGAGTAGGGTAGCCACCAATAGTAAACACATGGCTATGATCAGCCGTGACGATGATTAATGTATCTTTCTTATTGGTTGCATTTACCGCGGCTTGAACTGCTTTGGATAACTCAATAGCATCGGTTAATGCGTTATAAGCACTGCCTGCGTGATGTCCGTGATCAATTCGTCCCGCCTCAACCATCAGGAAAAAACCTTCTTTATCTTTTTTGAGAATACTGATGGCTTTGCTTGTCATCTCGGTAAGTGAAGGTTCACCGAGTTTATCCTTGCTTCTATCGGCTTCATAATGCATATGGGATTCATCGAATAAGCCCAGTACTTGTTGCGTTGTAGCAGGGTCAATGGCGTCGAGACCTGTTTTATCAATAATGTAACTACCTTTAGGGTAGAGTGTTTTCCATTCATTGATTAGATTACGGTTGTCCGTGCGCTTACCTTCAATAGCATTGTCGGTGTCTTTACTATTGTCGCTAGCAATATTTCTTAGGAAATGACGACGACCACCACCCATTATCACTTCGATTCCATCTATGTTAGTGGTTTTTTTTGTATCAGCTAAACGTGTTTTAAGCAGCGATTCGAAATGAATGAGCTGGTCGGCAATATCCTTGCAGCCTGCTTTAATGGCTTTAGTAGGCATGTTAGAAATACCTTCCCAATTGCGATCAGCAGATTTTGCATACGTAGCTGCTGGAGTCGCATGGGTAATACGAGCAGTTGACACAATCCCCGTTGCTTTGCCTGCCATTTCAGCAAGCTCTAATGCAGAAGTTAGCTCAGTACCTTTCATGGATTGGCAGTCACTACGGATGATATTTTCATCGACGCTGATAACGCCCGCTTTAGTTTTTACCCCTGTAATAATAGCGGTCATCGTGCCGGCAGAGTCGGGTGTTTGCTGATTGGTATTATAGGTTTTAATGAGTCCCGAAAAAGGGAATTTATCAAAGCTTAGTTGATATTCCTCTCCACTAAACCCCTTGTTTTGACCTGCCAAAATACGTGCGGCTGTGATGGTCGATATGCCCATACCATCGCCAATAAAAAGGATAATGTTTCTTGCAGCACCACGGGCGTTATTAATCTGTTTTGATTTCTCTATAGATAGGGCTACCGCTTCACTTCCTTGTTTGAGCCATTTTTTTGCACTTTGTTTCTCAATCGATTGAATGGTGTGTTTTTGAATGCTCAAATTAGTGTTGATGTCTGATGTGTTAGAAACTTCTCCACATGCAGTTAATAATGTAAGACTGGTGGCGAATAGGCTAAGGGCAGAAATGGAGTGAAGAATAGGGGTGGTAAAGCGCATAGTAGTTTTATTAATTTGGGCTGTGTAAATGGGTCGTGTAGTTAGTTTGAGGAATCTGACGAGGGGTAAAGATAATTTCTGGGACTTGGCTAAGCCATTTTAATTCATTATATCTTTCGTGCAAAGGTCTCTCCAATTGATGAGGTGGTGTAGTTCTTCAAATGGATTCCCCAGTTTCTTTAGATGAGCATCTTGAAGGTCAAAAAAGGGTCAAATATATCTCTCATTTTGGTGGCTTTAGTTTGAATTTAGAAGATTAATAGTTTAGCAGATTTTAGGTAATTAATAGAGGTTCCCCCTAATGCCACTCATGCTTTACTGTGATAATAATTGCTCCAGTGCTTTAATTTCTTCAGTGGTAAATTTCTTAGCTTGTGTTCTCTCCTTCGATTGTTTATCGGTCTGATGCTGTGCAGTGTGTTTTCTATAGCCAATGAAGTCTGTTTTGGGTGGATATTCATCCAGTAATAAATCTTTTGCCAACAGTTCAGGTTTTTCACCTGAAAGAACTTTTCGTAGATAGACAAGTAGTACCTCCTTACACTCCAGAATTGAATCCGGATGAGCAAGTGTGGAAATATAACTATGATTAATGTCTAAAATGTCTCATCCCTGTGAAGACCATCGCCATGTCATGCTCGTTAGCGGCCGCTATTACTTCTTCATCACGCATTGATCCACCTGGTTGTATAACCGCAGTGATTCCAGCGTCTGCTGCTGCATCTATACCATCACGGAATGGGAAAAAAGCATCAGACGACATGGTAGAGCCTTTAACTTCCAAGTTTGCATGTTCGGCTTTTATACCTGCAATCCGTGCTGAATTAATACGGCTCATTTGACCTGCTCCCACGCCAATAGTCATTTCATTGCGGGCATAGATAATGGCATTAGATTTGACGTACTTAGCGATCTTCCATCCAAATAACAAGTCGCGCATTTCGTCTTCAGTCGGCTGTCTTTCGGTAACAACGGTAAGTTCGTTATGTAATAACAAATCTGCACTTTGCACTAATAATCCACCGTTGACACGTTTATAGTCGAGCCGTTCCTTTTGTTCGGTAAACTCACCACACTCTAATAAGCGTACATTCTTTTTGCTACTAACCGCTTCGATGGCCTCAGCGGATACTTTGGGGGCAATAATCACTTCAACAAATTGTTTGTCTACGATGGTTTGAGCCGTTTCGCCATCTAACACTTGGTTGAAAGCAATAATGCCACCAAAAGCGGACTCTGGATCAGTTGAGAAAGCACGCTGGTAAGCATCTAATAAAGAAGAGCCATAAGCTACACCACAAGGGTTGGCGTGTTTGACGATGACACAAGCAGGTTTATCATCGAATTGTTTTACACATTCAAGTGCCGCATCGGTATCGCCGATATTGTTATAGGATAAGTCCTTTCCTTGTATTTGTGTGGCAGTAGCGATGGAAGCTTCTGTAATATTTTCTTCGACATAGAATGCTGCATTTTGATGCGGGTTCTCGCCGTAACGCATCACAATGGGGGTTTTATTGAGTTGTAAGTTAAAGGTGCGAGGAAATTTATTTTCTGTTTCTCCTTCCGAGATATCGACACGTTTACCTAAATAGTTAGCAATCATGCCATCATAGCGAGCGGTATGCTCGAAAGCTTTAACCGCCATGTCGAAGCGAAATGAGTGGCTAAGTGCGCCATCGTTGTTATCCATTTCTTCAAGCAATGTGGTGTAGTCAGCAGGCTCAACGATGATGGCGACGTGTGCGTGGTTTTTTGCGCTAGCTCTTACCATGGTAGGGCCGCCAATATCTATATTTTCAATGGCGTCGTCAAGAGAACAACCGGGCTTGGCTACCGTAGCTTCGAAGGGATAGAGATTGACGATAATAAGGTCGATGGGTGGAATGTTATGTGCTTCCATAACGGCATCATCAGTACCACGCCTTGCTAATATTCCACCATGGATTTTAGGGTGTAATGTCTTTACTCGGCCATCCATCATTTCAGGAAAGCCTGTATAGTCAGAGACTTCAACTACTGGTACATGGTTGTCGGCTAGTAATTTAGCGGTTCCGCCCGTTGAAAGGATCTCTATATCTCTGGATTGAAGTGCTTTAGCGAGTTCAAGCACACCTTCTTTGTCAGAAACACTAATCAAGGCACGGGTCACGGGGCGGTTAGTTGCAGTCATCTATATATCCTAAGGTAAGTCTATGTGTTTTTCATTTGTTTGCTTTATGGCAAACAAGTATTAATAGTTGCAAAAGTATGTTCAGTAAAAACCGCGCCCTTCGACTCCGCTCAGGGTGCTACTCTGTAGCCTGAGCGGAGTCGAAGGCGATGCTTGTATGTAAAAACTTTTGCAGCAATTAATAGGGATGAATCATTATCCTTCGTCTTTAAAAATCTTATGTTTTTTTAAAGCAAGCTTAAGAAAGGAATCAACCTCATTAATACTCAGAGGTCGCGCATCGCCTCCGCTTCTTGCTTTATATTCTAGCTCGTTATTAGCTAGGCCACGCTCAGAAATCACTAAGCGATGCGGTATACCTATTAGCTCAAGATCGGCAAACATCGCACCCGGGCGCATTTTGCGATCATCTAGCAATACGTTGTAGCCAGCTTCGATGAGCTGTTGATATAGCGCGTCTGCCGTTTCTTTAACGGGATCAGATTTTTGGTAGTTAATCGGTACAAGAGCAATTTCAAACGGTGCGATAGCTTCTGGCCAGATAATACCGTTATTATCATAGTTTTGCTCAATGGTGGCCGCTACTACACGGGAAACACCTATACCATAACAACCCATTGTCATGACTTGGTCTTTGCCATTTTCGTTTAATACGGTGGCGCCCATTGACTCTGAGTATTTAGTGCCGAGCTGGAAGATATGCCCCACTTCAATACCTCGAAGTATCGACAAAGTACCTTTTCCATCAGGGCTAGGGTCGCCTTCAACGACATTACGGATATCCATAAAGACAGGTTCAGGAATATCGCGTACCCAGTTGGCATTAATGAGATGCTTATCTTCTTTATTGGCTCCACACACAAAGTCAGACATGATCGAAGTGGCATGATCAGCAATAATCTTGATAGTCAACCCTAATGGGCCTAGTGAACCCGCACGACAGCCTGCAGCTTCAACAATTTGATCATCAGTAGCGAAGGTGAGAGGTTCAGCAATGCCTTTTATTTTTTCTGCTTTGATTTCGTTGAGTTCGTGGTCGCCACGAAGGAGTAGAGCGATAATGTCGTCATTCTCACCCAGCACGAAAAGTGTTTTGATGATCTGCTGTGGCTCTACGTTTAAGAACCCAGCGACCTCATCAATAGACTTCTGGTTGGGGGTTTCTACAGTACGCATGCCTGCTGCTGGAGCAGGGCGAGCGCTTGTTGGAGCAATAGCTTCTGCTTTTTCGACATTAGCGGCATAATCTGAATCGCTTGAGAAGACAATAGCGTCTTCACCTGAATCGGCTAATACGTGGAACTCGTGTGAGTCATTTCCGCCAATAGAGCCTGTATCGGCTTCAACGGCACGAAATTCCAACCCTAAGCGAGAGAATATATTGCTGTAGGTTTGATGCATGATGTCATAGGTTTCTTGAAGTGACTCATGGTCAATATGAAAGGAATAGGCATCTTTCATCAGAAACTCGCGTGCGCGCATGACACCAAAACGAGGGCGCACTTCGTCTCTGAATTTAGTTTGAATTTGGTAATAACTGATAGGCAGTTGTTTGTAGCTGGTTAGATCTTTACGGGCGTAATCGGTAATGATTTCTTCATGAGTAGGGCCATAGCAATACTCGCGATTGTGACGATCTTTTATGCGCAATAGCTCAGCACCATATTGCTCCCAACGAGCAGATTCCTGCCACAGCTCAGCAGGTTGTATGGTTGGCATGGATACCTCAATACCCCCCGACTTATCCATTTCTTCGCGGACAATTTTCTCGACATTGCGTAATACACGTAAACCTATCGGCATCCATGTATACAAGCCTGATGATAAGCGGCGAATCATGCCTGCTTTTAGCATCAGTTGATGGCTGATTATTTCAGCATCGGCAGGAGTTTCTCGGAGTGTAGATAGAGGGAAACGGGAAGTACGCATGATTAGGTAATCAGTCAGTTGAGTGGTCGAAGATTATAACTGACTAACGGTTGTTATGTGAATAGGTTTTATAGCTTGAACAGCTTTGAATGGCTGTTTTCAACGGCTATTATCAAGTTTAACCTAAAATCCTCAGTTAACCGCTTCCAGCATTAAATAAACTGTTGATAGCATTAAAGTAAGCAGCTTTATCTATCTTCACTTATAGAGTGAAGACGCTACAGCCTATAGAGCAACCCTCTTCGACTGACTGGCTATGTAAAAAAACTCATTAAGGATCAACCATTAATTCCTTTTTTTACTACGCCATTCAGCCGAAGACTTAGTTGAGCTTTAGCGAAACTTAGAAGCTTCAGCAGAATCACTCTATAGG
>JALXAX010000172.1 GCA_026991755.1 Thiotrichaceae bacterium | reverse complement strand
TTACATACAAGCACCGCCTTCGACTCCGCTCAGGCAACAAAGTAGCACCCTGAGCGGAGTCGAAGGGCGCGGTTTTTACTGAATATACTTTTGCAACTATTAATACAGTAAACAGTAATTACGATTAATAATCTGACGGTCTAAATCCTTGATAACTGCGTTATCACTCAGCCCCATAGCCCAGCTATGACTCATCGCGATGCCTTGTTCTTAATGGACTTATCCTAACCAGTGTTATTTATCGTAATTACCGTTCACCGTACTAGGTGATTTTATAGTATGAGGTAACCCCGCAACCATTAACACAACATGTTGTACTCTCAGTGCAAGTTGCTGATGTAAACGCCCTGCTTCATCAACATATCTGCGAGTTAATTCCCCCATCGGAATAACTCCCATACCGACTTCATTACTTACAAAGATAATCGTTCCTTCTAACTCATCAAGGCAATCTAGTAGTCCATTCACTTCTCTTTCAAGAATGGATTCATCATCATGGGTTAACAAGTTAGTCATCCACATGGTTAAACAATCGACCAACAGGGTATGCCCTTTTTTAGCATTATTTTTCAACACTAGAGAAAGCGCTAAAGGTTCTTCAATCGTTAACCATTGCTGAGGTCTATCACTTTTATGGCGAAATACTCTTGCTGCAATTTCATCATCGAAAACTTGCGCAGTTGCGATATAGGTCACTTCATTTAAGGACGATTTAGCAAGCGTCTCAGCATAGTGGCTTTTACCCGAACGGGCGCCCCCCAGAATAAGGTGGCAAGTATTAGCCGTTGTCATAGGTTTGCATTGTTGTCAGTGGGTTGTTCGATGTCCGTATCAAAAATTGGCACACTAGGGTTTAAGCTTGCGCTATGTAAACCAACACTCAAGGTACGCATTAAGTTCTGACCTCTGAGAAATAGATACTCCTCTATATCCTTATTAGTAACTAGGTTTATCGGGGTGTTACCTTGCATTACAAATTCCCTTTTACAATCTTCAAGCGGCTGTGTGAGTAAGTATTAAACCTAGCAATACAAAACCCGCAAAATATCAAACTGAAGACTGCCTTTTAATTTACCTAAGAGCAAGATTTATAGTGTGTTTATTCTTACGGGTAAATACGCAGGGTTGTTTTTTCATCAATCAAGAAACCTCATAGAAGTTCCTAATTCCCCAGATGTCTCAGCCATAGTTACAGACATCACCATGAAAATAATAAATGTTTATATGGAACTGTAGGTTGTGGGTGAGGAACGAACCCCAACATTAGTGCTACATCATTTGTTGGGCTTCCTAACGTCAGCCCAACCTACAGATTCTAACCTCAGAAAAACGAATCATGACTTGCTCAGAGGTTCCTTAAATAGAATCCATACTTTCTAGCTTCTTAGCTATTGCAATCCACTCTCTTACTGCTTCAACACTTGGAGTTTCTTTTACTCGATGTTCTTTTTTATTGGTTCTTTCCATTTTCTTAGTGAGGTTAGTAGCATTAAACAACGCTAATCGTTGTACCGAGTGAATACCAGAGAAATACAATAGTTCTGCAAACTGTCCACTGATACCTTGAATACGCAATAAATCGGCCATGCTAACCCAAGACTCAACAACCCAATATTCCTGTTTCATCTTAACAGCAACCGCATTTATGGCTTTTTTATCAGGACAATTCTGCAATAAACTTAAGCTGGTTTCATAACCCATTTCACGTAATTGTTTACCGTAGCCTTTGCCAATACCTTCTATTTCTTCAATTTCATAATCCATAGTAGTAGCTAGCTTGCTTGTCGCTCCACTACTAACCTCGCCACTAACCCCACTACTGTTTGAGGATACATCATTCTTATTTTTATTAACCGATGGCGTAGTGGCAACAATAAGCGCTAAGTCATCATCTAAAATAGTGGGCATCGTTTTAGCAGAAGTGATCCATTGATGAACCCTGCGAGAATCAGGCGCTTCCTTTACACGATGCTCCTTATCATTTACATCCATCATCACTTGGGTAAATGTTTTAGCATCTTGCCGACCTAAAGCTTGCACTGAATGTACCCCTGAAAACTCAATAAGCTCAGCAAACTGTCCATCGACACCTTCAATCCGTGTTAAATCAGACATGCTAGCCCAAGAGCGAATAACCCATGATTGCTTACTCATACTTGTCGCAACGGACTCTACACCTTCGACACTCGATACTTTATCAAGCATATCTTGAGTGGTCGTTATGCTTAGCTTACTAAGTTGCTTAGCATATCCTGGACCTATACCTTCTATTTCCTCTATAGGATAGCTACTTATTACTATGGGTTTATTAATCTTATCCAGGTCATTATCGAGTATCGGGGTCAGTGTTTTTGCATGGCCTATCCATTGTGAAACTTGCTTAGAATCAGGTGATTTTGGAACACGTTTCTCTTTATCATTTAAAGCTTTCATAGTTGCTGCAAACGACTTCCCTTCTTGTAAGGCCATACTTTGAGTCGAATGTACCCCTGAAAACTCAATAAGTTCTGCAAATTGTCCATCAACACCATTAATTCGTGTTAAATCGGACATGCTGGACCATGAACGAACCACCCACGGCTCTTGATTTAATTTTTTGGCAATTGCCTTTACCTCTGTAATTTTAGAAGCATTCTTCAGCATATCTGAAGTGGTGCTAATACCAAGTTTTCGCAGTTGTTTACCATAGCCAGGACCAATACCTTGTATCTCTTCAATACTATAACCTGCCTGCTCATTTATGGGCTCTCTAGAGTTGGACACTTCGGTTACTGAAACAGGTATATCTGCCTTATTTTCACCATCACTATTTTCTAGCCCTTTTTTCTCTATCCCTTTCTGCTGAGTATTTACATCATCATCCTGAACATTCTTAGCACTCTCTTTTTTCTTTAATGAGCCTTTAACACTTTGTTCTGAGTGAGTATTCTCTGAGCTTGGTTGTACTTCACCATCTTGTGTTCGTTGTTTTACCGAGGAAACTTCTAGCGCTTCTAACTGCTTCTTATAATGATTAGTCTCCGATATAGTGTCTCTAAAGCTTTTCTCAACTACCGCTAACTTAAACTTAAGTTGGCTATTATTAGACTCAGCTTCAGATAGTTTTGATTGAAGCTTTTTAAGCTTACCTTCAACATCCTCATTAGCTTTATTGTTCGTATCAAGGAATGTTTGAGCGGTGGTTAATTGTTGTCTGTAATCGGCTATTTCAGAAGTATGCTTGCTTAAATACTTCTCAGTCTCAGATAATTTGCTTTTTAATTGTGCGTTACTCGACTCAGCTTCAGTTAATTTAGCTTCTAACGATTGGCGATCTGCAATGGCTTCTTTTTTACTGCTATCTAGAGATGTTTGGAGTGTAGCGAGCTGTTGTTTGTAATTGTCTACTTTAGAGGTATCACTGCTCAGGCTTTTCTTTGTCTCTGACAACTTCGTTTGTAATTGGCTATTACTAGATTCGGCTTCTGCCAGTTTAGCTTCTAGCACTTTATAATCTGCATTGCCTTTTTCTTTACTGGTTTCTAAAGAAGACTGAAGAGCAGAGAGCTGTTGCTTATAATCCTCAACTTCAGAAGTATGGTCACTTAGACTCTTTTCTGAAGCTAATAATTTAGATTTCAATTGAGTATTATCAGACGTAGCCTCTGCTAGTTTCGCTTGAAGTACTTTATGATCAGCAGCACTTTCTTCTTTACCAGCATCTAATGAAGACTGGAGTTCCGAAAGCTGTTGCTTATAACCCTCAACTTCAGACGTGTGTTTACTGAGACTCTTTTCAGTATCTAATAATTGAGCATTCAATTGGTCATTAGTTGATTCAGCTTCAGCTAACTTTGCTTGAAGCATTTTATGGTCTGTAGTGCCTTTTTCTTCACTAGCATCTAAGGAAGACTGGAGTATAGAAAGCTGTTTCTTATAATCCTCAACCTCAGAACTATAGTCACTTAGACTCTTCTCTGAGGCTAATAATTTAGTTTTCAATTGAGTATTATCAGACGTAGCCTCTGCTAGTTTCGCTTGAAGTGCTTTATGATCAGCAGCACTTTCTTCTTTACCAGCATCTAATGAAGACTGGAGTTCCGAAAGCTGTTGCTTATAACCCTCAACTTCAGACGTGTGTTTACTGAGACTCTTTTCAGTATCTAACAATTGAGCTTTCAATTGGCTATTAGTAGATTCGGCTTCAGCTAACTTTGCTTGAAGGGTCTTATGATCCGCAGTGCCTTTCTCTTTACTAGCATCTAAGGATGACTGCAACTCAGTGAGCTGTTTCTTGTAATCATTAACTACCGCTTTATTATTACCAAGACTTTTCTCTGCCTTAGACAACGCCGTTTGTAATCGAGTATTACTAGTTTTCGCTTTGGTTAACTTGGATTGCGCATCTGATAATTCAGACTGTGCCAGCTCCAGTTTATCTTGGGATTTTCGCCATTGTTTAGAAGTATCGTCATTACTAGAAGCCGTATCAAGAAGTGTATTTATTTTTACTGAACTAGCTTCTAATTTGTCATTTGAACTCGCTAAATCATTCTTAACAGTATTTAGCTTTTGCGTAGCGTCTTGAAGTTCTAGCTTCTTCGACTGTAGCTTTATTTCAGTATCTGATAGCTTTGTAGTAATACGACCTAAGTTATTTTCACTATCAATTAATTTGGCTTGTAATGTGTTTATTTGCGCATTCTTGTTAATTAAGCTCTCTTCAAAAGAAGACTTACCCTCGTTTGATGACGCTAGCATGTCTTGCATCACTTCTAATTTAGAAGCTGAATCCAATAAATGAGCTTTACTGATATCAATAGTTTTATCAGCTTCAGCAAACTTAAGCGACCAATCTTCAGCCTCTGTGGTCATATCGACTAACTGCTGTTCTGTATCATCAAGCTTCTGCTGTAAATCAACCAGAGAGGCTTCACTTTTAGAAAGCTTTGATTGATAGGCACTAAGACGTTCTTTAGCTTCAGATAACTCAGCATTTTTCGTGTTACCTTCCTCCTTAACCGCAACTACCTGAGCTTCATTATCCTTTAACTTATCGGATAACGTTTTAATGGTTGCTTCACTCTCCCTTAGTTTTGCTTTGCTTTCGTCTAAAGCATTTCTAGCTAAGGTAGCGCCACTTTTCATAGCATCTAATTTGGAGAGAAAGTTATTTCTCTCTGCGACTAGAACATTATGGCTTTCTTTTCTATCCAGTACTTCTAAAGCAAGATCATCTCTTTCGTTCTCTATTTCAGTTAAACGTGTTTTCAATGATTGTTTATCTAGTTTTAATTTTTTTAAACCACCTCCACGTAGTAGCCAACCAATAATTCCGCCAAGTAAAGTGGCTAGTGCAAGACATAACCAAAGTTGTGATATTAGATATTCCATCATTTAACCTCTTGTACGGTAAATTCAATTCTTCGGTTTTTAGCTCTACCTTGAGCGGTGGCATTATTGGCGAGGGGTTTGCTTTCACCATAACCAATAGCACGTAATCGAGTTTTATCAACGCCAAGTTTCACTAGATGTTGCAAAACGGCATCAGCGCGAGATTGGCTCAGCCACTTGTTATGCACATCAGCACCCGTAGAATCCGTATGCCCTTCAATTTGAATGCTTTGTCCTGGACAGCTCTTTGCAATATTCGCTAACGAGACCAACACATTCATACTCTCTGCTGATACTATCGCGCGAGAAAGACGAAAACGTATAGTATTGTCCGATAACAATTGCTTAAATTGTTGCTGGCATGCTATGCCTTGTTGATTTACCACAAGGGGATTGGGCACAGTCTCAGGATCGTCTAAAACAGTAATATTAAAGAGCCCCTGGTGCTGTTGGCTCATCTGCTTACTCACATCAGTAGTAATCTTTTCCTCTATTTCACGCGTTTTTGCCTTACCTGTCATAGACATAATATCATCAACTAATTCAGCACTACCTGATTCTAGTAAAGCAAGATTAGTAAGCATGCTTCTTACCGTGATCAACCAATCTTTTGAAGTGTTTTTTGACTCCACTAACCTATCGCTAATCTCACTTCCAGCAAATAGCTTATTTACTAAATCAACCACTTGCTTGCGAGCTTCCTCACTGGGAACATCCCCTTTTAATAAGATTTTCTTATTTTCTGACAGTGTAGCGATAAAACGGTAGGGAAGATTATTGGCATCGACTGAATCTTTCGGTTTATTAATCATCTTTGTTAGTGGGGCTTTAGTAACATCAATAGCTTCAACTTCAGGAATACTATTAACAGGCTCAGCTAAGGCAGCTTTTTCATTCTGTAGCTTGTTAGCAACCTCCGTATCTACCACCAATTTATTCTCAACCACCCTAGAACCAACTACGTTTACAACATTCTCAGCCCGATCTTTTAGTGCTTGCGTAGTGACATTCCCCGTTAAAACGACATCACGACCATCAACATTAGCCATGATATTAGTTTCTGGCATATCACTGCGAAGTAGTCTGTTACTTCGCTCATGAATATCATCTTGAATTGAACGGGCATGATTTTTATAAATACAAAAATAGCCTAGTAAACTAAACAGCAGAAGCCCGGTGAGTAAAATAAATAAATTGCGCATAAATCATTCCGAGGGCTTTAGAATTAAAGGCGAATAGCCGGCTCATTTCCTATTCTCCCCCCTCAAAGCCATGTTATAAATTAGAATAAACTGTTTAAAAACAGCTAACTGATAAAACATTAAATACTAATTACTTTTAGTACATAGGGGTAATATGTCAATTAATTGACTAGAGCAAACGAATCACATTGACAATTGGTAGTGCTGTATCGACAAGATATTTATTTTGAGACCTTTGCACGAAAGATATGACGGATTAAAATGCATCAGCACTCATTACACACCTGTACTGAACTATTTTAGGATGTATCAATGTCTGTCTATACCCGCGTTACAAAAGAGGCACTTATTCATTTTTTAGAACACTACAATATCGGCGAAGTAACTTCGTTTACGGGTATCACCGCAGGCATGGAAAACACCAATTACGCATTAGATATTAATAGTTGCAAAAGTATATTCAGTAAAAACCGCGCCCTTCGACTCCGCTCAGGGTGCTACTCTGTAGCCTGAGCGGAGTCGAAGGCGATGCTTGTATGTAAAGACTTAGCAACGATTAATACCACACGAGGACGTTTTATACTGACTATTTACGAACATTACACAACACCACAATTAGACTTCTTTTTAGACTTAATGACCCATTTCTCAACCCACTTCTCAACTCAATCTAGGCATCCTGTTAAAAGTATCACTCTAGTTAAAGATAAAGCAGGAACATACCTACACTCCTTATGTAACAAACCTGCTGCATTAATTGAGCATCTAGCGGGAACAGTCTTATCACCCAGTAATGTGAGTGTCGAGCATTGTAAAATAATCGGTGAGGCTTTGGCCAATTTCCATATCGCAGGGACATCCTTTAAGGAGCCTCTGATCAAGTCATGAGCGGAATTTCTGTGAGATAGAATTTATCAGGTTTTGATAGAAAAAATAGCAACAGAGATTAGTTTCTTATTGTGTCGTAGGGTCTAAAAACTAATCACGCATCAACAAGCACGTTAACAGCGCTCAGCCTTTTCGCTCAAAACAAAGAATATTCAGCCCTTTATTCTCAGCTTCTACATACACAGCAGGCGCTTTAACTTCTTCTATCAGCTTATATTCTGGAGCGAGTTCCAGCATATGTTTCAGTAGATATTCACGACCTAATTCGGGAGCATTCAAGCATAGAAACAACGTTGATTCTGGTGCCATAAATTCATCTAGCCGACGCATAATTTTTGGATAATCTCGCTCAATATCTACACTTCCTTTTTGAAAGGTAGGTGGGTCACAAATTAAAAGATCAAAAGGCCCTCTCCTTTTTAAACGCCCGAATGATTTAAAAATATTGAGCTTTTCAAAAGCTACATTATCAAGTGATTGTTTATTTAATCGGTGATTATCTCTACCCATTTTTAAAACTGAGCTACTCATATCTACATTTAAAACACGCTGAGCCTTGCCCGCTATCGCAGCGACTGAAAAGCCACAGGTATAAGCAAATAGGTTTAATACACGCTTATTGTTACTGTGTTGTTGTATCCATTTACGTCCATTACTCATATCCAGAAATAAGCCAGTATTTCTGTTTTTACCTAAATTCACATGAAAGCAAAGCTCATCTTCATTCACTTGCAGTGCTTGAAGAGCCTCCCCCCGTATGATTTCAATCGGGCCTGTTGATTGATACTTGTGTTGGAGTTGCACACTTTTACAAGAAGGTAGCTTTAGTAATAACTGGTCTGCTAATTGCTCGATGGCTTGTTTGGATTCTTCCGCAAAAATCGTTATAAGTATGACAGGGGGCAACCAATCAATCGTTACATGGTTCAAACCTTGATAGGCATGACCACGTCCATGGAATAAGCGCTGAGCATTATTCAATGAATAACTTAATGGGTTATTCTTTTGTTGATGGCTTTCTGGTAGCTGGAGATGTTCTAGCAGATTGAGTAAGTGTGACAATAAGGTTTCCAGTCAATAGATAATAGGGCAAAATAGTTTCAAGGATTATACCGAGTCAGCTACTAGTACTCCAACAAGATGGGGCTGATTAAAAAGGGGGGGTACTCTCTAACTGAGTCACGGATTCAGGTTTAATTCTTTACTATAACGTCGGCGTAAATAATGCAGCATGGCATTATATTTAGGCGCACTTTTAGTCTTTGATGAAGGCAGCATTCCAAAGAAATCATTCTTTTCTGGCTTACCAATGCCATAAAAATGCATCATGGTTTTACCGCCATTCTCTTCCCATGTTCTTAAATAACGTTGATAAACACGTTGCATACGTGGATCTTGATTAGACTCCTTGAGGAAGGCTAATAAACGCTCATCCGTTATCTTATGTGGACTGTCATAGCGTATTAAATGTTGTCCGCCCTCGTAAGCAAACAGTGGCAAATGATACTCATCAGCCAGTTTCTTACTTACTTTCATGTTGCTGTCCAGAAAGTGTTGTATAGCACCACCTTTTGGCCCATCAATAAGCTCATCACCCTGCTCTATTTCCCTGAATAGCTTATCCATTCCATCAATGCTAATTGACCATCTTTTTAATCGGTCACGTTGTTCAATCTTAGCGATATAATCACCAAAGTAAGGGCCAACGGCATAAGCATCAATACGCTTTCCACAGGGGCCACCTGACCATAAGGGGCAATCTAAGGCTTCTTTACCCACCCATTCAATGTTTGATTGTGATGAGATAACACACACAATACGATCTTTTTGCCGACCAAAAACTTCTTTCCAGATATCACACATTTCTACCGAACGCCGTCCATACCAGTTATTAGCCAGCTTTACTTTTCGCTCATAAGAATTGATATCAGTATACGCATGCGGCCACATGACACTTGCTTCTTTAATGGCATAAGCGGTCGCAGGAAAAATAACATTCCACATTTCATTAGAGAATTCGATAATGATCTTTTTGTCTCTTTGAACATACTTTCTGGCAAGGCGAGCATACTCGCGCATAAATCTATCCGTTGCTTTATGTGGCATATTCAACCATGGCACAGCATTAAGGTCATTGGCCAGATTGAGCATCGTTTCTATAGGTACACCACTACTCCCTGTATAATATGCATATTGCGGTGTGGGATGCTGTTTCCAATCGGACAACTGAGTACTTCGAGGATTGGTCCATGCCATAAAGCGAATGGCATCAAAGGGGCGAAGCTTATCTAAATAAGCGGCATCAAAGGGCTGCTTGCGGAAAGTTTTCTCATTGTCGATAGAGACCAAGTGAATGTCACGGATATAGTTACCCCGTTGTGTTTTCTTTATTTTAATTTTGATACCGCGTTGAGTGGCAATTAAATCAAAAACAATCCTGCCTCGTTTCTTTTTACCTACAATGTTTAATGCACCCAGTACCTCAATTTCCCCTTTGCCTTTATAAAGCAGCACATATCTACCCAGAGGAAAATCCTCATCAAGTTTTAAGCCACTGACAACACTGGTAAATATTTGCGGATCGTCACTAGCAGGTAACGAACGCACCCAACCATTTTTATCAAGGTCTAAACTCGACTGTTCATGCGTGTTAAATGAATTTTTTTTTGTACACCCAGGATCAATAGCTTCATGTTTCTGCCAATCAAATTGACAAGAAGTAAACCAACCCGTTGATATTTTAAACAGGTCAGTAAAAGGCAACGAGGTATTAAACTTGTGAATACCCTCTACATTAATACCTAAGCGAGGATAAAAAGTGGGCGGAAATAATGGGTTCTCTTGAGCCGCAAACAGCGCATTATTACACGCCAGTAAGATGACGCTAATAAAGCTTAAAGCTACTCTGATGTGAGACATGATTACCTATTATTTAGACCTGAATCCGTGACTTCACTACGGCATAGGAAATAAGATATTGATTCATCACGGGTTTAAAAAATACCCGCTTAACGAAGGGTGAAGCTAAGATTTTTTAAAATCCCGTGCTAAACCAATCTCTTATCCCCTATTATCCGCATTGAAGTCACGGATTCAGGTTAGAGTCTAGTCTAAAGTTTTAAGAGCATTAACATATTTGGCTACATACAGCTTAAAAACATTACCGAAGTGAACACATTTTACGCTTCTTATCGCCCAATTGAGTGACCGCTTGATCAAAAACAACATTAGCCTTGTTCAGCCAACCGTTTTGACCATTCCAGCGCACGTATTCCCACACCTGTCCGTTTGATAACTTTCTAGTCTTACCTAACCGTGCCACCCACGTCGCGTTATGAGGGATAGCCACAACTACTTTACCCTTCCACTGTCCAGCTTGCGAGCGTAAAGATACTGTTTTGCCAACAGCTATACCCTTAACACTTAAGATATCAATATGCTTAAACGGACGATTACGTTCATTGGCAGGATAACCGCAACATTGTTTTAATTTAACCGCTGGGTTACTCAAACACTGTCGACGTTGTTGAGCTATTTTTGTCGATGCTGGATCAAAGCTTAAAAACTTACTATTCACCCAACCTTCTTGCTTGTTCCAAACAACTTTATTCCAAACAGAACCACCTACTTTCTTGCTGCTATTGCGTTTAACAACCCACGAAGCATTGTGTGGAACGGCAACTTTAATCGTACTTTTCGCACTAGGGTAAGCACGCAAATTTAAGCTATTCCCTTGCCCTACGCGAGTAACTTTGTAAATATCATTAGCATATACAGCCAAGGGGGATAGTAGTGATGATAGAGAAAGTGAGATTAGCGCTATTGCTTTGTAATTGAATATCCGTTTCATAATAATTTTTTTATTCGTTAGTGGTTGTTAGGAATAAAGGTCTTGCAGATATCCTATCCACATGATTCTTTGATTAAATTCGCCATGAGTATAGTTTATAAGCCACTATAAAAAAAGGGCATAATATTCAACCCACCTTCCCTCTTATAATAATGGTGATATTAATGGTTTCAAAAGTAATGACATACATCTGGAGACGGGGCTTCAGCCCCGTTAAGCCGAGACTGAAGTCTCGGTTCCATGAGTATGTGCCAATACATATGAAACCATTAATACAAGACGGAGCTATTGATTAAGTCTGTTACTGCCAATCCTCAAAACGCAAATTAGCAACTCGACTAAACTCACCTACATTATGGGTGATAAGTGTTGCGTCATGAGCCCGTGCTATAGCTGCAATTAATAAATCATTCGGGCCAATCAGCTCTCCTTGCTGACTTAAATCTGCCCGTATTTGCGCATATTCTTCAGCACTTCGGTCATCAAAAGGCAAACTAGTAAAAGGGGTAAAAAATACTTTCAGCTTTTGCAGGTTAGCGTTGATCCTTTGGCTATGGCGTGCACCAAACAAGAGCTCTGCTTTTACAATGCTACATAATGCAATTTCACTAGCCGAATGTCGCTGAAAATTGTTCATTATGGAACCCGATGTTCCATTTAAAAACTGTATACAAACATTAGTATCTAATAAGTACATTACAACAAGGTTTCTCTGTCTTCATAATCACCTTGTGGTAAGCGTACCAAGTCATCACCTTGCCATGAGCCAAATAAATCAAAAAAGCCTTCTGGCCACTCATTATCTAAGTCTTTTTGAATAAGTTTTGCCAAATACTTAGAGACAGACAAGTGTGCTTGTTCAGCTTTTAAATGCAATTTGTTAGCAGTTTCTTTGGGTATATAACAATGTAATTGTGGCATAACATTCTCCGAATATATTCTATATATGTGGATTAGTATAGATTAATCCAAATAACAGTCAAGAGCCTAGTACTCCATCAAACCTAACTTGTTGGAGTACTAGCATGAAAGCACTCTTCATCTATCTATTAGCATTATTTATTATAAGATACACTCACGCCCGCTTGAAAAATCATCTACACTAAATACATCAACCAATAACTATAACCTGAATCCGTGACTTCACTACGGCATAGGGAATAAGATATTGATTCATCACGGGTTTAAAAAATGCCCGCTTACACTAAAGTATAATTGAGTACAGTAGTGCTCACTAAACGAAGGGTGAAGCTA